>CAZXZX010000089.1:0-49264 GCA_964645445.1 uncultured Gaiellales bacterium
CGCGCGTCATCTCGGCGCGTTGAGGACGGTGGTGCCGGCGAGATAGTCCTGGAGCGCACGTCGCCGGTCGTCGAAGAGAACGGGAATGAAGCCGGCGAACATCGGGATGATCGCGAGCGCAAGCCCTGCGAGGCGCACGACGGATCTCCCTGTCGACGGCGCGTCGCCCGACGCGCCCGCCACGCGCAATCCCATCGTCCGCATGCCGGGCGTCTGCCCGGTCGTGCTCCAGAAGCCGACGAAGTAGACGGCAACGACGAGCACCCATCCGGACCCGGCGAGAGCGTCGACGATCCACATCGGACGGAGCGCACCGAAGAGCGAGCCGAAGAGCCCGCCGAGCGCGCCGAGGAGGAGGAATACGAAATTCGCGACGACGGCGTCGACGACGAAGGCTGTCGCCCGTGTCCCGAGGCCGGCATATCGACGCGGAGCCGGATCGGTAGGCGGCCTGTGCAGCCTGCGCCGCACCACTCTCTCGACCCTCTCGTCGACGTTCTCGGCACGCAGCCGCGCCGCGTCCGCGAGGTCGGCGCCGAAGCCGACCGTCTGCCGCTCGAGTGCCTGGCGGATCTCGGGGCTCGCGACGACGTTCTTCAGCGCACGCTTGAACGCGGGGCTTGTCGTGATCTCGTCGGCGAGCTCCCTCGCGACCGTGGACGTCCCCGCCTGTGCGGCCTTCGTCTCGAGCGCCTTCGCCAGGAGTCGCTCGACGACGTGGTGCTCGACGAGCGAGCGGCCGATCGCCTCGGGGAGCGGGCCTGCGAGGACGCCGTCGATCGCGCGCTGCGTCTCGTCGGCGAGCGCGTCCTTGCCCGCCAGCGCGACTGCCCGGACGGGCCGGAACGCGAGCCGGCTCGTTGCCGCTCCCGCCCGGCCGATCCTGCCCGTGAGGCCGTCTCCGTCGCGGTGCCGGCCCTCCATGCGACGCCTAGCTGCCGGCCGGCGCGGAAGGCTTGATGTCCAGCACGGACTCCGGCCGCACCCACTGATTCATCAGCTCCAGGCCTCCCGCATTCTCGACCGCGTCGAGGAGCGGCCTGGCCCAGGTGTGCTGCATCAGGAGTAGGCATGCCGACGTGTCCTCGCCAAGCGCCTCGGTGAGCCGGAAGATGTCCTCGTCGTCGAACACGTGCCCGTCCGCCAGTTCCGCGGCGCCGATGATCGAGCCGCGCTCGGCACCGGCTTCCCCCGCTGCGACACGACCCGCGAGGCCGCCGAGATACGAGCCGAGTGCCGTCGCTTCCTCCCAGTCGAGGTCGCTTGCAGTCCCGACCATCACGTTCCCCGCACCGTCCTTGCGCACCAGCAGCAGGTCGAGCACGCGAACGATCCGGCGGCGCTTGAGCCGATCGAGCTCGGGCAGGATCTCGCCCTTGAACCGGTTGCCGGGGAAGGCGACCGCCAGCAGTTGGATCGGACCGGGCCTCGTGGCGATGTCGCTCGTCTGTTCCAAACCGATCGGCTATGCGGCGAGGACGGTGATCTCCTCGATCACGGCATCGGGTGTGGCACCGTCGATCGCGAGCACGGGCACGTCGTATCTGCCCAGGTCGTCGATGACCCGCGCGGCGCGCTCCGGCCCGAGCTCGACGATCGGAACGTAGAGACAGGTGGGATACGCGTGCGACGCGCGCCATCCGCGCTCGTACTCGTGGACGACGCCCCAGAGAGCGACGCGCCCGACGACCGGGACGATGTCGCTCATCGAGAAGTGATCAGGCAGGTACGTCCGCACGGTATTCATCGTCGCCGCGTGGATTCCGCACGTGCAGCCCGCGTGCGGCGCGTCATCGTGACGCTTGCGGGTGAACGGGAAGATCGGGATGCGGTGCCGCCGGCACACGGCGACCAGCGGAGCGCGAGCGGGCCACAGCGTCTTGTGGACGACACTCGAGAGCCGAGCCGTCGTCGCGTCGTCGACGGCGTGCCAGGCTCGCCACCCGACGACAGGATCGACATAGTCCGGCGCCACGCTCACACGCGGGTGCCGGGCCGTTCCGCGGGCTCCGACGGGCGCTTGACGGGTGGCTCGTCTCGCTTCGTCGGGCGCGGCGGAATCGGGCTCTCGATTGGCTCGATCGTGTAGATCCGCTTCGGACTGCCGATCTCCATTGGTCCCCTCCAGCTCGGCATTCGTTCGTATCGGTACCGCCGGCGAGCCCGGAGCCCGCTCAAGCCTCGGTCAGCTTCTGGCCCCCGTAGACCGCGAGCCCGTAGACCACGAGCATGTCGACGGCGAAGATCATCAGCGCCCAGAACGGATAGACGGGCACGTATGCAAGCTGGCCGATCGCGTTGATGCTCGCAGCCGCGACCCCGAACCAGCGGGCAATCTGGCTGCCGGTGAAGAGCGCGAACGACGCGATCATCTCCAAGATCCCCAAGAACAGCACGATCCAGCCCCAGGTGCGGAGATCGCTGAAGACGTAGGTGTGGTGAACGCCGTAGAACTTCGCATTCGAGAGCGCGATGATCCCGTCGAAGAAGCTCCAGAGCCCTGCGAGACCGAGCATGACGCCTGCGAACGTCACCCACCCGAGACCGCGGAAGTCGCCGTACTCCTCCGATCGCATCGAAGTCTCTTGCACGCCGTATGTCGCCATCGTCGTCTCCTCCCGGTGAGCGTTGACAGCCGACTCGGCCGGTCGGCAAACTCAAGAGAAGCGGTCTTGCTTTGGAGCGGCATCGTCCTGTTGGGATGATCGGCGGCGGCGTCCCGCCGTTCCACCGCCGCTATTCAGCCGGTGCAGTGTCTTTGAGCAGCCCGGCCTCGCGTGCTCGCTCGACTGCCTCGCTTCGAGACGAGACCCGGAGCTTCCGGTACACCGCGATCGCCTGGGTCTTGACGGTGTTGCGCGAGATGCCGAGCCGCTCCGCGATCTCTCTGAACGACAGGTAGCTGGCGAGCAGCGGGAGCAGCCTGAGCTCCGCCGGCGTCAGCGCGGAGGTCCAGCTCTCGCCCCCCGCGCGACCCGCGCGAAGATCGTGGCGGAGATTCTCGACCTGTTCGCGCGCGATCTCCGAGCGCCGGGCCCAGACGTCGTCGATCTGGCCGAGGAGCTCGCGCGCTCGAGCCGGGTCGTCGAACGCGAGGTGTAGACGCGCCAGCTCCACCCTCGTGGGAACGGCGAGCCATGGAAGCGCATAGGTCAACTTCGAGATGAGAGCGTCCGCGCGCACCATGTCGCTCTCTGCTCTCAACCGCCGGCCCTGAGCGAGAGCGGCCCGTCCTTCGACCGCGTAGACGAACGCACTCGACACATAGTCACCGAGTCGCCCTTTGTCGACCACCTCACGGGCATGACGTGCGTACGCGTCCTGCTCGCCGCGTGCATCTCGCCCGCCCGCGATCACCGCGAGCGCTGCCAGTGCGACAGAGGCCACGACGTTCGAGCCGAGCGCCAGCGCCGAGTCGACGGAGGCGACGAGCCACTCCTCTGCGTCGTCGTCGTGCCCACCGAGGAGGTGCGCAAACCCGAGAAGCAACCGCGCGCTCGGCGCGAAGGCGCTGCCCTCCGCGAGCGTCGCGACAGCCTGCTCGGCATCTTCGCGCATGGCGTCGACGCCGTTCATGCAAAGGACGGCACGCAAATTCGAGATCCACGCACCGACCGTGCTCCCGTCCGACATCGACTCGGTGGAGCTCGCCCGGAGGGCGGCGCGCGCCCACCGCTCGGCCTTCTCCGGCTGGCCACCCAGGGCGAACATCACAGAGCCGATGATCGCCACCTTCGGATGCTTGGCGAGGACCGCCGGATCGTCGATCGCGGAGCACCACCGCTCGACGGTCGCAGCGCGTCCGCTCCAGTAGGTCGGAAGCATGGCCGCGCCGCAGAGGGTCGCTGTCCTGTCGAGGTCGCCCGCACCGATCGCACACTCGATCGCGGCCTCGACGTCACCTTCCGCCTCGTACCACGCGCTCGCACGAGCACGCAGCGTGCTCTCGCGCCCAGGGGACCGGCGTGAGAGCTCTGCCTGGAGCATCTCCCTGAAGAGCGGGTGGAGCCTGAACCATCCCGGCTCGCCTGCCAACGAGGAGATGAAGAGATTTGCGTCCGCGAGCGCCGCCAGCGTCGCGTCGGAGCCGGATCGGCCGAGCATGGCGTTGCACAACGGACCGGTCAACCTGTCGACGGCCGACACCTCGAGGAGGAAGTCGCGGTCGTCGGTCGACAGCTGGTCGAGTAGCTCCAGGTGGAAGTAGTCGGCAACGAAGCGATCGGCGCCGAGCAGACTCTGATCGAGGCGTCCACCGGAGCGCCGCGCGACGAGCGCAGCGAGATAGAGACCAGCCGCCCAGCCGTCGCAGAGCTTGTTCAGCGAACGAACGGTTTCGTCGGACAACGTCACGCTTGCCGACCGGAGCAGCGCGTCTGCTTCGGCGTCGGTGAGTCTTAAGTCGTTCGTGCCGAGAGCAAGGAGGCGACCCTCCGCGCGTAGCCCCGCTATGGGAAGAGCGTGTGCACTGCGCGTCGCGAGCACGAGCTGCGACTCGTCGGCGACATGCGCAAGCAAGTCCACGACCACGTCGAGGCATGCACGGTTCCTGAGGAGATGGACATTGTCGATGACGATCACCGCCGGGGCGGGAAGCGACTCGAGCGCTTCAGCGAGCTCAGCGGCGGCACCGGGGATCGAGGTCGAGGGCGCGCCGATGATGTCCGACGCGGAGCGGATATCGGCCCCGACACGGCCCAGCAGCGCCGCGAGATAGGAGAGGAAGACGACCGGATCGGCGTCGCGCTCGTCGATCGAGTACCACCCGACCGCGCGCCGGTCGCTCCCGACCCAAGCCGACAATGCGGTCGTCTTGCCGTATCCGGCAGGGGCCTCGACGACCACGACCGGTGTCCGCCGGCCGGCGCGCAATCGATCGATGAGCGCAGCGTGCCGCACGACGTTTCGGCGGCGGCTCGGCACCCGGAGCTTGGACTCCGAGAGCGCGAAGCGGACCGGTGGGCGCCCCCCGCCCGGGGGGCCCGTCCGTCCCATGCTCACGACCCCGCGGCTTCGCCTTCGACGAGCCCGAGCCTCGATGCGCGTGCAATCGCACCGGCTCGCGAAGAGACGCCCAACTTTCGGTACACGGAGATCGCTTGCGTCTTGACGGTATTGCGGGACACGTAGAGCCGGTCCGCGATCTCGCGAAAGGAGAGATGCGTGGTCAGATACGGGAGCAGCCGAAGCTCCGCTGCCGTCAACGTCGCCATTCCTCCGCGCGCATCGCGCGCGCGTTCTTCGAGCTGATCGCGAACGGCGAGTGCGCTCGCGTCGAAGGCACGCAGCTCCGGCCGGCGTGCGAAGATCTCATCGACCTCGTCGAGCAGCCGAAAGGCATCGGCAACGCTTCCGAGCGCCAGGAGTACGCGTGCGAACTCGATTCGCGCGAACACCGCAAAAGCGCCGAGCACGTGCGTCACCCGTGGGAGGAGATCCTTCGCGCGATCGAGATCTGCGTGCACGCTCTTCCAGTCGCCGTGACGGAGCGCCGTGCGGGCGCCCGCCGCGAGTGCGAAGAGGCTCGTGACGTGGTCTTCCAGATGCGATTCGTAGACCGTCCGCTCTGCCGCCTCCGAAAGCGCATCGGCACGGAACCACGCCCCTGCGTTCGTCGCCAGGAGCGACTGACATGCGAGCGCCATCGACTCGATCGCCGCTGCGCCGAGGGATGCGGCGGTCTCGGCCGCTTCGGCGAACATCGCCTCCGCATCCTCGGGATTTCCGTCGAGCGCACTCGCAGTTCCTGCGGCAACGAGCGCGGTGGCGCGCCAAGGACTCCCGGGCGGCAGCATGTCGACGGCACGGTGTGCATCGACGAGCATCTGGGCAGGCCCGTCGGCACTGGTCACCGAGTGGAGGAGTGCCCGCCACGCCGCCGACGACTCCTCTGCACCCGGGCGCGGGGACGCCGACGCACGTTCGGCGGCGTCGGCCCAGCTCTCCGCCGCATCGGGCCTCCCGCTCATCCCCCAGGTCAGAGCGCCGATGACGGCGCCGGCTGGATGGACCGCGAGCACGGCGCTCTCGTCGGGCGCCGTGAGCCAGCGATCGACCCTTGCAGGACGTGTCGCGGCGGCAAACGGCTTCGCCCGCTCGAGGAGATCGACCAACTGGTCGAAGTTGTCGGCGGACTGCGCGTACTCGAGCGCCTGTGCGGAATCCCCGAAGACCGAGCACCAGTCGGCGGCGCGCCCGAGCAGATGCTTTGTGATCCCCGGCTCGCGCCGCTCGAGCTCGTCGCGCAGGAATCCGCGGAACACCGAGTGGAAGCGATACCAACGCCTGGTACGGTCGAGCGGGACGACGAAGAGGTTGGAACGCTCGAGCCGGTCGAGACGATCGGACGAGTCCCTCATCGTCGTCACGACGTCGCACAGCGGTCCGCACATGCGATCGAGCACGGACGCCCGCGTCAGGAAGCGGACCTCGTCCTCGGGAAGGCGCGACAGGAGCGAGTCGTGGAAGTAGTCGAACATCAGGCTACCGCCGCCCCGTGCCTCGTCGGCAACGGCGGCCTTCAGCGACAGCGTCGCGAAGTAGAGCCCGGCCGCCCAGCCCTCGACCGCGGCGTTCAGCGATTCGGTCTCGCGCTCGCCGACCTCGACGCCGGCATGACGGAGGAGCGCCCCGGCCTCTCGATCGGTGAACTGGAGATCGTCTACACCGAGCTCCGCCAGCTCGCCGTGCGAGAGCAGCCGCGCCAGCGGCAACAGCGGTTGCGACCACGTGACGACGACGAGCTGCGTGGTGGTCGGCAGCTCGTCGGCGAACAGCGAGAGCAGTCGAAACGACTCGGCGTCCTGCAGCAGATCGACATCGTCGAGCACGACGACGGAGGGTTCGGCTCCCTCGAGCGAGCGCGCGAGGAGCATGACCGTCTCTTCGAGCCGGTCGAACGCGGCGGGAGCGGCGAAGCTGCCTCCGCACAGGCGCGAGACCACGGTGGCGAGATACGCGACGAAGTCGGACGCGTCGTCGGCGTGATCGATCGTGTACCAGCCGAACGGCCTCTCGTCCCGCCGGGCCCAATCGCCGACGAGGGTCGTCTTGCCATACCCGGGAGGCGCGCTCACGGATACGACTCGAGCTGCGCGCTCGACGCGCAGTCGGTTGACGAGTCCCGCTCGAGGCACGCATCCGGGACGCCGAACCGGCGGCGTCAGCTTCGATTCGAGCACTCGGCGTCCGGGGCTCGGGCGCGCGCCGGGACGCAGAGCGCGCACCGCGGATTGGCCGGTTTCGTGCGTGCGGGTCGACGATCGGCGGGTCTGCTGCGGATCCACGGTCTTCCTCACTCTGCTCGAAGGGTCTCGACGTGCCAATCGACTTACGACTGAGCAACCGTCCCCCCGGCGGACCTTCCGCCGCAGCAATACCGGCTCAACGGCTGAACTTCAGCGCCGCCTCGGGTTCGAGCGGAACACGCGGGCCGGCGGGCTCTTCGGCCGGACCTGACGCGCCACCAACGAGCCATCAATCGTAGAGGATGATGCCGTGCCGATGCCACACTATTGTTAACGAACTGATACGTACGTTCCCGTCGTTGTACGGTCATCCCGTTCGGGCGATGCTGGACGGGCGCGGCTTCACTCGGATACCGCGATGGCGAGCTCACCCGTCCGAGAGCGCCCCGGCGCGGAGACAGCCGCCGGCGCAAGGGCCTTCGGGGAGGGCGAGCTGCTGCGCCTGGTCAACCGCGCGCCGGACGTCGTCTTCCGGTTCCGCCTGCGCCCGCCCGGTTACGAGTTCGTCAGCCGAGCGATCACCCGGCTCACCGGGTTCACGCCGGAGGAGTTGTACACGGATCCGGCTCTCGCGTTGAAGCTCGTCCATCACGACGACAGGGCGATCGTCCACGACCTCCTCGCGCGCGGCACGGGACGCGTGCCCGTCCTCGTCCGCTGGCTCCGCAAGGACGGGTCGACCATCTGGGTCGAACAGCGAAACACTCCGGTGTTCAATTCGTCGCGCGAGCTCGTCGCCGTCGAGGGAATCGCGCGAGAGATCCTCGACCCCGGGCTCGGCTCCTGGTCGTCCGTGCGCGTGCACGGGGACATCCGTATCGACCTCGACCGTGGGCGCGTCCTCGTCGGCGGCCGCGATGTACGGCTGACTCCGTCCGAGTTTCGCCTGCTCGTCCTGCTGACGGCCCAGCCCGGCCGTGTCATCAGCCGCGCGACGATCGCAGAGGCCCTCTGGAACAGCTCGTTCGTCGGCACCGGCAGAAGCTGCGAAGTCCACATCTCGAAGCTGCGCAGCAAGCTCGAGGACGGAGCACACACGCCCACGCCTCGGATCGAAACGGTTCGGCGGATGGGCTACCGGTTCATCCCGCTCGGATGATGCGCCTCGATGGGACGAGGCGCAGCCTACGCTCGATGGGCCTTCCCACACGGTCGACCACCCGAGGCCAATCGCGCGGGACCGGTGCCTCGCATCGCCCCGGTCCCGCGCTCCGCGCCGGGGAGTTGTTGCTCGCAGTCGCATTCGATCCGCTGCGGCCGTCGACGCCGGCGTCCGCCGCCGTGACCCGCGTTGCACTCGAACTGGCACGTGAGCGCATGCGCCGCCACGAAGCACTGCGGCAGGCCGCTCGGCGCCGCCGGATTCGACGCTCGATCATGATGGGCTCGCTGGTCTTGGCGGCAGCTGCGGCGGGTACGGGCCGTGCCCGCGGATCGGTCCGAGGATGAGCGCGTTCTGGACGCACCTCGTGCTCACTGGATCGCTGACGGCCGCTGCCGGCGTGGCCATGAGCCGAATCGGGTCGGCGACGGGAGCGCTCGGGGAGCGGGCGAGGCGGCGGCGCTGCCCATGTTGTGGCCGGCGAGTGTCGCCGCGCGGCTGCGAGCGCTGCGGATTCTGACGTCAGCCGGCGAGCGTTCCGGCCCGTTCGTCGATCGTCCAGAGCTCGTCGATGACGGCCTCGCGCACGATCCGGGCGACGAGGCGGGGCCGCGTGTAGTGGACGGCGTGCGCCTCACCCTCGACGACGACGAGCCGGCCGTTCGGCAGCAGCCGCACCGCATGCCTGACCCAGTCGTCTCCGACGAAGCCGTCGTCGGATCCTCGCACGATCGTCGTCGGCTGTTCGATCGACGGGAGGCGCTCTTCGATCGGATCGGAGATGGCCGAACGGGCGAGCGGAACGAGTGTCGAAAGTCGCGTCCGCCGATCCTCCCCGGCCACGCGAGCGACCAGCGAGACCGGCTCGTGACCGGCGTCTCGCAGCGCTGACATGAACTGATGCCGCGCCGAGCGGCGACGGGGGTCGACCGTGGGCCCGATCAGCACAAGTGGGCCGACGGTCGCCGGCCGGCGCACCGCAAGGTCGGTGACGACCTGGCATCCCAGCGAGTTCGCGACGAATGCAGGCCGCTCGAGCCCCGCGGCATCCACCCAGTCTCCGAGCGCCTCGGAGAAGCTCGCGATGGAGGCGCTGCAGCGCAGCGGCCCACTCTGCCCATGCCCGGGAAGGTCGACGGCGTGCACGAAGTGCGACGGCGCGAGCGCTCGGGCAAGCGGCAACATGTACACGCTCGAGACGCCGAAGCCGTGCACGAGGACCACGGGCGGGCCGTCGCCACCCGCGTACTCGTGCAGGCAGGCGGCCCCCTGCACGTCGATCAGTCGCCGTCGCAGCCGTATGCGGTCGCTCGAGCGCGGGACCATGGTTGGACGGAACCACGAACGGCGGCAGGACGGCATCATCCCAGCGGGATGACGCAGCGGGGCTCCGACCCGTGCTTCGTTTCCCCGTACCATGAAGCGCCTGCTTCTCGCCGCCCCTCGCGGGCTCTGCGCCGGAGTCGATCGTGCGATCGCGGCGGTGCTCGGCGCGCTCGACGCCTACGGAGCTCCGGTCTACGTTCGCAAGCACATCGTCCACAACATGCACGTCGTGCACGACCTCGAGTTGCGCGGCGCGATCTTCGTCGAGTCGGAGAGCGACGTTCCGGAGGGCGGGAGGCTGGTGCTGGCCGCGCACGGCGTCGAGCCCGGCGTCTACGGCCGCGCGGCTGCGCGCGACTTGACCACGATCGACGCAACGTGCCCGCTCGTCAAGAAGGTGCACGCCGAGGTGCGGCGCTATGCGGCGGCCGGGTACACCGTCGTGCTGATCGGGCACGCGGGACACGACGAGGTCGTCGGTACGGCCGGGCAGGCGCCCGAAGCGGTCACGCTCGTCGAGACGGCGGAGCAAGCTCGCTCGATCGACCTCCCGGGAACGAAGCTCGCGTACGTGACGCAGACGACTCTTTCGGTCGACGAGACGGCCCAGATCATCGCGATCCTCCGATCGCGCTTTCCGGCCATCGTGGGCCCCGCAAAGGACGACATCTGCTTCGCGACGACGAATCGCCAGCGGGCCGTCAAGACGATGCTCGGCGAGATAGATGTGCTCCTCGTCGTCGGGTCCCAGGAGAGCTCCAACTCCAAGAGGCTCGTCGAGACCGGCCGATCGGGCGGAGTGCCCGCGTATCTGATCGACGACGAGAACGACATCAACGAGCACGCGATCACCGCCTTCGATACGGTCGGCCTCACCGCCGGCGCGTCGACACCGGAATGGATCGTCGGCGCCGTGTGCGAGTGGTTCCGCGTGCGCGGCGTGACCGACATCAGCATCTTCGGCGATGCGCGATCCGAGGATGTCGTCTTCAGGTTGCCGCCGGCGCTGACGCGTGCCGTGACGGCCGGGCTTGCGGTCACGGGATCACCCTGATCGGGCGATGCCGCCCACACTGCCGGATTTGCATAGTCACCGAACCCTCAAGGAAAGGTGAAGAGACATGTTGCTCGCCTCGTCGTATCCGTTCCTCGACATCGTGTGGACGATGTTCATCTTCTTCGCCTGGGTGATCTGGATCTGGCTGTTGATCATGGTCCTCGCGGACAACTTCCGACGCACCGACCACTCCGGCTGGGCCAAGGCAGGCTGGACGCTGTTCGTGATCTTCTTGCCGCTGGTCGGCGTCCTCGTCTACATGATCAGCCGGCCGCGTGAGGACACCGCAGTCGTCGCCTAGCCGAATCGAGAGGAGATCCGGATGAGCACCGTCGTCCAACCCCGCAGCGAACAAAGCGCGCACAAGCGTCGCGTGAACGACCTGATCCACGAGAGCCTCCACGAGCACCTGGAGTCGGAGCCGATCGGCTTCTTCTGCGAGTGCTCGTCGTCACGCTGCTTCGAGCCCGTCTGGCTCACGGTGGAGGAGTACGACACCGGGCGACGGAACCCGGCGTGGTCGGTGCGCGCGGCCGGGCACTACTGAGGCGAGCCCCTTACGACAGCGCGAGCTTCTTGGCCCGGGCGAACTCGTCCTCCGAGATGACGCCTCCGTCGCGGAGGTCGGCGAGACGGGCGATCTCCTCGGCCGGAGAGCCCGGCGTGCTCGGCTCGGGCTTCTTCGACGGAAGGCGGTCGAGGAGCGAGCCGCTCAGGCTCGGCTCCTCGTCGTGCGCGGCCTCCGCAAGCGTTTGTCGGCGCAGCGCCGCGACGCCGGCCACGATCAGGGCGGCGAAGAGAAGTACGCCCCACCACGTACGCAGCGCGTGCGTCGGCCCCCACAGGACGAGCAGGAGGTAGGCGGCCGAGAGGCCCGCGGCGGAGAGCCCCAGATGGTGGTCGAGGAGCGGCGCGATCCGCCGGCGCACCGCGACGGCCGCTCTGGTCGGGCCCGCGAGCGCCGCGCCGGCCACCGCGAAGAGGCCGTAGATGATCGAGGCTATCCCGATCTCGCCCAGGATCGACGTCCCGATCAGCCACACGTCGTGGATCGTCCCGCGGTACCCGGGCGACGCGAGCGCATCGAGTGCATAGTTGCCGACCACTCGGCGAATGACGAGCACGATGAGGCCGACGAGCACGAACGCCCAGCCGATGTTGCGCAAGGTGGCCCGCCGCGCTCCGCGCGCGAGGTACATGGCCAACGCATAGAGCCCGAGCACGAGCACGAGCAGCCATACGCTCAGCACCTTGACCACTCTGACGCCCGACTGTGCGGCGGCGAGCTGATCTGAGCGGAGAACGCTGATCACACCGGCGTCCTTCGGAACGCGTGCGAGCGCAGCCGAGGGCAGCCCGAGCTCCGTCCCGAGCTCCTCGACGAGACCGTGCAGGTTCACGGTGACGACGCCGTTTCCGGTGGAGATGCCGTAGCCGGTCTTGTTCTCGAGGACGTTGACGAGCTTCTGGTGCGCGATCGTGGTCGTCCTGACCCAGAGCTGCTGTACGCGCGGCCGCGCGAGGATGAACTCGGCGGTGCTGGTGGCAGGCTGGCGCAACGCGCTCGACAAGGGCGCTGCGAGCTCCTTCAGGTTGTGGGGCAAGCGCTGTTTTAGGGCCTGCTCGACGTTCACCCGGTCGTAGAGCTGGTTGACGAGGTAGGCGGACAGCGCCGCCCGAACTTGCGAGTCCTGGATCACCTGCGTGCTCGCGCTCTTCCACGCGTTGTTGTCGAGCATCTGCCGCTTGACCCATAGCGTGAGAGTGCTGACGAGCCCGAGGAGCGAGGCGACGACGATCAGCACCCACACGACGATGCGCCGCGGGCGGGAGATCGGGTCCGCCGGGGGTTGCACGGCCGCCATGCTCGGCGGGAATGCTCACGCGCGGGCCGCGAGGCAGCATCACCCCAAGTGGTCGAACGTCAGGCGGTTCTCGCCGTCGCGGCGATCATCGCGCTGACACGTGTGCCGTGCGGTGCAGCGTCCGTGACGACGAATCTCCCGGAGACCGCCTCGACCCGGTCGCGTAGCCCTTGCAGCCCCGAGCCTTCGGTCTCGGTTGCTCCCCCGACTCCGTCGTCGTCGATCGTGACGTGGAGGAAGCAGTGGGACCTCCAGATGCGCACGACGATCGCCGACGCGTTCGCGTGCTTGTGCACGTTCGCCACGGCTTCGGAGACGACGTGGTACGCGGTGGTCTCGGCCGTGTCGTCGAGCCTCCCGACGAGCAGGTCGACGAGCGTCATCGGCACGATCGAACGGGCGGCGATGCTCCTGACGGCACCGACCAGGCCGAGGTCGGCGAGCGCGGACGGCCGAACCCCGTGGGCGATCTCCCGCAGCTCGTCGATTGCGAGCTGAACGTCCGCCTCGGCCTCCTCGATGAGCTCGCGCGGCGCGTGCTCGGGAGCGCGACCGAGCTTGTGCGCGATCGCCGTCAGACGTTGCTGCACGCCGTCGTGGAGGTCGCGCTCGAGGCGCCTCCGCTCTGCATCGGCAGCCTCGACGAGGCGGGCCCGCGACCGGCGCACTTCTCCGGCGAGCGCCTCGCGCTCGGTGGCGACCGCCCCTAGCAGGAGCGTGGACAACGCTGCCACGGCGATGAAGTTCTGGGTCGCGAGGACGGACTCTGTGATCGACGTGTAGTGAAAGGGGGCGTTGCCCGCGCACAGAGCCGCGACGACGACCGCCAAGCTCGCTCCGGCCTGGCCGAGCCGCAACGCCGCCCAGATCAGCGCCGGGAAGACGAGATAGCTCAGAGCGCGCACATGATCGACCGACAACTCGCTGATCGCGGCCACGGCGCACAGCAGGAGCGCTGTCTCCGGTCCACGCCGCCTCCACCACACTCGGGAGGGCGGGTTGCACCAGGCCAGTGCGACTGGAACGACGACGAGCGCGCCGATCAGATCGCCGAGCCACCACGTCCGCCACACGGTCGGGACGGCGTTCATCTCGATCACCCCGCCGAGCACGAGCGAGATCGCGCCCACCGTCGCGCTGAGCGCGGTCCCGGCGGCGATCGCAACGAGCATTTGGCCGATGCCGCGCACGCTCCCGACTGCAGATGCGCCCCGCGTGAGTCGCCGGAGGACGACGACGGCGACGACGACCTCGAGGACGTTCCCGCACGTCTGGCCGAGAGCCGACCCGAGCGGCAAAGCCGAGTAGTCGTTTGCAAGCAGGTCCCCGGCGAGGATCCCGGGCCAGAACCGCAGGCCGCCGATGTAGAGGTATGCGATCCCTACGCCGACGGGCAGCCACATGACCGAGGCCACCGGCCCAGCGAGGGCGAGGGCGTATTCGCCTCTGGCCGCGCCGTAGTAGGCGCCTGCGAGCGCGACCGATCCGACGAGAACACGCAGGGAGTAGCCGGCCGGATTCCTCGACCTCGTGGCCGCAGCGACCACGCCCGCGAACTCTGACACGGTGCCGGAACGATATCGATCCCGTGAGGGAGAGTCAGCTAGAGGTCGGCGACGACGCCCGCCGTCTGCAGCCAGTGCCGCGCCGCACGAACGTCGGGGAACGACTGCCAGAGCGGCTCGTCGGTGCGAAGCTCTCGGGCCTCGCGAATTCGCGCGTCCGCACTGACGACTGCGATCCGGCTCGGCCCGATCAAATCCGCTTCCTTGAGGGCGATGTGCAGCCGCCGCACGAGATCCTCCGGCAGGAGCCCGCTCCAGTCCAGCCGGGAGTGGTCGAACAGGAGCGCAAGCCCCGGTCGGTAGCGGGGATCGTCGAGGAGCTCCGCAACGACGGTGTCGAGCCCCGAGAGCGAAGCCGTTCCGGACGTCGTGATGAGCACGTCCTCGGGGTGCGCAAAGCGGATGGAGTGATTCACCCCACCGAGTGTCGCTCGCACCACCCGTTCACGGCTAGGGGGCCCGCACCCGTCTCGCGCGAGTGTGGGCACGCGCGCGGGCGGCTCGCGACGGCGAGGCTAGGCTTCCGAGGCCGTGATTCGTGCGATCCTCGGCGAGGACGACTACCTCGCGCGCGAAGGCGTCACCCGCGCGCTCGAGACCCTTGCCGACGTCGAGCTCGTCGACGCGTTCGGGGACGCCGAGTCGCTGGCGCGAGCAGTCGAGGAGCTGCGCCCGGACGTCGTCGTGACCGACATCCGCATGCCGCCGACCCATTCGGACGAGGGCATTCGCCTGGCAGCCGAGCTTCGTGAGTCCCACCCCGCCGTGGGAGTGGTCGTGCTCAGCCAGTTCGCGGACCCGGTGTACGCGATGGCGCTCTTCGCGTCCGGCTCGGCAGGGCGCGGCTATCTGCTCAAGGAACGCGTGCGCAACCCGGCCGACCTCGGCCGTGCGCTGCGCGAGGTCGTCACCGGAGGATCGGTCGTCGACGCTCGCATCGTCGAGTCGCTCGTCGCGGCCGAGCGCCGCCGCCAGAGCACGCGGCTCAACGATCTGACAGCGCGTGAGCTCGAGATCCTCTCGCTGCTCGCGCAAGGTTGGAGCAACACCGCTATCGCCGACAAGCTCGTGATCACCAGGCGTGCAGTCGAAGGACACATCGGCTCGATCTTCACGAGGCTCGATCTCGGAGCCTCCACCGAAGTCAGCAGACGGGTGAAGGCGGCGTTGATGTACCTCGCAGGCCAAGCCGACCTGGCGCTGTAATCGTCCTCTTCGGATGATGCCGTTCGCAGGCCGCGCGGGGACGCTCGCTGCGTGGCCGATTCGACCGGATCCTCGATGCTCCCCGCGCCGCCGGCGCCGGAGCGAGCGGAACCGCCACCGGCCCCGCCCCCCGAGCCGCCGAAGAGGACGTTCAAGTTCCCGACCGCGTTCACGGTGCTCGCGGCGGTCCTACTCCTCGTCTGGATCGCGTCGTTCTTCGTTCCCGCCGGCATCTACAAGACGAGTGCCGCGACCGGGTCGCCGGTGCCAGGCACGTATCACACGCTTCCTTCCTGCTCGGCGGTCGCGGCCGGCGGTACCGCGCTGGTCGTCGATTCGGCCGCAGAGACGGGAACCGCGCCCACCGACGCAACCTCCGCACCGACGGCGACGGTGGCCGTCCCCGGCGAGAACTGCGTCGACACGTCGTTCACGTACCGCTTCAAGCAGCTCTGGAACGCGCCGCCGAACGGCCTCTACGGCGTCGAGGCCTCGAACGGCTTCGTCGGCCCGTGGGAAGCGGGATTCCTCTACGGGTCGGCCGCGATCTTCTTCTTCGTGCTCGCCGTCGGCGCCTTCATCACGGTGACGATGAAGACGCAGGCGATCCAGACAGGGATCGGGCGGCTCGCCTTGCGGTTCCGGAGCAGCGGTTCCGTGCTGATCGCGATCTTGATGACGATCTTCGCGATCGGCGGGACGACGTACGGCATGTGGGAGGAGACGCTCGGCTTCTTCGTGCTGCTCGTGCCGCTCACGCTCGCGCTGCACTACGACCGCATGGTCGCGGCCGCGATCGTGTTCCTCGGGGCGGGGTCCGGCGTCATCGGCTCGACGGTGAACCCCTTCTCGACCGGTGTCGCCTCCGATGCCGCAGGGGTCAGCATCGGTGCGGGCATGGGACTGCGCATCGCGCTCTGGGTCGTCGTCGTCTCGATGGGAATCGGCTACGTGCTCCTCTACGCGCGACGTGTGCGCAGCACGCCGGCGAAGTCGGTGGTCGGCGTGTCACCGGCCGACGCCGCCGACGCCGAGAGCCTCGTCAGCGACGTGCCGAAGCTCACCGGCCGGCAGAAGGTCGTCCTCACCCTGTTCGGAGGAACCTTCGGCCTCATGATCTACGGGTTCATCCCGTGGAACGACCTCTGGAACGAGGGGTTCGGCAAGGACTTCCCGCTCCCGACCTTCGCCGACTTCTACTTCCCCGAGGCGGCCGGACTGTTCCTCGTCATGGCGGTCGTCATCGGCCTGATTGCGAAGCTCGGGGAGGAGGGCACGGTGACGACGATCGTCGCCGGCGCGGCCGACTTCCTCGGCGCCGCCCTCATCATCGTCCTCGCGCGTGGCATCACAGTCGTGATGCGCAACGCGTACATGACGGACACGATCCTGCACTGGATGGAGAAGGCCGTGTCCGGCGCCTCGACGGGTGTCTTCGCGATCCTCGCGTTCATCGTCAACATCCCGATCGCGTTTCTCGTGCCGTCGTCTTCGGGGCACGCCGCGCTCGTGATGCCGATCCTCGCGCCGCTGGCCGATTTCGCCGGCGTGTCCCGCGAGATCGTGGTGACTGCGTTCCAATCCGCGTCGGGATTCGTGAATCTCGTGACGCCGACGTCGGCCGTGATCATGGGCGGCCTCGCGCTCTCGAAGATCGGTTACAACCGCTACCTGAAGTTCGTCTGGCCGTTCCTGGCCGCTGTCTTCGTCGTCTGCTGCGCGTTCGTCGGCATCGCCGCGGCGGTGAGCTAGAGCCTCTGAAGGAGATGCAATGACTGCGACGACCGTCCATGCGATAGGCGCGAACTCCGAGGTCGGCACGCTGCGCACCGTGCTCGTTCACCGGCCGGACATCGCACACGAGCGACTCTCTCCCAGCAACTGCCACGAACTGCTCTTCGACGACGTGATCTGGGTGCGGCGCGCGCGACAGGAGTTCGACGCGTTCGTCGACCTCATGCGTGAACGCGGCATCGACGTCCTCATCTTCCACGAGCTCCTCGCGGAGACGCTCGAAGAGCCGGAGGCTCGCGACTGGCTCCTCTCCCGACGACTTCGACCGGAAGAGGTGACGACGATGTTCTCCGGCGAGCTCACTGCCTGGATGACCGAGATGCCAAGCGACGAGCTCGCCACCCGTCTCACCGGCGGTGTCACGGTCGCCGACCTCCCGGACGAGATCGCCTCGGTGGTTCGCCGTGCGATGAGGCCGACGGACTTCGTGCTCGCGCCGCTGCCGAATCAGCTCTTCATGCGCGACACGAGCGCCTGGATCTACGGCGGCGTCTCGATCAACACGATGTTCTGGCCCGCGCGGCAACACGAGACGCTGAACGTCGAGACCGTCTACCGGTTCCATCCTCGGTTCCGTGACGCCGGCTTTCCGATCTGGTTCGGCGGCTTCGACCACGACTGGGGTGGCGCGACGATCGAGGGCGGCGACATCATGCCGATCGGCGACGGCGTCGTCCTCGTCGGCCAGGGTGAGCGAAGCACGGCGCGCGCCGTCAGCATCCTCGCGCAGAACCTCTTCGCCGCGGGGGCTGCACGGCTCGTCATCGGCGCGCTCATGCCGCGCGAGCGCGCCGCGATGCATCTCGACACCGTCTTCACGTTCTGCAATCGGGACCTCGTCACCATCTACGAGCCGGTCGTTGCGCAGATCCTCCCCGTCCTCTATTTGCCCCAGAGTGACGGCGGGCTCGGCGTGACCCTCTCCGAGCGACCGTTCGTCGACGAGGTCGCGGACGCGCTCGGTCTCGAGCAGCTGCACACCGTGCCGACCGGTGGCGACGAGTTCGAGGCCGAGCGCAATCAGTGGGACGACGGCAACAACCTCGTGGCGCTCGCGCCGGGCGTCGTCGTCTCGTACGAACGAAACGAGGCAACCAACGCCCGCCTCGCCGCGGCCGGAGTCGAGGTCCACACGATCGCGGGCCAGGAGCTCGGCCGCGGCCGCGGTGGCGGCCACTGCATGACCTGCCCGATAGCCCGCGATGCCTGAGAGGAGCACCTCGAGAATGAGCACCGTCATCGACCTGCACGGCCGGAGCTTCCTCACGCTGGCCGACTACTCCGCCGACGAGATCCGCTACCTCCTCGACCTCGCCGCCGAGCTGAAGGCGGCGAAGCGCGAACGCCGTGAGGAACAGAAGCTCGTTGGCAGGGAGATCGCGCTGATCTTCGAGAAGGACTCGACGCGCACCCGTTGTGCGTTCGAGGTGGCCGCTTACGACCAGGGTGCGAACGTCACGTTCATCGGCCCGTCCGGGTCGCACATGGGCCACAAAGAGACGGTCAAGGACACCGCCCGCGTCCTCGGCCGGATGTACGACGCGATCGAGTTCCGCGGGTTCGACGAGGCCGCGGCCGACGAGCTGGCGGAGTGGGCGGGTGTTCCCGTCTACAACGGGCTCACCGATGAATGGCATCCGACGCAGATCCTCGCGGACTTCCTCACCATGCGCGAGCACGTCCCGAAGCCGCTCGAGGAGATCTCGTTCTGCTACCTCGGCGATGCCCGCTTCAACATGGCCGACACGTATCTCGTCGGCGCGGCGAAGCTCGGGATGGACGTGCGCCTCGCGAGCCCGCGCTCACTCCAGCCGGCCGCGGACGTCGTCGATCTCGCACACGAGATCGCCGAGCAGAGCGGCGCTCAGTTGACGATCACCGAGAACGTCCCCGCGGCCGTCCTCGGTTGCGACGTCCTGGTGACCGACGTCTGGGTCTCGATGGGCGAGCCTGCCGAGGCTTGGGCCGAGCGAATCGAGTTGCTCCGGCCCTACCAGGTGAACCGCAAGACGATGGCGCTCACCGGCAATCCCGATGTGAAGTTCATGCACTGCCTGCCGGCCTTCCACAACGCCGATACGGAAGTGGGAAGGCAGATCTTCGAGCAGTACGGGATGGCCGCGCTGGAGGTGACGGACGAGGTGTTCGAGTCGCCCGCCTCCCTCGTCTTCGACGAGGCCGAGAACCGGCTGCACACGATCAAGGCCGTGATGGTCGCGACCCTGGGAGAATGACGATGCGCCTCGTCGTCGCTCTCGGGGGCAACGCGCTCCTGCGCCGGGGCCAGCCGCTCACCGCGGAGAACCAGCGCGCGAACGCGCGCGCAGCCTGCCGTGCGCTGGCCCCGGTCGCACTCGAGCACGAGCTCGTGATCTCGCACGGCAACGGCCCGCAGGTAGGCCTCCTCGCGCTCGAGGGAGCCGCATACACGGCCGTCGAGCCGTACCCGCTCGACCTGCTCGGCGCCCAAACCGAGGGAATGATCGGGTATCTCATCCAGCAGGAGCTCGGCAACGAGCTGCCGTTCGACGTCCGGCTCGTCACCGTGCTCACGCTCGTCGAAGTCGACGCCGCCGACCCCGCGTTCGGCAACCCGACGAAGCCGATCGGCCCGATCTACACGAAGGAGGAGGCGAGTCGGCTCGGCGCCGAGAAGGGCTGGACGTTCAAGCTCGACGGCACGAGCATGCGCCGCGTCGTTCCCTCCCCCACGCCGCAGCGCATCTTCGGGCTCGACCCGCTCGAATGGCTGCTCGAGCGCGGGTGCGTCGTCATCTGCGCCGGCGGCGGCGGCATCCCGGTGATGTACACGGACGAGCCGGCGGTGGCGGGGAAGCGCCTCGTCGGCGTCGAGGCGGTGATCGACAAGGACCTCGCGAGCGCGCTCCTCGCCTGCGACCTCGCCGCCGACGCGCTCCTGATCGTCACAGACGTCGACGCGGTCTACTCCGACTGGGGCACGCCCGACCAGAAGGCGATCCGGCGTGCGTCGCCGTACGCGCTCGAGCACTCCGAGTTCGCCGAAGGGTCGATGGGGCCGAAAGTCCGCGCGGCGTGCATGTTCGTCGAGCAGACCGGCGGCTTCGCCGCAATCGGCTCGATCGAGGACGCGCAACAGCTCCTGCGTGGCGAAGCCGGAACGGTGGTTGCGCCCGACGCGGCCGGAATCGAGCTGGTCGGCGCGCCGTAAGGCGGCCGGACTCGTTGCCCGCCGGTTCGATGACGCTCCGCGGCGCGATCTTCCTCGGAATCGGCGGGATGGTCGGCGCCGGGATCTTCGCGCTGCTCGGCGAGGCGGGTGACGTCGCCGGGGCAGGCGTCTGGATCTCGTTCCTCGTCGCGGGCGGCATCTCGCTCGCGCTCGGCTACGCAATGGCAAAGCTCGGCGTGCGCTATCCGTCATCCGGCGGGCTCATCACCTACCTGATCAAGGGCTTCGGGAACGGCCGGCTCGTCGGGGTCGCGTCATGGCTCGGGTACCTGACCGCGATCGTCGTCGTCGGAGCCATGGTGGCGGTCTCCTTCGGCGACTATGCGGCCCGGCTCTTCCTCGGGGACGGCGTCGGAAGCGGGTGGACGAAACTGTTCGCGTCGGGCGTCGTCCTCGCGTCGGCATGGCTCTGCATCGTCGGCGTGCGCTGGGTCGACCGCGTGCAGTCGGCGATCGTGATCGGGCTGCTCGCCGTCTTCGCGGTGTTCATCTGCGCGACCCTCGCCGACCTCGACCCGCACCTGCTCGCGCCGAGCGGATACCCGTCGGGACGCTCGATCGTCTCCGCCGTCGCGCTCACGTTCTTCGCGTATCTCGGCTTCGCCGTGATCAGCTTCGCCGCGGGAGACCTCCTCAACCCCAAGCGGGACCTGCCGCGGGCGATGTACATCGCGCTCGGTAGCACGACGCTGCTGTACGTCGCCATCGCTCTCGGCGTCTTCGGCACGCTGACGGTTGCCGAGGTCGTGCACTACGGCCCGACGGCGATCGCCGAGGCGGCGCGACCCACGCTCGGCGACGCCGGTTTCACCGCGATGTCGATCGCCGCGCTGCTTGCGACGTCGTCCTCCGTGAACGCCACGCTGTATGCCTCGTCCGGCTTCACAGCGACGCTGGCGGAGGTCGGCCAGTTCCCACCGTTCTTCGGCCGCGAATCGCGTCTCGGCCGCAACGGCGGGCTCGTGATCACGACCGCACTGACACTCCTGTTCGTAAACGTCTTCGACCTCGGCGCGCTGGCCTCGATCGGCAGCGCCGTATCGCTCTCGGTGTTCGTGCTCGTCGGCGTCGCCGCTCTACGGCTTCGCCGCGAGATCGGCGCCCGCGCGGGCGTGATCGTGGCGGCGATCGCAGCCTCCGTCGTCGTGCTCGTCGTCTTCACCGTGGACACGTTGCACGGGGATCCGCGCGCGTTCTGGGGGATGATCGCGATCGTCGTGCTCGGGGTCGTGACCGATGCCGTCTGGAAGCGGGCGCGCAGGCGGCGGCCGGTTCGACGAACGACGCCGCAGCCTTCCTAGGCTCCGCTCGATCATCCGCTTGGGATGAAGCCCGTCGAGAGGCGCCGCCGGAAGATCGGAACGTGACGGCGACGTCCCAGAGCCGCAAGGCTGCGATACAACTGGCGCCGGACGAACGCCCGAAACACTGGTACGCGCGCGAGCCGGAGGAGCTCGCGGCCGCGCTGACCGTGTCGCCCGGCGAGGGGCTGTCCGAACGCGAGGCGGCCGAACGGCTGCTCCGCGACGGCCCGAATGCGCTTCCGGCCGAGAAACCTCGCTCCGCGTTCCGCCGCTTCATCGACCAGTACACGAGCTACATGCAGCTCATCCTCGTCGGCGCCGCCGTCGTCTCGCTGGCGATCGGCGAGTGGACCACCGCGGTCCTGCTCGTCGTCATCACCCTGCTCAACGCGATCGTCGGGCTTCGCCAGGAGGGGAAGGCCGAGAGCGCCATGAACGCGCTGAAGTCGATGATGAAGGAGACCGCCCGCGTGCGACGGGGCGGCGTCGAGGCGGAGGTCGCAGCGGAGGAGCTCGTCGTCGGCGACGTCGTGCTGCTCGCGGCCGGCGACCAGGTGCCGGCGGACGGCCGCATCATCGCCGCCAGCTCGCTGCAGATCGACGAGTCGGCCCTCACCGGCGAAAGCACGCCGGCGGCGAAGAGCGCGGTGACGCCGGCCGGAACGGAGCTCAGCCCCGGCGACCAGACCGACATGGCGTTCATGCACACACCGGTGACACACGGAAGCGGCGTGATGCTCGTCACGGCGACCGGGGGCGACACGGAGGTCGGGAAGATCGCGCACATGCTCTCGTCGGAGCCGCGAGAGGAGACGCCGCTGACGCGGCAGATGAACACGCTGACGCTGTGGATCCTCGGCGCCGCCGGGCTGACGATGGTCGTCATGTTCGCCCTCGGCCTCCACCGCGGGGAGGCGTGGGACACCTTGTTCGTGAGCGCCGTCGCGCTTGCGGTCTCGGCGATACCGGAAGCGCTGCCGACGGTCGTCGAGGTCGTGCTCTCGCTCGGGAGCGTCGAGCTGGCCCGCCGCAAGGCGATCGTCAAGGATCTCCCCTCGGTCGAAACGCTCGGATTCGTCTCCGCGATCAACTCGGACAAGACCGGGACGCTCACGATGAACCAGATGACGGCCGTCGAGGTCGTCGACCCGACCGACCGCTACACGATCTCCGGCAACGGGTACAGCCTCGACGGAAGGGTCACGCATGCGTCCGGCGCGTCCGAGTCGATCGACGACGCGATCCTCCCGTATGTGATCGCGTGCGACGCGAGACTCGTCGCCGGCGAGGTCGTCGGCGATCCGACCGAAGGAGCGCTCCTCGTTCTCGCGCACAAGGCCGGTCTCGACGCCGACGCGACCCGCGAGCGGCTCCCGCGTGTCGCGACCCTGCCGTTCGACCCGACGTACAAGCTCATGGCCACCTTCAACCGGGCGACGACCGCGGCGGGAACGGACGTGGTCCGGTGTCACGTCAAGGGTGCGGCCCCAGCGGTGATGCGTCGCGCCGCGACGGCGCGGGCGAACGGTGCCGACCTCCCCCTGGACGACGAGCTCGCCGAGCGCGTCGAGGCGCATGTCACGCGGATGGAAGAGGCGGGCCTGCGGGTCATGGCCGCCGGCCGCCGCGATCTCGACCTCGCGACGTTCGATCCGGACGGCGACCTCCTCGGCTACGTCGACGGAATCGAGCTGACGAGCCTCGTCGGCATGGTCGACCCACCGCGGGACGAGTCGAGAGCCGCGGTCGCTGCCGCGCGCGCCGCGCACATCCACGTGCGGATGGTCACCGGCGACGACGTCGTCACCGGCGCCGCGATCGCGAGGCAGCTCGGTATTCCGGGCGAGGCGATCCTCGGCGAGGACTTCGCCGCGCTACCGGAGCGAGAGCGCCTCGATCGCATCGACGACATCGGCGTCGTGGGCCGCGTCGCACCCGAGCACAAGGTGCTGCTGGCGGAGACGCTCAAGAAGAAGGGCGAAGTCGTCGCCATGACCGGGGACGGCGTCAACGACGCGCCTGCGATCAAGGCGGCCGACATCGGCATCGCAATGGGCACGGGCACGGAGGTCGCGAAGAACGCAGGCCGGATGATCCTCTCCGACGACAACTTCGCGACGATCGTGTACGCGGTCGAGCAGGGGCGCAAGCTCTACGACAACCTCAACAAGTACATCCGGTTCGTCCTGATCCTGCTCGTCGCATTCGTTCTGACGTTCCTCGGCGCGAGCGTGTTCAACATCGCCGCGGGACAGCCGTTCACGTCGGGCCAAGTCCTCTGGATCCATTTCCTCGTCAATGCGCCCTTCGGCATCGCGCTCGGCTTCGACCGCGAGACCCCGGGCTTGATGAAGCTCAGTCCGCGCCCGCGAGGCGAGTCGGTGCTGACGCGGCCGACGATGCTCACGTCCGGCCTCGTCGGGCTCGCGATGGCGACCGCGAACCTCGCGCTGATCGAGGTCGGCAAGAACGAGTACGGAAGCGTCGCCGTCGGCTCGTCGATCGGCCTGACGGCGTTCGTGCTCATGCTCGTCGTCGCAGCCTACGAATGCAGGAGCGAAACCGGCACGGTCTTCACGCTCGACACGTTCGACAGCACGCAGATGAACCTGACCGCGACAGCGGAGATCGCCGGCGCGATCCTCATCACGCAATGGGACTTCCTCGCGCGGCTGCTCGGGACGACGCAGCTGACGGCCCAGCAGTTCGGCCTCGCGCTCCTCGCCGCGCTCGTGCTGCTCGGCGTGTGGGAGCTCGGCAAGTGGGGAGCCCGCCGCACACCCGTTCATGACCCGAACGCCCCTGCCCAGCCGGTTACCGCGTAAGGAGACGCACGCACATGGCGACCACCGTTGACGCCCCCGTCCTTCAGGACCAACCGGACGAGAAGTGGTACATCCTTCCGCCCGCCGAGGTCGCCGACGAGCTCGACGTCGACGCGGCGCAGGGGCTCTCCAGCTCCGAGGTGGCGAAGCGCACGGACCAGTACGGCGCGAACAGATTCGCCGTCGCGGCCACCGAGCCGCGCTGGCGGGCCTTCGTGCGCCAGTACGACGATCCGATGCAGATCGTGCTGCTGATCGCCGGCATCGGCAGCATCTGGCCGCTGCATCAGCTCAGCACGGGCCTCGTCATCCTCTTCCTGACCCTGTTCAACGCCGTCCTCGGGCTGCGGCAGGAAGGGAAGGCGGCCGAGGCGGTCGCCGCGCTTCAGAAGATGATGATCGTCAAGGCTCGCGTCCACCGAGACGGTCAGCTCGCCGAGCTGCCGGCCGAGCAGCTCGTCCCCGGCGACGTGGTCTCGATCGAAGCCGGTGACCTCGTGCCCGCCGACGGGCGGCTGCTCGAGGCGGCGACGCTCGAGGTCGACGAGTCGGCCCTGACCGGCGAGAGCCTGCCCGTGGCGAAGGGCCCGGAGCAGGTGGCCGACCCGGAGACGGCGCTCGGCGACCGGACCGACATGGTCTACATGAACACGAACGTCACCCGGGGCGCCGGGCGCTTCGTCGTCACCGCGACGGGGATGGCCACCGAGGTCGGGCACATCTCCCATCTCCTGCAGACCGAAGGCGACACGGAGACGCCGCTGACGAAGCAGCTGACGAAGCTCACGCACCAGATCCTCATGATCTCGGGGCTCGCGGTCCTCGTCTCGATCCTCCTGAACCTCTCCCGCGGGCAAACGTTCAACACCGTCTTCACGGCGGCAATCGCATTCGCAATCGCCGCCATACCGACCGGACTGCCGGCGGTGGTGACGACGATCCTGTCGCTGGGGACGCAGATGCTCGCCAAGTCGGGCGCGATCGTGAAGCGCCTGCGCTCGACGGAAACGCTCGGCTCGACCTCGGCGATCAACTCCGACAAGACCGGAACCCTCACGCTCAACCAGATGACCGCGACCGAGCTGACCATTCCCGGACGGCGCTACACGATCTCGGGAAGCGGTTACTCGACGGAAGGGACGATCAAGCACTCCGGCGGCCAGCCCGAGGTCCCGCTCGAGCAGTTCCTCCTGCCGATGGTCCTCGCGTCGGATGCGGTCGTGCGCGACGGCGAGCTGATCGGCGACCCGACCGAGGGGGCACTCGTCGTGCTCGCGGAGAAGGGCGGACTCGATGCGGCCGCGACACGCGAGGCGTACCCGCGTATCGCCGAGCTCCCGTTCGACGCGGCGTACAAGCTGATGGCGACGTTCCACCGGATGAGGGACGAAGCCGGGCGCGACGTCGTCCGTGCGTTCGTCAAGGGTGCGCCGGACCAGCTGCTCGCGCGCGCAGCGAGCGCCCCCGCATCCGATCTGCACCTCGTGGTCGTCGACGACGACTTCCGCGCGCGGTACATGGCGGAGAACGAGCGACTCGCCGAGCAGGGACTCCGCGTGATGGCGACCGGACGCAAGGACTTCGACGCCGCGTCCTTCGACGCGAACGCCGACCTGCTGCCGCTCCTCGACGGGATGACGGTGCTCGCGCTCGTCGGAATCGTCGATCCGCCCCGGATCGAGGCGAAGACGGCGATCGCGACGGCGAAGTCGGCCGGGATCCGGGTGCGGATGATCACAGGCGACCACGCGGTGACGGCCCAGGCGATCGCGCAGAAGCTCGGAATCGAGGGCCGCGCGATCACGGGCGCGGAGTTCGGCGCGATGTCTCCCGAAGAGGCGGTCGACGAGATCGACGACATCGGGGTCATCGCCCGCGTCACGCCGGAGCACAAGGTCCGCCTCGTCGAGACGCTGAAGGCGAAGGGGCGCATCGTGGCGATGACCGGCGACGGCGTCAACGACGCGCCGGCGCTGAAGAAGGCGGACATCGGCATCGCAATGGGGATCACCGGCACGGAGGTCTCGAAGGAGGCGGCCGCGATGATCCTCACCGACGACAACTTCGCCACCATCGTCAAGGCGGTCGAGCTCGGCCGCGGCCTGTACGACAACCTGACGAAGTACATCCGGTTCCAGATGGGCGTGCTCGTCGGCTTCATCGTCACGTTCCTCGGCGCGAGCATCTTCAACATCGTGGGCGGCGTCCCGTTCCTCCCCCTCCAGACCCTGTGGGTCAACTTCACGACACAGGTGTTCCAGGCGATCGGTCTCGGCTACGGCAAGGCGAGCGAGGGGCTGATGCAGCGCAAGCCGCGGTCGCCCGAGGAGCCGATCCTCACGCGCCCGCTGCTCGTCTGGCTCGCCATCGCCGGCTTCGTCATGGGCGCCGGCACGCTCGGCGTGATCTGGTGGGCCGCCGACAACCGGACGGAGGAGATCGCGCGGACGATGGGCCTGACGACGTTCTCGCTCATGAACCTCCTCTTCTCGATCGCATCGCGAGACGAGCGCCGGTCGATCTTCAGCCTCGACTTCCTCGAGGACCACAGGTTCGTGACCTTCTCGGGCATGTCCCTCGCGGCGATCGTGCTCGGGCCCGAGCTCGGGCTCTTCCAGAAGATCCTCCACACGGTCAGCCTGACGTTCCACCAGTGGCTCCTCTGCATCGTCGTCTCGCTCGCGATCGTCGCCGCCTCGGAGATCCGCAAGGTCCTCCTCCGGCGCGAAGCGCCCGCCGGTAGCCGAGCCGAGCCGGCGGGCGGCATGGCTCCCTGAGGTCATCCCATCGGGGCGATGCCGCGCGGCGCCGGTCCGTCGACCCTTTCGCGCGAGCCCGTCGTACGACCGAGGAGCGTCTTGCCGTGAGCGCGGAGAGTGAGCGTGTGCAGTCCTTCGGGCAGCTGGAGGACGGCCTCCGAGCCGCCGGCCCGTGGTACGTCTGGGGCCCGTACCTCAGCGAGCGCCAATGGGGCACCGTCCGCGAGGACTACAGCCCCGGCGGGACGGCCTGGGAGTCCGTGCCCCACGACCACGCGCGGTCGCGCGCGTATCGCTGGGGCGAGGACGGGCTCGCCGGCTTCAGCGACGTCGAGCAGCGACTGTGCCTCTCGCTCGCACTCTGGAACGGGCGCGACCCGATCCTGAAGGAACGGATCTTCGGCCTCACCGGCAACGAGGGGAACCACGGCGAGGACGCCAAGGAGTACTGGTGGTATCTCGACGCCGTCCCGAGCCACGCATGGAACCGGTGGCGCTACCACTACCCGCAACGCGAGTTCCCCTACAACGAGCTCGTCGCCGAGAACGGACGGCGGGGAAAGCAGGATCCTGAGCTCGAGCTCCTCGACACCGGCGTTTTCGACGACGACCGGTACTGGATCGTCGAGGTCGACTACGCGAAGGCCGACCCGTACGACCTCCTCATGACGGTGCGCATCACCAACGCGGGCCCGACGACGGAGACCGTGCACGTCCTCCCGACCGCGTGGTACCGCAACACGTGGTCGTGGGATGTGGACGCGCCGAAGCCTGCGCTGCGAGCGCAAGAAGGCGGCCGGATCGTCACCGACCATCCGTTCCTCGGCCCGCTCGAGCTCGTCG
The DNA here is from genome assembly GCA_964645445.1 of uncultured Gaiellales bacterium. Taxonomy (GTDB): domain Bacteria; phylum Actinomycetota; class Thermoleophilia; order Gaiellales; family Gaiellaceae; genus Palsa-739. Next base: position 28,105 of record CAZXZX010000089.1, read on the forward strand.
CGGAGGGGCAGCCGGCGCTGCTCTTCTGCGACAACGACACGAATGCGGAGCGGCTCTTCGGGTCGCCCTCGGCGAGCTCGTTCCCGAAGGACGGGATCAACGACCATGTCGTGAACGGCGCGCACACCGTCAACGGCGAAGCGGGGACGAAGTCGGCGTTCTGGTACTTCCTCGAGATCGGGCCGGGCGAGACGGCAACGGTGCGCGTGCGGCTGCGGCCGTCCGACCGCGCGCACATGGACCCGTGGGCGGACTTCGACGAGACGTCGAGCCGTCGGCGGGACGAGGCCGACGAGTTCTACGTCGAGCTGACGCCTTCGGAGTCCAGCGACGACGAGGCGCTCGTCCTCCGCCAGGCGCTCGCAGGGATGCTGTGGAGCAAGCAGCTCTACTACTACGACGTCGGCCGCTGGCTCGACGGGGACCCGACGCAGCCGCAACCGCCCGCGTCGCGGCAGTTCGGGCGGAATGCCGACTGGCGGACGTTCGACGCGTTCGACATCATGTCGATGCCCGACAAGTGGGAGTACCCCTGGTTCGCAGCCTGGGACCTCGCCTTCCACTGCGTGGCCCTCGCGCACGTCGACGCCGCATTCGCGAAGTACCAGCTCGTCCTCCTCTGCCGCGAGTGGTTCCAGCATCCGAACGGCGCGCTGCCCGCCTACGAGTGGTCCTTCGACGACGTGAACCCGCCGGTCCAGGCGTGGGCGGCGCTCGAGGTGTTCATGATCGACGGCGCGCGCGACTTCGACTTCCTGTCGCGGGTCTTCGACAAGCTGCTCGTCAACTTCACTTGGTGGGTGAACCGCCTCGACCGAGACGGGTCGAACGTCTTCGAGGGAGGGTTCCTCGGCCTCGACAACATCGGCCCGATCGACCGGTCGCACCTCGCGCCGGGTGAGACGCTCGAGCAGTCGGACAGCACCGGCTGGATGGCGGCCTACGCACTCGTCATGGCAGCGTCTGCGGCGACGCTGAACCGCAGCGGCACCCGCCCGGCGACCGACCTCGTGCTGAAGTTCCTCGAGCACTTCGCGCTCATCTCCGGTGCACTGAGGACGGCCGGCCTCTGGGACGACGAGGACGGCTTCTTCTACGACCGCCTCCGTCTTCCGGACGGGTCACGCGTGCCGCTCAAGGTGCGCTCGATCGTCGGGATCCTGCCGCTCCTCGCAGCAGTCGTCGTCGACGAGCGCGTCGTTGCGCGCGCGCGCGGCGTCGACAAGCGGGCCGCGCGATTGGTCGACCTCGACGCACGGACGGACGAAGGAGTCGTCCGCGGGGAGCCGGGCGACCGCAAGCTCCTGCTCGGAGCCGTGCCCATCGCGCACGTGCTGAGGCTGTTCGAGCGTCTCTTCGACGAGTCCGACTTCCTCTCGCCCCACGGCCTGCGCGCGGTCTCGCGCTGGCACGCCGACCACCCGTTCGAGCTCGACGTGGGCGGCGCCGGCGCGCAGGTCGACTACGAGCCGGCCGAGTCGACGACGGGGATGTTCGGCGGCAACTCGAACTGGCGGGGACCGATCTGGTTCCCCGTCAACTACCTCGTGGTCAGCGCAGTGCGCAGGTATGCCCGCTTCTTCGGCGACGACCTGACCATCGAGTACCCGACCGGCTCCGGCGAGCACTCGACCCTCGCGGAGGTCGCCGAGGACCTCCGCCGGCGACTCGTCTCGCTCTTCCTCGTCGGGGAGGACGGTCGCAGGCCGTGCTTCGGCTGGGTCGACCGGCTCCAGCACGACCCGGAGTGGAGGGACAACATCCTCTTCAACGAGTACTTCCACGGCGACAACGGAGCAGGGTTGGGAGCCTCCCACCAGACCGGCTGGACCGGCCTCGTCGCCGACCTCATCATCCGCCGGCGCGAGGCGACCCTCGTCGAGCTGCTCGAAGCCCGGCGGGAGGAGGCGCACGCGTGAGGATCGTGTTCGGTCCCGGGTCCTGCGGAGCCCTCGACGAGGCGTCGAAGCGAGAGTGGCTCGTCACCGACGGCCTCGGTGGCTACGCGATGGGAACGGTCGGAACGCTGCGCACGCGCTGCTACCACGGGCTCCTCGTCGTCGCCGCCCGCGGCCCGTCGGAACGGATGCTGGGCCTCGTCGCGCTCGACCCGGTCCTCGTCGTCGGCGACACGCGATGGCGGCTCGCGACGCACGAATGGGCGGGCGGCGCCGTCGACCCGCGAGGCCACGAGCTGCTCGCGACGTTCGAGCTCGACCGCGGGATCCCACGCTGGCGCTGGCAGGTCGGAGACATCGTCCTCGAGCGCGAGCTCGCGATGGCACACGGACGCCCGATCGTCGGCGTCGTGCACCGGCTCGTGCGAGCCGACCGGTCGGTGCGGCTCGAGCTGACGCCGCTGTGCACGTGGCGCAACGTCCACGGCTCGCGCTACGCGAACGGCGACCCGGCCGTGCGCGCGACGGCGGACGGCTTCGTCTTCGAGAACGCGTATCGCGTCGCCGGTACGGGATATGCGCCCGGCGGTGCCTGGTACCGCGGCGTGCGCGCGCGCGAGGAAGCAGCCCGAGGGCTCAACGACCGCGAGGACGTCTGGGCGGCGGGCACGTTCGCCGCCGATCTCGAGGTCGGCGACTGCCACGACATCGTCGGCTCGGCAGCGCCGTTCGACACGCTTCCCTCGGCGACCGGCGTGATCCGGGACGCGCGGCAGCGCGGAAGCCGGCTCCTGCGCCAGGCCGACGTGACCGACGAGGTCGACGCGCAGCTCGTCCTCGCCGCGGACCAGTTCGCGATCACGACGGCCGGACGACCGACGGCGGTCGCCGGGTACCCGTGGTTCGGGGAGTGGTCGCGCGATCTCATGACGTCGTACGAAGGTCTGTACCTGTGCACCGGCCGAACGCAAGAGGGCCGCGATGTCCTGCGCTCAACCGCGGCCACCCTTTCCGAGGGCATGCTTGCGAACACCGCCGACACCGGCGCGCTCGAGTACAACACGATCGACGGAACGCTCTGGTTCACACACGCGCTCGGACGCCATCTGCACGTGACCGGCGACGTCGACCTCGGCGATGAGCTCGCGTCCGTCGTCGACGAGATCGTCACGCGCCACGTCGACGGGACGCGCTACGAGATCGTTGTCGATCCAGCCGACCAGCTGCTCGGCGGAGGAACCGAGGGCTTGGCCCTCACGTGGATGGATGCCCGCTGCGACGGCGTTGCGATGACGCCGCGCATCGGGAAGCCGGTGGAGGTCAACGCGCTCTGGATCCAGGCGCTCCGCCTGGCCGCCCGGCTCGCCGAGACCACGACGCAGCGCGACCGATGGGCGTCGATCGCCGATCGTGCTGCCTCGTCGTTCGTCTCGCGATTCCTTCGGCCGGACGGCCGCGGCCTGCTCGACGTCGTCGACGGCCCCGGCGGCGACTCCACGTCCGTGCGGCCGAACCAGCTATTCGCAGCGTCGCTCCCGGATGGGCCGTTCGACGTCCTCGGCGAGCGCGGCGCGCGCGCAATCGTCGATGCCTGTCGCGCGCCGCTCCTGACACCGCTCGGGCTTCGCTCACTCGCCCCGGACGACCCCTCGTACCGGCCGTACCACCGGGGCTCCCCGGCCGAGCGGGACGCCGCCTACCACCAGGGCACGGTCTGGCCATGGCTCCTCGGCCCGTACGTGGACGCGGCAACCCGCGCCGGTGCGCCGGTCGACGGCGTGCTCGACAGCATCGAGGCACATCTCGCCGAGTGGGGACTGGGGTCGATCTCGGAAACGGCGGACGGAGCCGCGCCGCACGCGGCGACCGGGTGCCCGTTCCAAGCCTGGTCGGTGGCCGAAGTCCTGCGAATCCGCCGGGCATCGACACTTCGCGAAGCGCTGGAACTGAAGAGCGACGCACACGCACGACGGGACTCGAGCACATATGAGCCGGCACCGATTCAGGGATCCTGACGCGCCGTGCGACTGATGCGCCCGCACAAGGCAGCGTTGCGACGTCACCGCCGGGAAGCCCTGGACTTGACGGACGCGGTCGTGCAAGGGCTCGCCGTCGCACGCCATGCGCTCGAGCACAACGAAGCGAAACGCGCGAGCGAGGCACTCGACATGACGCTTGCCACTGCTCGGAAAGTCGTCACGGAGCTGCTCGCGGATCCGGACGGAGAGGTACGGTCGGTCGCCCCGGGTGACCTGGTGAGAGAAACACCGGTCCAGCTCGAGCCTTCCGACGATGACGACCCGTAGCCGACCGTTGATCCGCGTCGTCATCGCAGATGATGTGGAGGCGCTCCGCGTTCTCTTGCGTACGCAGCTGGAGCTCGACGACGCGTTCGAGGTGGTCGGCGAGGCGGCCAACGGCAGAGCCGCCATCGAGGTCGTGGAGGCGACTCAGCCCGACTGCATCCTGCTCGACCTCGCCATGCCCGTGATGGACGGCCTGCAGGCGATTCCCGAGATCCGCCGGGTCGACCCCGCTGTCACCATCGTCGTCCTCTCGGGCTTCGAGGCCGCTGCGCTCGCGCCCGCGGCGTTCGACGCAGGCGCAGATCACTATCTCGAGAAGAGCGTCACACTGACCATGGTCGCCGAGACGCTCCGCGCGATCCACGCGTTGTCGACGTGACCGCCACTCCGTGCGCTTCATCCCATCGGGACGATGCGGGGCGAATCGGACGTGTGCTCGACTCGCCGGCATGGCAGAGGTGACGGCGGCTGAGCGCGTGCGGCCGGGCGACCGGATTTCGATCCCGACGAGCGGCCACTCCGGGACGTGTCCGGACTCGTTCGCCGAGGTGCTCGCGATCGCCGGCATCGAGCGGCCGGTCTTCCGGGTCCGCCTGCTCGACGGCCGAGAGGACTTCTACGTGCCCGGGCGCGAGGTGCGCGTCTCCGTGCACGTGTAGGGCCGACGACGAGGGGTCGGCTCGACGTCGTTCGAGGCGGTCCCTTCGTTCTCGGCAATCGTCCAGTACCACCCCACCCCGCGTCAAGCCGAACTCACCGCTCTTTCCGGTCTTTTCGACTTCGCTCCATTTCGCACGCGGAGATCAGTCCACTCCGCGATCGCCCGTTCGAGGTCGGCGAGCTCCTTGGCCGGGCTAGTGCGGACACTGGCAGGCTCCGCCGGGCGTTGCCTGAAGCGGCCCGTCGAGGTCGGCGTCGGCTCCGAACGAAACGAAGCCGACCGTGTAGCCGTTCAGCTCGGCGCGGCGATCGATCACCGGCCCCATCCCCCGGACGTACTCGTCTCTGCGCGGCCGCTCCGCCGGCGTGCCGCCTATCTGACCATTTCGACGTCGAAGGCGACTTCGAAGCTTTCGAGGCCGACGCGCTTGCCCCGGACGCTTTCGGGAATCTCGTCGCCCAGTCGCTCGAACCGGTCCTCGGCTGCGGCGGCAGTCTCTGCGTCGTCGAACGCCAATCATGCAGCACCATCAGTGACGAACAACCAGACGGTGGCGACGCGTCGCGGCAGCAGCACCGTGTCAACATTGGGTCTTCCCAGGTCACTAGAGCGAGGAGGATGTGCATGGCCGGCAAGGCCGATTTCACGCCTGAGGAGTGGGAAGCGATGGAGAAGGGCATTACCGGCGCAGGCCTGCTCGTCGCCATCAGCGACCGCGGGTTCTTCGACACCTTCAAGGAGGCGAACGCGCTTGCCAAGCACCTGCGCGAGGCGCATGCGACGAGCGAGAGCGCGCTCGTCCGTGACCTTGCCGAGGCACACGGCCGCCCGTTTGCCATGACAGCGTCGCCGGAAGAGATCGAGGTTGGCACCGTCGACGCTCTGCACGCGGCCGTAGCGGCACTCGAGGCAAAGTCGCCCGACGATCTTCCCGCGTACAGGAAGCTGGTCATCGATGTCGCGGAGTCGGTGGCGGAGGCGGCGAAGGGCGTCGCGCCAAGTGAGAGCGACGCGCTCGAGACTGTCCGCTCGGCACTCGGCCTTCCCTGACCACCGTCCCGCTAATCGGCTCGAGTGGCGCGGCCGCCGGCGCGGCGGCCGCGCCAAGTCCCGTTCGATCAGCCCCCGTTCTCGGCGGCCTCCCGCGCCGCGGTCTCGCCGGCCTCGTGAGACGCGCTCTCGTTCGACCCCCCGCCCGGCGGCCCGAAGGTCGCGGTGCCGTTGTCCTCCGCCGCCTCGCGGGCGGCGCTCTCGCCGGCCTCGTGCGTCGCGTCCTCGTTGGACTTCGGCGCAGTCGCCGCGGTCGTTGCCGTCGCGGTCGTCGTCGTGGTCGCAGCATCGGCCGAGAAGAGGCCCGGGGCGAACGCGCCGCCGATCGCAGCCGCCACGGCCAACCCCGATCCCGCGAGCAGTCTGTGTGTCCGTCTCATGCAGTCTCCTTGTTCGTGGGTTCGATCTCATGAGACCGGGCACGCGTGGGAGATCACTGTGAGACGAGTACGTAACCGATGAGTTTCGGCCCGCGCGATCGTCTGTGTGACGTCATTCCACGACCGGGAGGATCAAGATGGCCACCACCACGTCCACGCTCCATCTCACGCAGGTCGGCCGCGTCTGCGTCACGGTTGCCGACACCGACCGCGCAATCGACTTCTACGTCGACAAGCTCGGATTCGAAAAGATCGTCGACGTTCCGATGGGCCCCGACATGCGCTGGGTCGAGGTCCAGGTCGCCGGCACCCCGACGACGATCGCGCTCGCCCCGCCGCCGCAGGGCCGGCAGGCAGGCGGCAGCCAGACCGGGGTCTGCATCGACACCTCCGACGTCGATGCCGACCATGCCACGCTGAAGGCCGCAGGCGTCGACGTCGACGACGACGTGACCCGCTTCGGCGGCCCGGTGCCGCCCATGTTCTGGCTGCGCGACCCGGACGGCAACTCGCTCATCGTCGTCCAGCCGCTCGGCTGAGGCGTGTGACTCTCGCATCGGCCGAGCCCGGGCTGGTCTTCGTGATCACCGTGAGACCGCGAGGATTGCGTGCGCGAAACGATCGATTGCCATCCGGCCGAGCGCACCGACGGGCAACTCGACGACGAAGGCGGTCCCTGTGGGCACGGCGTGATTCTCCCACTCGACCGCGCTCCCCGGCTCTCGCGCCAGGCGCTCGAGCGGAAGGCCGGTGAGAGTCGAGAAGCGCCGCTCGACGGCGAGGCTGCCGCCGGACGCGTCGACGACGTCCAGATGCTGGTGGAACCAGATCGCCACCTTGGGCCGCACCTTCGAGACGAGCCGGTAGGCGATACGGCTCTCCGGCTCCGAGAGGGGGTGCGGCCCCGAGTAGAAGAAGCCGCCCTGCCGTTTCCACCGCCAGGGGAAGTTGCGGTTGAGGTCGACGCGATGCGCGTTCTGGCGCGTACCCGCCGCGACCCCATCCGGATTGAGCTCGCGGACGACCCACAAGTCGAGCTCGTGCGGCGGCGCGCCCTTCGCGAGCGCATCCGCGATCGCAATCCCGGCCGGCTCGTTCCCGTGGATGCAGCCGACGACGAGTGCCCGGCGCGGCGCGTCGAAGTCGCCCGTCTCGACCGCCGTGATCGGACGCCCGTCGACCGAATGCCCGAGCGTGATCGTCCGTCGCCCCGTCGGATCGGCGGCGCGGCCGGCGGTGGCCGTGACGAGGAGCACGATGAAGACGAGCGCAAGGGCACCAGCCGGGCGGACGCTCATCCCCGCACGATGACAGGACGAGAAAGGATTCGGCCGAGCATCACTCTCATCTCGTGATGCTCGGGATCGGGACGGCCGCCCCTACCCTCGTTGCGGAGAGCCGTTGGCTCGTCGCGGCGCGGCGTTGCGCGGGCGCCGTCTTCCTCGGGGTGGTGCCGGTGTGCCTCCTGGCGTTCCTCATCGTCGACATCGGCCACCACGAGAGCGACTTCGCCACGTTCTGGCAGAGCGGCAGGGACGTGCTCCACGGCCGCTCGCCCTACCCGCAGATGCAGACGCTGCCGCGGAACGCCGGACCGGCGTCGTTCGCGCCGTTCGTGTACCCGCCGCTCGCGGCCGTCGCGATGATCCCGCTCTCGCTGCTCCCGTACAGCGTCGCGCTCTATCTCTTCATCCTCGTCGACCTCGCCGCCGTCGCGCTCGCACTGCGACTGCTCGGTGTCACCGACTGGCGCTGCTACGGCGCGGCGTACGCCTCTGCGCCGGTGTACGCGGCGACCGGGCTCGGGGCGATCAGCCCGCTGCTGCTGCTCGGCGTGGCTGCGCTCTGGCGTTATCGCAACCGCGCCGTGGTCGCCGGCGCGCTCGTCGCCGGGATCGCGACCGCGAAGCTGTTCCTCTGGCCGCTCTGGCTGTGGCTCGTGCGCACTCGCCGTTTCGCGGCCGCCGCCGCGGCCGTCGTCCTTTCGGTCGCCGCCGTCGCCGGCGCGTGGTCGGCGATCGGCTTCACGGGCGCGCGCGAGTACCCGGCGCTCCTCGGCCGGCTGACCTCGCTCGTCGGGCCGGAAAGCTATTCGCCGTATGCGCTCGGGAGGTCGGTCGGGCTGAACGGCGGGACCGCGCAGGCCGTCGCGTACCTCATCGCGCTCGGAGCCATCGCCGGTGCGGCGCTGGCATTCTCCGACTCGGGCAGGCTGCTGGCGGCCGCCCTGGCCGTCTCGCTCATTGCGACACCGATCCTCTGGCCGCACTACCTCGTCCTCGTCTTCGTCCCGATCGCGATCGCACGGAAGTCGTTCTCGCCGCTGTGGCTCCTCCCGCTCGCGTTCTGGATCGACTCCACGGCGTGGAGCATGGGGAGCACGACGCGCATCGGAGGCCTGCTCGCGATCGCGGCGGCGACGCTCGCTGCGGCCGTCAGCCGCGTGTCGGCGCCACAACCGGTAGAACCGGCTCGTCTTCTCGCGACGCTACGCCGTGCTTACGCCTCGTCGTCCCTCAGATAGGCGAGCACGGCGAGCACGCGCCGGTGGTCTTCGGTCGAGGGCGGCAGGCGCAGCTTCGTGAGGATGTTCGCCACGTGCTTCTCGACGGCCCCGACGGTGAGGACGAGCCGGTTCGCGATGGCGGCGTTCGAGCGCCCCTCCGCCATGAGCGAGAGCACCTCCAGCTCACGTGCGGTCAACGCGTCGAGCGGGCTTCCCGTCCTCCGGCGCGAGAGGAGCTGTGCGACCACCTCGGGATCGAGCGCGGTCCCGCCCGATCCGACGCGCTCGACCGCGGCGACGAAGTCGTCCACGTCCATGATCCGGTCCTTCAACAGGTAACCGAGGCCGCCGCGGCCGTCAGCGAGGAGCTCCCGCGCGTACGCCTGCTCGACGTACTGCGACACGATCAACACCCCGGTCTCGGGGGCGCGCTCGCGCAGCGTCAGAGCGGCGCGAACGCCTTCGTCACGAAAGGTCGGCGGAAGGCGAATGTCGACGATCGCCACCTCCGGGCGCTCGAGCAGGACGGTGGTGATGAGGGCATCGCCGTCGATGACGGCGCCGACGACGTCGAAGCCGTTGTCACGCAGCAGGCGGGTCAGCCCGTCTCGCAGCAGCGCGAGGTCCTCGGCGATCACGACTCGCACGGAATCACGGCCCTCACCGTCGTCGGTCCTCCGGACGGACTGATCACCTCGAGCTCGCCGTCGAGCGCCTCCACCCGCCGTGCGAGACCGAGCAGCCCGCCGCCGTTCGGGTTCGCTCCTCCGGCGCCGTCGTCGACGACCGCAACGACGAGCTTGCCGTCGTCCTCGCGCACGTCGATCGCCACGTTGTTCGCGTCCGCGTGCTTTCCCGCGTTCGCGAGCGCCTCCGCCACGACGAAGTACGCAGCGCTCTCGACCGCGCGCGGCGGGCGACGTGGAACGTCGACGACGACATCGACGCGAACCGGCGTGCGGTCGGCGAGCGCCGAGATCGCAGCCTCGAGCCCCCGATCGGCGAGCACGGGCGGATGGATACCGCGCGCGAGGCTCCGAAGCTCCTCGAGCGCCTCGCGAGTGCCCTGTCTCGCCTCGGCGAGAAGCTCCTTCGCCGCGTCAGGATCGGAGGCGAGCTTCTGCTCCGCCATGCCGAGGCTCATGCCGAGGGCGACGAGCCGCGCCTGCGCTCCGTCATGGAGATCGCGCTCGATCCGCTCGAGCTCCGTCTCCTGCTGGTCGACGGCGCCGGCGCGCGACTCCTCGAGCACCGTGATCCGCTCCTGCGACCCGCGGTCGCCGAAGACCGATGCCCCGCGTACGAGAAGTCCGATGCCGAGGACGAGGATCGGCCAGACGGGCCAGTAGTAGCCACGGCTCGTCACCGCCCAGACGAGCGTGAAGAACGTCGCGATCGCCAGCGAGATGCCCGCCTGCTGTGCGAGCGCCGGTGGAACGCCCCGCACTCCCTCGTGCGAGAACACTGCCCACCCCTCGACTGCGAGGCGAAGGCCGAGCACGAACATCGGCCACTCCGGCCAGAAATAGCCGCGGCTCGTCACCGCCCAGATGATCGTGAGCACGAGGCTCACGACCGCGTAGGCCGCCGCACGTTGCTCGAACGCGCCGCGGCGGTCCTCGGAAGGCTCCCGGCGACGCGGTCCGAGCAGGTACCAGAGGATGCCGAAGACGATCACGCCGTCTCCGCCTGGAGCCGGGGGAGCCAGTGCAGCCCGCGGGGCAGATACCAGTTCCACCGGCCGAGGAGCTTCATCGCCGCCGGCAGGAGCACGCCGCGAATGATCGTCGCATCGAGCAGCACGGCGACGGCGAGACCCACACCGAGCTGCTTCATGTCGAGCGTCGAGAGCGTCGCGAAGATCGAGAACACTGCGACCATGACGAACGCTGCGCTCGTCACCGTGCTCGCCGTCGTGCGGATGCCCTGCTCGACCGCCTGCTCGTTCGGCACGCCGCGGTCGACGAGCTCCTTGATCCGGCTGACGATGAACACGTGATAGTCCATCGAGAGCCCGAACAGCACGGTGAAGAGGAACAGCGGGAGCCATGTCACGATGCCGCCGTTCGAGCGGAATCCGAGCAGCCCCTGCATGTGCCCGTCCTGGAAGATCCAGACGAGGACACCGTACGAAGCGCCGACCGACAGCAGGTTGAGCGCGATCGCCTTGAGCGGGATGACGATCGACCGGAACGTGATCAGCAGGAGCAGGAACGCAAGTGCGAGGACGAACCCGAACACGATCGGCATGTGCGACCGCATCGACGCGGTGAAGTCGACGGCGCCGGCGGTCTCGCCCGTGACGGCCGACTCCACGCCGGCGAGGCGGCCGACCGTCGCCGGCACGACCTGCGTGCGCAGCACCGTCAGCGCATGGACCGCCGCCGCGTCCTGACCGTCACCGACGAGCGGGACGTCGATCGTCTCCACCGTGCGGGACGGATTCGTCGTCATGCGGATCGGGCTCTTCATCACGCCGGTCGCCAATGCGCGGCGCTTCAGGCCGGCGATCGCCGACTGAACACGCGGCGCGGTCACGTCCGGCGCCTGCACGACGACCGTCGCCGGCGACGACGCACCGGGGAAGGCGGCCTGCATCGTCAGGTACGTCTGCTCGATCTTCAGGCTGCGCGGAAGGTCGCCATGGCCGGGGAGCTTCGTCTGCAGGCCGAACGCCGGCACCGCCAGCGCGACGAGCACGGCGACAGACAGGACGACAGCCGCGACCGGATGCCGGAGCGACGGCCGCAGCACGGCCGACCACACGCGCGACTCCGTGTGATCGCCCTTCAGCCGCCGAATGAGGGTCCGCCGAGTGCGGAGCCGCGCGATCCAGCGCGGCTCGCGCCGGCGGAACGCGAGCCCGATCCCGGAAGCAGCGACGGCGATCATGCCTCGGTCGATGCGGTCGCCGAGCTTCGAGAGCAGCGCAGGCAGCACGGTGAGGGAGCCGATCATGGACACGAACACGACGATCATCGCTCCGATCCCGATGGACGTGAAGACGGCCGAGCCGGCGAAGAGCATCCCCGCCATGGCGATGAGCACCGTCGCGCCCGAGACGAGGACGGCCTGGCCCGAGGTCGCGGCGGCCCGATGCAGGGCCTCCCGCCCCTCGTGCCCGGCCGCCCGCTCTTCGCGCTCGCGCTTGACATAGAAGAGCGAGTAGTCGACGCCGACCGCCATCCCGATCAGCAGGATCACCGAGCTCGTCGCGCCGGACGCGTGCGCGAGGTGGCTGACGAGGCTCGACAGGCCGAGTGATGCGAGCACGGCCGAGAACGCGAGCAGCACCGGCACGCCGGCGGCGACGAAGGCGCCGAACGCGACGAGGAGGATGAGGAACGTGAGCGGCAGCGAGAGCTTCTCGGCCCGCGAGAAGTCCTTGCCGATGGTTGCGTTCAGCGCGCGGTTCGCGCTCGCGTCGCCGAGCTCCTCGATGGTGAATCCCGGATTCGCCCGCTGGGCCGCCGCGACGGCGTCGAGCACCGGCTGCACGCGCTTGTCGGCGGTGTCGCCGTTGCCGCGGATCTCGAAGGCAATGAGGCGCGAGCGCCCGTCCTTCGAGCTGACCGGCTCCTGGACCTTCTTGACGTCGGAACGGGCGCGGAGCATCGCCGCGACGGCTGCGGCGACGGCGCCGGGGCGAGCCGAGCCCTTCGCCTCGACGAGCACCTGCTCGCCGGCCGAGTTGTCGAATCCTGCGCCCGCGAGGATCCGCTGCGCGCGGGCCGTCTCTCCCTGCGAGCCTTCGGCGTCGGTCAATGCCTTCGTGCCCGCGAACGAGCCGACTGCGACCGCCGCGACGACGAACGCTATCCACGCGAAGGTGGCGGTCTTCCAGTGCGCGGCGCTCCAGCGGCCCGCGCGTGCCGCGATGTTGTCGTGCATTTCAGCCTCCAGACGTGTCTCTGACCCCACGTCTTCCAGGCTGCATCGACGCCGCGGCCCGGCCAATCCCGCGCCCCGGCGTCTCGCACTGGTGGTGGCACCAGTGTCCTAGAGCAGGGTCTTCCGCACCGCCTCGCGCCAGCCGGCGTACAGCTCCGCCACGTCGCGCTGCCGCTCGAACCGCTCGCCGGCGGGAGACGGGCGCCGCTCGCCGAGGCCGAGGAGCGCCGCGCCGAGCGCCGTCTGCTCCGGCTCGCGCGCCGTCTCGACGGGGATACCGATCACGTCGGCGAGGAACTGCACGAGCCAGCGGTTGCGCGCCATCCCGCCGTCGACGCGGAGCGAGTCGAGCGGAGGCATCGCCGCCAGCACGTCGGCGGTTTGGTACGCGGCCGCCTCGAGCGCGGCGCGGACGAGGTGCGCACGCGTCGTGCCGCGCGTGAGACCGGTGACGAGACCGCGCGCATCGGGGCGCCAATGCGGCGAGCCGAGCCCGGTGAGCGCAGGGACGAAGTACACGCCTCCGGTGTCTGACACCGAGCGTGCGAGCGCCTCGCTCTCCGCGGCATCGTCGATGAGGCCGATCCCGTCGCGCAGCCACTGGAGCGCGGCACCGGTGACGAAGATCGCGCCCTCGAGCGCGTGCCGCGGCTCCTCATTGGCCAGGCGCGCCGCGGCAGTACGCAGCAGGCCGCGCGGCGCAGGTTCTTCTGTCTCTGCAAGCACGAACGAACCCGTTCCGAAGGTCGCCTTCGCGCCGCCCGCCGCGAAGAGCGCCGCCTGCTGGTCGCCGGCGATGCCGCGGATCGGGAGCGCGAGCCCGAGCAGCTCGCCCTCGCCGAACGCCGATCCTGAGGGCTTGATCTCCGGCAGCAGCTCGCGCGGCACTCCGAACATCGCGAGGAGCTCGTCGTCCCAGTCGAGCGTCCCGAGCGAGCACAGCAGCGTCCGCGACGCGTTCGTCTCGTCCGTCGCATGCACCTCGCCGCCCGTGAGCTTCCACACGAGCCATGTGTCGACGGTGCCGAACGCGAGGCCCTGCGGCTCGCGGTCGCGCAGGAGCCACTCCAGCTTCGTGGCGGAGAAGTACGGATCGGGGACGAGCCCGGTTCGTTCGCGGATGAGATCGAACGGCAGCTCGGCGCAGCGCTCGGCGGTGCGGCGGTCCTGCCACACGATCGCGTCGTGCACCGGGCGGCCCGTGGACCGCTCCCACAGCAGCGTCGTCTCGCGCTGATTCGTGATCGCGAGCGCCGACGGCTCCTCGCCGGCCTCCGCGAGCGCCTGGCCGGCCGCCGCGAGCACGCTCTGCCAGATCTCCTCGGGGTCGTGCTCGACCCAGCCGGGGCGAGGGAAGTGCTGCGGCAGCTCGGAATAGCCGCGGCCGCGGATGTCCAGGTCGTCCCCGACGACGAGGCATGCCGTCCCGGTCGTGCCCTGGTCGACGGTCAGGATCGACACGGGGCGACGCTACACCCGTAGCGTTCAGGGATGACCGCGAACTGGCCGGCCCTGCCGTACGAGGAGTGGCATGCGACGTGCGACACGCTCCATGGGCACACGCAGGTCCTCGGCAAGATCGCGGCGAAGCTCGCACCTCCCGAGCCCCAGCTCATGCACACGGCGCTGCGCCTCAGCCCGCACGGCTGGGAGACGCTGCCCCTGCCTGCGCCCGACGGCTCGGGCGCGTTCGCGGTCACGCTCGACATGCACCGGCACGAGGTCGTGGTCGAGCATGTCGACGGGCGCGTACAGAGGGTCCCGCTCACCCCGAACCGTGCGGTGGGCCCCGTTACGCGTGACACGCTCGCCGCCGTGCGAGCGATCGCCGGGCCGGTCGAGATAACGATGACGCCGCAGGAGACGGAGTGGAACACGCCGCTCGACGAGGACACAGAGCACGCGACGTACGACACCGGACAGGTCGAGGCCTATCACGCGGCGGCGAGCCGCGTCGCGCTCGTGCTCGCGGCACTGCGCGCGCCGTACCGCGGACGAGTGACCCCGGTGAACGCGTGGTGGGGCAGCTTCGACATCGCCGTGACGTTCTTCTCCGGCACCCCCGCCGAGCCGCCGTCACAGGACTACATCTTCCGCAACTCCATGGACGCGCAGGAGATCACGGTCGGGTGGTGGCCCGGCTACTTCCGCTACCCGAAGGCGGCGTTCTACGCGTATGCGCACCCGGCGGCGCCGGGGCTCGCGCAAGGGGAGCGCTGGAACGCGGATCTGGGCGAGTTCATCCTCGACTGGGATGCGGTCGTCGCCTCCGCCGACCCGTTCGCGACCGCGCTCGATTTCGGGCGATCCTTCGCGCGCCACGCGTGCGCGGTGTGCGCGTGGGATCCCGCGCTCGCCGCGAGCCTCGAGGGACACCCGCCCCCGATCAGGTGAAGCGCTGGCTGCGACGGATCGGGATCGCGCTCGCCGCGCTCATCCTCTCGCTCACCGCCGCGTCGCTCGTCTACAACGCGGTCACCGCCGGTCGGGACGTCGCGGCGGCGAAGCTGTACGCCGGGCCGTACGTCGAGGCGAACGGGACGCGGCTCGCGTATCGCACTTGGGGAACGCATGGGACACCGGTTGTCCTGCTCGGTGGGTTCATCGAGCCTGCATGGGTCTGGCACGACGTCGGGCCGATCCTCGCCCGGACGCATCGCGTGTACGCGCTCGACCTGCCGCCGTTCGGCTACTCGCAGCGTCGGGGGCCGTTCACGCTCGCGCACTGGTCGGCGCTCGTCGAGGCGTTCGACCGGCGCCTCGGCATCCGGCGGCCGGTACTCGTCGGACATTCACTCGGGGCGGCGGTTGCGGTGTCGGTCGCGACGGAAACCCCTCGCTCCGTGTCGGGCATCGTGCTTCTCGACGGCGATGCGCTTCCCGCCGGAGGCGGGGCAGCGTGGCTCTCGCACCTGCTCCTCCCGCCGTGGTTCACGAGCCTCTACCGGATCGCAACCGGATCGGACTGGCTCTTCCGCCGCGGCCTTCGCGACGCATGGGGATCCCCGCACGCGTTCAGTGGCGCATTCATCGAAGAATGGGAACGGCCGTTCCGGGTGAGCGGCACCGCGTCCGCGTTCGTGTCGATGCTCGGGCACGGCATCCAGGGGGTCTCAACGGCAACGCTCGAGCAGGTGCGCGTACCTGCGCTCGTCGCGTGGGGAAGCAAGGACACGGTCGACTCGGTCTCCGCCGGTCGCCACACCGCGGCGATCCTGCACGCACCATTCATCGAGATCCCCGGGGCCGGCCACCTCTCGATGCTGGTCCGCCCCGCGCTCGTCGCACGCGCGGTCGAGCGGCTACTTCGGAGGTAACGAGCGCGCGTAGCTCGTGCCCCGCTCGACCCACTTCGTGAGCTCGCGGGCGGTGCGAACCTCGGCGGCGTCGACGCGGAGCCAGCCGCGCATCGAGCGGCCGCGCATCTCCATCAGCTGCGCCTTTCCGGTCGCGACGAGGGCATCGGACTCGTCCGGATCGACGCGTACGAGGAGGCCGCCCTGGCCACTTGCGGCCACGGCCATGTTGCCCCCGACGAGGAAGGCGAGCCCGCCGAACATCGCCTTCTCCGTGACACCGCGCTCGGCTGCGACGAGCGAGCGAACCCGGTCGGCAAGCGCGTGGTCGTACGCCATGAGACGATCCTACGCGGGCGAGATCGCGCGGAGCGAGTCGGTCGACGGCACGAAGTAATACGCGCCGGTCAGCGCACGCGTGAACTTCGTCAACGCGTCCCGCGCGCCGGTCGTGAGGCCGGCCATGCTCTCGAGCATCGCGACCAGCGGCCGCTGCTCTGCGCTGAAGCCGACGAACATCGTCCCGTGGTCGGTCACCGTCCCGTACGGCATGTTGCGACGGAAGATGTGCCCGAAGGTGTCCTGGTCGGTGCTCGCAACATGTGAGTCGGCCGGCTTGTCCTCGAGCTCGACGCTGTCCGGCTTGCGCCGGCCGATGACCGCCTCCTGTTCGGGGACGCTCAACGACTCCCACTCGACCGCGTCGTGCGCCCATTTCTGCAGCAGGAGGATCGTTCCGCCCGCCCCGGGTGAGCCCTCGGGAACGAGCACGATCCCGGGCGCCTCCATGAGCGTCGGGTTCTCCGTCCCGTCGATGAAGCCCGTGAGGTCGCGGTCGTGCATGTACGGCCAGCTCGAGGTCTCCTCGGCGACGGTGGCGATCCCGGCGAGCGCGGCGATCGCGCCTCGTGCGGTCTCGAAGACCACGTCGTACTCCGCGCCGGAGAGCCAGAGCACGGCGTCGTGCTGCGTCGCCGGCATGACGAATCCATCGGTACCGATGATCTCCTCGTCGAAACCAGCGAGCCCGTCCGGCGCATCGTCCGGGACGACCGACCGCCACAGCTCCGGCCGGAACCCGGCGACGAGGTTCACGCCGCCCATCGTGGTCCGAGGCTCCCGAAGCGAGGCAACCGCTCTGACCAAGTCGCCGCCGGAGGCACCGTCCAGCTCGAGATATGCGTGCGACGCGGTTCCCAGCGCGAAGATCCCGCTCTGAGGGCTCCTCATGGGCGGATCGTATGCGCCACCCGTCGACGTTGCGCCACCCGCGGACTCTAGGATCCGCTACGTAGAAGCGCGCAATTGCGCCTTTCGCGCAGACGATCGGCGAAGATTCCGAGGTGCCGGCCCGAGCGCCGCTGGAACATGATCGCGGAGCTGCGTCGATGGGTAAGAAAGGGAGGACGCGTGAGCACGACGACCGCACCGTTCACACTGACCGAGCACGAGCTCGAGCAGGTCAAGCGCGCAAACGAGTCGACGGCAACCCCGGTCGTGTTCGTCCACGGCCTATGGCTCCTGCCCTCGAGCTGGGACCGGTGGGCGACGTTCTTCGAGGAGAACGGCTTCGTCGCGGTGAAGCCGGGCTGGCCGGACGACCCCGAGACCGTCGCCGAGGCGAAGGCGCACCCGGAGGTGTTCGCCGGCAAGGGGATCGGCGAGATCGCCGACTACCAGGAGCACGTCATCCGCGAGCTCGACCGCAGGCCGGTGGTGATCGGGCACTCGTTCGGCGGTCTCCTGACCGAGATCCTCGCCGGGCGAGGCCTCGCCGTCGCTTCCGTCGCGATCAGCCCTGCGCCGGCGCGCGGCGTGCTCCCGCTGCCGATCTCTGCACTCCGCTCGGCAGGGGTTGCGCTGAAGAA
Source organism: uncultured Gaiellales bacterium (assembly GCA_964645445.1). GTDB lineage: Bacteria > Actinomycetota > Thermoleophilia > Gaiellales > Gaiellaceae > Palsa-739. The sequence goes on from CAZXZX010000089.1 coordinate 45,961, forward strand.
CCCGGCCAACTACAACAAGGCGATCCCGCTGACGTACGAGCAGTTCCGCTACAGCTTCGCCAACGCCGTCGGCGAGGACGAGGCCAAGGAGCTGTACCTCGGCTACTCCGTCCCGGGCCCGGCGGAGCCGCTCTTCCAGGCGGCGACCGCGAACATCAACCCGTGGACAGAGGCGAAGGTCGACTGGAAGAACCCGCAGCGCGGCCCGATGCTGATCATCTCCGCCGACAGCGACCACACGGTTCCGTGGGCGATCGCCAACGCCGCGTACAAGAACGAGGCGAAGAACGAGGGCGTGACGGAGATCGTGAAGATCGAAGGTCACGGCCACGCGCTCACGATCGACAAAGGCTGGCGCGACGTCGCCCAGACCGCGCTCGACTTCGTCCGGCGGTTCACATGATCCGCGCGGCCGCCCGCACGTTCAGGATGCGCATCCGATGACGCCGGTATCGCGTGGTTTCCACGGGCGGCATCGCGACGACGCGGAGCCTGCGCGCGTCCCGCCCGGCCAGTACGTGACGCACGACTTTCCCGTGCTCTCGGCAGGGCCGACGCCGCACCACCCGCTCGAGTCGTGGAGCTTCGAGCTGCGAGGGGAGATCGACAAGCCGAAGTCGTGGACGTGGGAGCAGCTGCAGGCGCTGCCCAGCGAGCACATCACCGTCGACATCCACTGCGTGACGAAGTGGTCGAAGCTCGACACCACGTGGACCGGCGTCTCCCTCGACACCCTCCTCGACGGCGTCGACACGAGCGCGGAGTACGCGCTCGCGTTCAGCGACGGGGGCTATACGACGAACCTCCCGCTCGACGACCTGCGCGGCGGCAAGGCCTGGGTTGCCTACGAGTACGACGACGAGCCCCTCGACCCGGAGCACGGCGGCCCCGCACGCCTGCTCGTCCCGCACCTGTACTTCTGGAAGAGCGCGAAGTGGGTGCGCGGCATCGAGCTGCGCCAGGACGACCAGCCGGGGTTCTGGGAGGGCTACGGGTACCACAACTACGGAGACCCGTGGAAGGAACAGCGGTACGCCGGCGACTGAGCTGGATGCAGGCGCGGGTGGTCGATGTCGTCGTCGAGACCGTCCGCGCGAAGAGCATCGCCCTCGACCCTCCCGACTGGGCCGGCCATCTGGCCGGCCAGCATGTCGACGTGCGCCTGACGGCGGAGGACGGGTACCAGGCGCAACGGAGCTATTCGATCGCCTCCGCGCCCGAGGACGAGCATCTCGTGCTGACCGTCGAGCGGCTCGACGACGGGGAGGTCTCGCCCTACCTCACCGACGAGCTGCGCGAGGGCGACGCGCTCGAGCTCCGCGGCCCGATCGGCGGCTACTTCGTCTGGGACAAGCCGCTCGGCGGGCCGCTCCTTCTCGTCGCCGGCGGATCGGGCGTCGTCCCGCTGCGCGCGATGCTCCGCCATCACCGTGCGATCGGCAGCGACCTGCCCGCCCGGCTGCTGTATTCCGCACGCACGCGCGACGACCTCATCTACCGCGAGGAGCTCGCGGACTACGACACCCGCTTCACGCTCACGCGCGAGCAGCCCGCCGGCTGGACCGGGTACACGGGCCGCGTCGGTGGCGAGCTCCTGTCCGAGGTGGCATGGACTCCGCAGGAGCGGCCGCTCGTCTACGTCTGCGGTCCGACAGGATTCGTCGAGGGAGTGGCCGACGCGCTCGTCGCGCTCGGGCACGACGCAAGCCGCGTCAGAACGGAAAGGTTCGGTCCGACATGAACACACCCATCTGCAGCCACCTCGACACCATCGAGTTCACCGAGCTCCCCGATCCGATTCTCGGGTGCGAGGAGTGCCTCAAGATCGGAGGCCGCTGGGTGCACCTGCGCATGTGCATGGAGTGCGGCAAGATCGGCTGCTGCGACGACTCGCCCAACAAGCATGCATCGAAGCACGCCCACGACGTTTCGCACCCGATCGTCAAGTCGGCCGAGCCGGGCGAGGACTGGAGCTGGTGCTACGTCGACAACGTCGCGTTCGTGATCGGATGATCGCGCTCGACGGCAACGCGATCGCGGGGCAGCTCTTCGACGTGTTCGGCTCGGAGATGACGTCCGCCACCAGCGTCTGCGCGGCGTGCGGCGCCAGCTCGTACGTCGCCGAGGCCGTCGTCTACATGCGCGGACCGGGAACGGTCGCGCGCTGCCGCACGTGCGGCGAGGTGCACATGGTCCTGGTGACGATCCGCGACGTCACGTGTGTCGACGTCCGCGGCCTGGCCGCGATCACCCCCGAGGAGGAACGATGAACGACCCGGAGATCCACAACTCGATCGAGCAGCTCGTCGGCGAGGAGCACGAGCTGTGGGAGCGCGAGTCGCTGGGCAACGCGACCGACGAGGACCGCCGCCGACTGAAGGCGGTGCAGGTGTCGCTCGACCAGTGCTGGGACCTCCTCCGCCAGCGTCGCGCCCTCCGGAATGCCGGCCTCGACCCGGATGCCGCCGAGGAGCGGCCCTCCGACGTCGTCGAGGGGTACTGGCAGTAGCGCATCACATCGTCATCGTCGGCGGCGGCTTCGGCGGGCTCCAGGCTGCGCTCGGCCTTCGTCATGCGGATGTCGACGTCACGCTCGTCGACCGGCGGAACTTCCACCTGTTCCAACCGCTGACGTATCAGGTGGCCACGGGCGCGCTCTCCCCCGGTGAGATCGCGTATCCGTTGCGCGCCGTCTTCACACGAGATCGCAACGTGCGCGTCGTGCTCGCCGAGGTCGCCGACTTCGACCTCGACGCGCACGAGCTGCGGCTGCGTCCGGTCGACGACGTCCCTGCGCCGGAGGCACTGCCGTACGACACGCTCATCGTCGCCGGCGGCTCGCGCTACTCCTACTTCGGGCACGACGACTGGAGCGAGCATGCGGCCGAGGTGAAGTCACTCGAGAGCGCGATCGTCGTGCGCAGCCGCATCCTCGCCGCCTTCGAAGCCGCGGAACAGGAGCAGGACGACGCTCGGCGCAGCGGCTGGCTCACGTTCGTCGTCGTCGGCGCGGGGCCGACCGGCGTCGAGATGGCCGGGCAGATCGGCGAGCTCGCGCGCGACACGCTCCGGCACGACTTCCGGCGGATCGACCCGCGCGTGGCGCGCATCCTCCTCGTCGAGGCTTCCGACCGCGTGCTGACGACGTTCCCCCCGTCACTGTCGGCGAAGGCGCAGCGCTCCCTCGAGAAGCTCGGCGTGACCGTCCTCACCGGCCGCGCTGTCACGGGCATCGACCCCGAGAGCGTGACCGTCGACGACGCGCGCATCGCGGCGCGCACCGTCGTGTGGGCCGCAGGCGTGA
>CAZXZX010000090.1:0-4665 GCA_964645445.1 uncultured Gaiellales bacterium
GAGCGCGACGGCGAGGAGGGGACGCGCGACTGCTACGGCGCGCTCGGCCTGATCCATTCCCTCTGGAAGCCGATGCCCGGCCGCTTCAAGGACTACATCGCGATGCCGAAGTTCAACGGCTACCGCTCGCTGCACACGACCGTGATCGGGCCGGAGGGCCGGCCGCTCGAGATCCAGGTGCGCACGCGCGAGATGCACGAGATGGCCGAGCTCGGCGTCGCCGCACACTGGGCGTACTCGGGGAAGGGCAAGCGGGCGACGCACGCCGACCAGGAGTGGAACGCCTGGGTCAAGCAGCTCATGGACATCCACGCCGACGAGGACGACGCGCAGGAGTTCGTGAAGAGCTTCCGCACCGACCTCTTCGACGAGGAGGTCTACGTCCTCACTCCCAAGAACCAGGTCAAGATGCTGCCGGCCGGCTCGACGCCGATCGACTTCGCATACGCCGTTCACACCGACATCGGCCATCGCACCGTCGGCGCGAAGGTCAACGGCCGGATCGTGCCGCTCCACTACCACCTGCGGAACGGAGACCGCGTCGAGATCCTGACGTCGAAGGGCGGTCGCGGGCCGTCGCGCGACTGGCTCTCGCTGGTCGCGTCGTCGCGCGCACGCAGCAAGATCCGGCAATTCTTCTCGCGCGAGCAGAAGGAGGACCTCGAGGCCAAGGGGCGCGAGTCGCTCGAGCAGGCACTCAAGGCGCAGAACCTTCCGTACCGCAAGCTCGCCGGCTCGGCCGTGCTCGCGGGAGTGATCCGCGAGTCGGGCTACAAGAAGGCGGAGGACTTCTACCTCGCGCTCGGCTCGGGGAAGCTGACCGCGACGACGATCGTCAACAAGGTCCTGCAGCGGCTCAAGGTCGAGGAGGTCGTCTCCGAGGAGGCGGTGTCGCGCAAGGCGCCGAAGGCGCGCGAGGCTCTCGCGAGCGGGAACTACGGAATCAAGGTCGTCGGCGTCGAGGACGTCCTCGTGCGGCTCGCGAAGTGCTGTACGCCCGTCCCAGGCGACGACATCGTCGGCTACATCTCGCTCGGCAAGGGGATCACGATCCACCGCGACGACTGCCCGAACGTGCGCGCGCTGCGTCGGAACCCGGAACGGTTCACTCCGGTGGAGTGGGAGGGCGGCGTCTCCCAGAGCTTCCGCGTCCAGATCGCAGTCGACTCGTGGGATCGCCCGAGGCTGCTCGAGGACGTGGCGCGCACCTTCGCCGAGCACGGGGCCAACATCGTGTCGTACGGCGGCAGCGTCGAGGACCAGATGGCGCGGAACTGGTACGTCGTCGAGGTCGGGGACGTGAAGGGCCTCCGAACGCTCCTCGTCGCGCTGCGGAACGTCGACGCGGTCTTCGACGCGTACCGCGTGACGCCGTCCTAGCCTCCCGGCTCAGCTCTCCCAGGGCTCGCCGCCCGTGTCCCAACCGACGAGGCACTGTCCTGAGACGAGCATTGCGACACGTTCGAGAAACGCGGCGTCCTCCGGCGGGGCTCCGTCGACCGCGAGCACGGCCACGCGGGCGCCGCTCCAGACGACGTCGACGGTCGTCCGCCGGCTCTCGTCCGGCTCTCCGGCCTGCGGGCCGAGTTGCAGCACGCCCTCCTCCGTGAAGAAGACGCCCGCCCACGCGTAGCCCGCTCGCTCGGTCAGCGCGCCGACGACGTCGCGGAGCACCTCGTCCGCGTCGCCGCCGCGGTCGAGGATCCCGTCGATCGCCTCGAGTGCGCCGGCCGTGCTAGGCGTCGGCATCGTCGCCTTCGAACGCCGTGACGGCGCGGCGGAACTCCTCGGGAACGGGGCATGCCTTCCGTTCCGGAAGGTCGACGTAGACGAGCGTCTGATGGGCCGTGACCATGAGCACGTCCTCGGGGAGGCGGAAGGCGGCGAACTCGAACGTGACGCTCGTGCGGCCGATCTGCCGGACGCGGACGAACACCTCGATCTCGTCGTCGAACATCGCGGGAGCGAAGTACTCGACGTCGTTGGCGCGCATCACGAAGTCGCCGCCTTCGCGCCGGTGCAGCAGCCCGAGCATGCGCAGATACTCGACCCGAGCGAGGTCGAAGTACGGGTTGTAGCGGCCGTAGTAGACGATCCCCTGCGCGTCGGTGTCCGAGAACCCGACCCGCGTCCGAGCCGAGAACTTGAACGGCCCTCTGGCGTCGCCCATCGCGACTGATCCTACGCAGCGTCCGTTCGGGACAGGTCCTCTCCTCTGAGGACCGTCGCGAGAGACGCGCGGATCTGTGCCAACGCGCCCCGAAGGTTCGGGCAGCGGGGATCGGCCGGCTAGCGTCGACGCATCGCCTCCCCGATTCGTCGAATTGCCGCCGGCTCGATACATCACGTCATCTCGCGCGGAAACAACGGCGGCTGGATCGTTCGCGACGCTTTCGACCGGTCGCTCTTTCGTTCGCGGCTCGCTGACACTGCTCACGCTTTCGGCTGGGAACTGCTTGCCTGGTGTCTGATGACGACGCACGTTCATTTCGTCGGGCGAGCTTCTGAGGGTGGGATTTCGGCCGGTATGCAGGTGCTTCTCAGCCGCCATGCGAATGCGGTCAATCGTCGCCACGGTCGGACGGGCCACCTGTTTCAGAATCGCTTTTTCAGCGTCGAAGTCGCCACCGACGCGCATCTGATCTCGTCGATTGCCTACGTGAACAGGAATCCGGTTGCCGCACATGTCGTCGAGACTGCGGCAGATTGGCGAGACAGCAGCTATCGAGCGGCGGTCGGCGTAGAGCCGGCACCGCGCTGGCTCATGGTCGAGGAGGTCCTCGAGCTCTTCGGCACCTCGCCCGAGCGTGCGCGAGTCAACCTCGCCGACCTCGTCCACCATGGACGTGTCCCGGCCTCTGAGGCCCTCGAGGCGGTCCGTGCCTTCGAGACCCGCGGGGTCGCTACGCCCTGATGAGCTCGAGCACCTCGTCGCGCTTGCGCTCCATGACCTCGCGCGTCCGCGCCTCGAGGTTCAGTCGGAGCAGGGGCTCCGTGTTCGACGGCCGGACGTTGAAGTGCCACCCGTCGCCGTCGACGGAGATCCCGTCGAGGTGGGAGATGCGTGCCTCCTGCGCGTAGCGCTCTTTCAGCTCCTGCAGCTTCAGAGCCACGTCGGACACCGGTGTGTTGATCTCGCCCGTGATGAAGTAGCGCTCCCGCAGCGGCGCGAGGATCTCCGACAGCGGCTCCCCACGCTTCGAGATCAGCTCGAGCATGAGCAGGAACGGGATCACGCCGGAGTCCGCCTGCGTGAAGTCGCGGAAGTAATAGTGGCCGGAGACCTCGCCCGCGAAAGCCGCGTCCTCCTTGCGCATCCGCTCCTTGATGAAGGCGTGCCCGACGCGGTTGACGAGTGGCACGCCTCCGGCGCGCTCGATCGTCTCGGGCACCGCCCAGCTCGCCCGGACGTCGTAGATGATCTTCGCGCCGGGCTCCTTGTCGAGCACCGCCTCGGCGAACAGCGCGGTCACGAAGTCGCCCGGGACGAACTCGCCGGTGTCGTCGACGAAGAAGCAGCGGTCCGCGTCACCGTCGAACGCGACACCGAGATCGGCACGCTCCTCGAGCGTCCTGGAGACGATGAACTCGCGGTTCTCCGGGAGCAGCGGGTTCGGCTCGTGGTCGGGGAACGACCCGTCGGGATCGAAGAAGCAGCGCACCGCATCCACCGGGAGCCGGTCGAGCACGGGCGGCAGCATCGCGCCGGCCATCCCGTTGGCCGCGTCGATGACGACGCGCAGCGGCTTGATCGCGGACACGTCCACGAACGACAGCACCCGGTCGACGTACGCCGGCCAGATGTCGTACTCCTGGACATGTCCCGCGACCACGTCGCGAGACGTGTCCGCGGGAGACACCGCCCGGTCGCGCACCTCGAGCAACCCGGAGTCGCCGCCGACCGGGAGCGCGCCGCGGCGCACGATCTTCATGCCCGTGTACTCCTTGGGATTGTGCGAGGCGGTGACGGCGATCCCGCCGTCGAGGCCGAGCGAGCCGACCGCGAAATAGACCATCTCCGTCCCGACGAGTCCCAGGTCGAGCACCTCGGTGCCCGCGCCGGAGGCCCCGCGGATCACGGCTGCCTGCATCTCCGGCGACGAGAGGCGCATGTCGCGCCCGACCGCGATCCGGCGCGGCTCGAACTGCTCGACGTACGCGCGTCCGATCGCCTCCCCACCGGCCTCGTCGATCTGGTCGGGATAGATCCCGCGCACGTCGTACGCCTTGAAGACCCTGGGGTCGAGCACCGGCGCGGATCGTAACGAGAGGCGCTCCGCATACCATGCGTCCATGGAGCGCAAGCTCGCCACAGTGCTGTTCGTCGACCTCGTCGCGTCGACCGAGCTGGTCGCAGACGCCGATCCCGAGGTCGTTCGCCGGCGCGTCGGCCGCTTCTTCGACCAGGTCTCCCACTGCATCGTCACCCACGGTGGCACGGTGGAGAAGTTCGCCGGGGACGCCGTCATGGCCGCCTTCGGCGTCCCGCTCGCACACGAGGACGACGCCGAGCGCGCGATCCGGGCCGCGCTCACGACCGTCGAGCGCGTCAAGGATCTCGGGCTCGACTCGCGGGTCGGGATCGAGGCGGGCGAGGTCGTCGCCGACGAGTCCGACTCGACGTTCGCCACCGGCGAGGCGGTCAACCTCGCCGCGCGCCTCCAG
>CAZXZX010000091.1:0-7288 GCA_964645445.1 uncultured Gaiellales bacterium
TCCCTCCCGTACGAGGTTCAAGAAGAGCTCGTGGACACGCGTGTCGTCCGTCAGCTCCGGATGGAACGCGGCGACGAGGATTCGCCCCTGCCGTGCGAGCACCGCATGACCGTCCACCTCGGCGAGGATCTCGACTTCCGGACCGGCGTCCTCGATCCACGGCGCGCGAATGAAGACGCCGCGGACCGGCTCGCCCATGCCGATGTCGAGGTCGGCCTCGAAGCTCCGCACCTGACGGCCGAACGCGTTTCGCTGCGCACGGAAATCGGCGAGGCCGAGGTGGTCGCGGTCGAGAACGATCATGCCCGCGCACGTCCCGAAGACAGGCGCAGCGAACCGGAGAAGCGCCTCGTCGAGCCCGTACAAGCGCATGAGCCGCGTGATCGCGGTCGACTCGCCGCCGGGCAGGATCAGGCCGTCGAGGCCGTCCAGCTGCTCGGGCAGGCGCACCTCGACCGGCTCCGCGCCGAGGCGGCGGAGCACGGCCGCGTGCTCCCGGAAGTTCCCCTGCACGGCGAGCACGCCGATCCGAAGCGGCTTTCCCACCCAGCCATTGTAGATTCGCCTACTCGGCTCGACGCCGAGCCGCAAGCCCGAGCAGGACGAGCCAGAAGCCGAGGCACGCGAAGGCGACCGAGGGCGACCAGCCGTTGATCGAGGGCACGCCGATCTGCACGCCGCCGAAGGTCGCTGTGCCGCCCGTGCTGAAGAGATAGTGGACGGTCGCGCCGAAGAAGCCGACGGTGCCGAGGACGGCCCAGCTCGAGCGCTTCGTCACGTAGGAGATCCCGACGTACACGAGCGCAGCCGCCGAGATGAGCGCCCAGTCGGTATCGGTCGAGTGCCACCAGTGCACGAGCGTCACTCCGATGAGGACGCCGCCGACGAGGTGGAGCCAGAACGCGGACGGCTGGCCGCTGATGGTGCCGCCGACGAGATACGCGAGGCCGACGAAGAGGGTCACGACGTACGTCCACTCGCCGCCGTTCGAGACGAAGTCGGTGACGAAGAACCAAGCTGCCACCGCAGAGATGAGCGTGATGAACGGGAAACTCCAGCGGCGCCGGTCGCTCAACGCGGCGGCGAGGATGAGGAACTCCAGCGAGAGATGCGCTATCGACCAGCCGCCGAAGGCCGAGTCCCAATGCTTCAGCCAGCCGAACCAACTCCACGCCGCGCCGACGAATACGCCCCACGCGACGACGGAGGCGAAGGCGAAGAGCCCGGCAGCGACCCAGCGCCCGCGCCGGCGGAGCGACTCCGCGATTGCGGACAGGACGACGAGGATGAGCAGCGCCCATCCGGTGAGCGCACCCTTGCCGTAGTGGCCGGAGAGGTAGCCGAGCGCGGCGATGGCTGCGGCGAGCACCGTGAGGCCGCCCGTGTAGACGAGGAAGGACGACGTCTTCCAGACCGGTTTCCGCACTGCCTCGCGTAATGATCCGCGTCGGGCCGGACGGACTACCGGCGGACTACCAGCCGCGGGTCTCGAGCAGCTCGCTCGGATCGAGCGACGCCGTCGAGATGCCGACCATCGGCTCGCCGAGGCCGGCGGACACGCGGGCCAGAATGTCCGCGTCCTGGAAGTGCGTCGTCGCCTCGACGATCGCCTTCGCGCGCAGCTCGGGATCGCCGGACTTGAAGATGCCCGAGCCGACGAAGACGCCGTCCGCGCCGAGTTGCATGCAGAGCGCCGCGTCCGCGGGCGTCGCGATCCCGCCGGCCGTGAACGTCACGACCGGGAGCTTCCCGTTCTCGGCCACCCACCGCACGAGCTCGTACGGTGCCTGCAGGACCTTCGCCTCCGAGTACAGCTCCTCCTCGGCGAGCGAGGTGAGCCGCCGGATGTGACCGAAGACCGACCGCATGTGCGTGACCGCGTTGACGATGTCGCCGGTGCCGGCCTCGCCCTTCGTGCGGATCATCGCCGCGCCCTCCGCGATGCGCCGGAGCGCCTCGCCGAGATTGGTCGCTCCGCACACGAATGGGACGGTGAAGCGCCATTTGTCGACGTGATGCTCGAGGTCGGCGGGCGTCAGCACCTCCGACTCGTCGATGTAGTCGATCTCGAGCGCCTGGAGGATCTGCGCCTCGGCGAAGTGGCCGATGCGGCACTTCGCCATCACCGGAATGCTGACGGCCTCCTGGATCTCACGAATCTTCTCCGGGTCGGACATGCGCGCGACCCCGCCGTCACGGCGAATGTCGGCGGGCACGCGCTCGAGCGCCATGACCGCGACCGCGCCCGACGCCTCGGCGATCTTCGCCTGCTCGGCGTCGACGACGTCCATGATCACCCCGCCCTTGAGCATCTCGGCGAGACCGCTTTTCACGCGCATCGTCCCGTACTCGGCCATGCGGACGATTCTAGCTACGGCGCCAGGCAGCGCTCGGCTGCGGAGAGCTCGTCCGACGTCGGCGACACCGTCCACACGAGCACCGCGTTGCCCTGGCTTTCCATGATGTCGCTCATGTGCGGGCGAAGGGTCGGCGGCGCGTTCCGCCGGAACGCCCTCTCGGTTCCGGGGACGCTTCCCGGCCCGTCGGTGAAGGCGATCGTCACCACGTTGCCGGTCTTGGACTTCGCCTGCAGCCCGCCGTTGGCGGCGAACGCCGCGATGAATCCCACCTTCACCGCATTGGTCGTCACGCCGGTGAAGCCCTGCTGGACGAAGCACGCCTTCGTGCCGCCCGCCGTGTACGGCTTGCTCGATCCGCTGCCGCAGGCGGCGAGGACCAGCACGAGGACCAGTGCGGCGAGCGGGGGGAATCGACGCATGGAGCGAGTGTAGGGTCTGCCGGCGATGGAGCCGTGGTCGAAGGAGCTCGCCGGTCGCCTCGACGAGCACGAGATCGACAGCGCCGCGCTCGCCGGCAACCCGCTGGGCGATCCGGCGCGGCGGCCGCTCTGGGTGTACGTCCCGCCGGGTGTCGGCGACATGCCGCTGCCCGCGCTCTATCTCATCCAGGGGCACACGGGCCAGATCGACATGTGGCGGAACCGCTCGGCGTTCCGCCCCACCGTGCCGGAGCTCGTCGACCGCCTCTTTGCCGAGGAAGGATGCCCGCCCGCGCGCGTCGTCTTCGTCGATGCGTGGACCTCGTACGGCGGCTCCCAATTCATCGACTCCGCCGGGACGGGCAACTACCACACGTATCTGTGCGAGGAGATCGTCCCGTTCATCGACGCGCGGTATCCGACGACGGCGCGCGGGATCACCGGGAAGTCGAGCGGCGGCTACGGCGCGATGGTGACGCCGATGCTGCGGCCGGATCTCTTCCACGGTCTCGCGACGCATGCCGGCGACGCCCTGTTCGAGGTCTGCTACCTGCCGGACTTCCGCGAAGCGGCGCGCGCGCTGCGTGACAACTACGACGGGTCGTTCGAGAAATTCTGGGAGGACTTCCGCTCGCGGCCGGCGTTCACGAAGTCGAGCGACTTCCCGCTCTTGAACACCTTCGCGATGGCCGAGTGCTACTCGCCCGGCGAGCTCCCGTTCGTGCCCGAGACCGGCGAGCTGCGGCCGGATGTCTGGGAGCGATGGCTCGCGTGGGACCCGGTTCGCATGGCCGAGCGTCATGCGGATGCGCTGCGCGGCCTGCGGGCGATCTACATCGACGCGGGCACGCGCGACCAGTTCTACCTCGACCTCGGAGCCGAGGCGTTCCGTCGAGCGCTCGGGCACATCGGAGTCGACGACGTCCTCTTCGAGCTCTTCGACGCGACGCACCGCGCAATCGAGTACCGGTATCCGATCGCCCTGCGCTATCTCGCCGAACGCCTGCAGTGAAGGGATTGGAAGGCAAGCGGGTCGTCGTCACCGGCGGAACGAGCGGCATCGGCGAGGCGACCTGCCGGCGCTTCGCCGAGGAAGGGGCGCGCGTCGTCAGCATCGCCGTCGACGACGGCGAGGACACCATCGTCTGCGACGTCGCCGACGCCGCGCAGGTCGAGCGCGCGTTCGAGCAGATCGGAGCCGTCGATGTGCTCGTCGCGAACGCCGGCATCTCCATCCGCAGCCCCTTTCTCGAGATCGCCGAGGATGACTGGCGACGCGTCCTCGACGTGAACCTCACCGGCGTCTTCCACTGCGCGCAGCAGGCCGCGCGGCGAATGGAGACCGGCGTCATCCTCATGACCGCGTCGACGAACGGGTTAACCGGGCACGAGAACTACGCCGACTACAACGCGTCGAAGGCCGGGGTGATCCTGCTGGCCCGGACGATGGCGCGCGAGCTCGCGCCGCGCATTCGCGTGAACGCCGTCTGCCCCGGCTACGTCCTGACGCCGATGCAGCGGGCCGAGTACACCGCGGAGATGCTCGCCGCCGTCAACGAGATGATCCCGCTCGAGCGACACGCGGAGCCCGAGGAGATCGCGGCGCTGTTCGCCTTCCTCGCGAGCGACGACGCCGCCTACATCACGGGCGCGGCGATCGCGATCGACGGCGGTGAGACGGCGTAGAGCGCTTTCTTCCCGTCAGACGGTGAGACCCACGGGGCATGCGACACCGGTGCCGCCGAGCCCGCAGTAGCCGTTCGGGTTCTTCGCGAGGTACTGCTGGTGGTACGGCTCGGCGTAGTAGAACGGGCCGGCCTCGGCGATCTCGGTCGAGATCTCGCCGTAGCCCGCCTTCGCGAGCTCGGCCTGGAACATCGTGCGCGACGCCTCCGCGGCCTCGCGCTGCGCGTCGCTCGTCCAGTAGACGGCCGAGCGGTACTGCGTCCCGACGTCGTTCCCCTGGCGGTTTCCCTGCGTCGGATCGTGGTTCTCCCAGAAGAGTCGAAGGATCTCCTCGTAGCTCGTGACCTTCGGATCGAAGACGACGAGCACGGCCTCCGTGTGGCCGGTTCGCCCGGAGCAGACCTCTTCGTAGGTCGGGTTGGGCGTGTAGCCGCCCGCATATCCGACTGCGGTCGTGTAGACGCCAGGGGCGCGCCAGAAGACGCGCTCCGCACCCCAGAAACAGCCCATCCCGACGACGGCCTGCTCGAGACCCTCGGGGAACGGCGGAGCGATCGGGTTTCCGAGCACCTCGTGCCGGTCGGGCACCGGCATCGGCTCGCTGCGGCCGGGGAGAGCCTCCTCCGGCGTGATCATGTGCGCTGGCTTGGTGAAAAGGAACATGGTGCAAAGGGTACGGATTTACGTAAGTCGAGGTTCTGAACGTTTCCTGACGGGTACGGCGGGACGGAACCCGAGCCGAGGAGGGTCTCCGACGTGAACAAGCGAATCGCGCGCGCCACCGCCGTGGCGCTGGTCGTCGCCGGGCTGGCGGCATCGTCCGTGACCGCAGCATCACGGTCGACACACCTGCTCACGGGCATCAACGACGAAGCCTTCACGCTGTACGGCGACGACCCGCCCGCGGCGTTCGAGACCCTCCAATCGCTGCGCACGCAAGTGCTGCGCGTGAACATGTATTGGGGCGGCAACAAGTGGGCGGTCGCGAACACGAAGCCCGCGAACGCAGCCGATCCGGCGGATCCCGCGTACGACTGGTCGCTGTACGACCGGATCGCGGGCTACGCCTCCACATCCGGGATCAAGCTCCTCTTCTCCATCGTCGGGACGCCGTCATGGGCCAACCGCGGCGCGGGGGAGAACCACGCGCCGACGAGCTTCACCGCGCTGCGGCAATTCGCGCAGGCCGCTGCGAAGCGCTACAGCGGCAGCTACGTCGATCCCAACGCGCAGACGGGGACACCGATTCCGGCGGTGAAGATGTGGACGGCCTGGAACGAGCCGAACAACCCCGTCTTCCTCACGCCTCAGTACAAGCGCGTGAAGGGCCACTGGCGGGTCGAGAGCGCCTACCAGTACGCGCGCATCTGCAACGCGATCTACGCCGGCATCCACACCGTCTCGGGCGAGAAGGTCGCCTGTGGCGTCACCGACCCGCGGGGCAACGACAACGCCGGCTCGAGCCGTGCCTCGGTCGACCCGCTCAGCTTCCTCATCGCCGCGCACCGCTACGGGATGAAGCGCTTCGACGCCTATGCGCACAACCCATATGCGTCGGCCGGCAACGAGCCTCCGAGCTACGTGCCGAAGGGGAACGACCGGCGCCGCATCCAGCTCGGGAACATCGGGCTGCTCCTGTCGGCGATATCGCGCATGTACGGGCCGAAGCACTTGTGGATCACCGAGTACGGCTACCAGACGAGGCCGCCCGACCCCACGATCCTGGGTGTGAGCTGGGCGAAGCAGGCCGCCTACCTCAGGCAGGCATACGCGATCGCGCGTGCGAATCCGCGGATCGACATGCTGCTCTGGTTCCTCGTCCGCGACCAGCCGCAGATCACCGGCTGGCAGTCGGGCCTCGAGACGGTCACGAACGTGAAGAAACCGGCGTGGTCGGTGTTCCGGAACCTGCCGCGAGCCTGAAATCCGACAACCGAATCGGCATCTTGACTCCCGTGGTGCACGGGCATACCGTCAATTGGCAAGGCAGGTGTGAAGACGCTTTTCCGCATCGGGGTAGTCGTGACCGCGGCACTGGCGCTGGCCGGCGCAGCGTCCGGCGCAGCGTCGAAGCCGACGCTGACGGTCGCGGTCAGCGGCGGCGGGGTGGTCACATCGACGCCTGCGGGGATCAGCTGCCGGCCGAGGTGTCAGCTGCGCACGAAGGCGGGCGCGAAGATCACGCTCATCGCGAGGCCCGGCTCCGGTGTCGCGTTCTCGCACTGGAGCGCGCCCTGCGGTAGGAGCTTCACGTGCACCGTGAAGATGACCGGCTCGCGGGTCGTCCATGCGTTCTTCAAGGCCGAGTCTGCTCCGCCGCCTCCACCGCCGCCGCCGCCTCCTCCTCCCCCGCCCCCGCCGTTCAAGACGGGGCACTACGGCGGGACGTACTCGGATGGGTCGACGTTCAGCTTCGACGTTCAGGGAACAAGCCTGCTGAATCTCACCTTCGACTTCAACGGTCACTGCCCGAACGACTACAACCTCAGCGGACCGGTCACCACTGTGAACGGCGCCATCCCCATACAGTCGGACGGATCGGTGTCGGCGTCCATCACGATCACGTACTCCAACGCGGCCGGATCGGCCGACTTCGCCGGCGAGCTGACGAGCTCCGGCAGCGGAAGCGGCACGCTCCAAATCAGCCTCACGTTCAACGACGGCAGCGGCACCTGCACTTCGACCGGGACCTGGACGGCGCAGACCCAGGGTTGACACCTGGGCCGATCACGCGTCCTCCTCGGACGGCGCGGCGCTCGGACGTCTGCGTCGTTGCGCCGCCATCAGGGTCGCCTTGATCAGGAGGAGGCACCCGACGGCACC
>CAZXZX010000092.1:0-9372 GCA_964645445.1 uncultured Gaiellales bacterium
GGGCCGACTTGCTGTGTGGCCGACCACCGCGAGTGGGGGCTTACCGCACCGGCGTCGGCTTCCGAAGCGAGGTGAACGACCTGCGCTTCGCGATGAGGAGCGCGCGGCGCGGACAATGGCGTAACACACTCGCCGTGCTCAGGCCGCAACGAAACACAACGCATGCGATCTTTCAGCGTCGCCAACATGGACACGAACCTGACCGTTCAGATCTCGGTCCCGGTCCACGCCCGACGAGATCGCGCACGACGTAGCTCCCACCCTTTCGTCGGCAGACTTCCTTTGCATCCCCGGCCCACGTTTGCACGGAGGTTCACATCCGGCGAAACTCGGGTGACGGTGGCGCACGCCAGAACAGCTCCGCTCGCAAACGCCCCACACGTCGAGGAGCGCTACTAGAGCAGTTTCCGCGCCAAGGCCTCGAGCTTGGGGAGACTAACGGGCACGGCGAGGATCTTGATCGAGTAGCTGCCGGTGAAGACGTAGAGGAAACCGCCAGTCTTGGGTGCCCATGCCGCTTTCCCCAGGTGCTGAATCTTGGTGACGTGGAGAGCGGCGTTCGCTGCCTTCTCGCCGGCTGCGAAGGTCGCCGCAGTGTCGAGCTGGAACTCGACCTTCGGCGCCAGCGCGTTGGTGCCGTACGTGCAGGTGATGCCGTACGGGTTCTTGGCGAGTCTAGGCGCGCTCGCCTTCGTTCCCAGCGCAGCGCTCACGATCGACGCAGAGGGACAAGACTTGGGGACGGCGGCCGGCGCTGCCGGCGCCGCCGCGAGCACGAGCACGGCCGCGCCCACCACCTCAAGAACGCCACGGATTGCTCTGGCCATCAACCCTCGTCTTCGCGGACTGCCTGCGCCGTACACGCCACTCTAGGCTCCGCCGAACCGGTTAACAATGGCGAGCTCCACGGATCCGCAGCCCCGTCTTCAGTCGCCGACGATGGTGACACCGACCCTCACCACTGTCCGGCAGCCGCTCGCCGAGATGGGGCGCATGGCGGTGAGCCTGCTGACCCGCCTGCTCGAGAACCGACAGCTTGAAGGAATCACCGACGAGCTCCTGGCGTCGAGTGACATTCCCGAATACGGGCGCAGGCGGGAGGGCTATCGCCACAAGGCGCGCGCCCGCCGAGGGTCCTCATGCCGGCTAGACGGAGGTCAGCGTCTGCGTCAGGGTCTGGCCACCGAGAGTCGCGACGAGCGGATATTGGCCCGGCGGTATCGATCCGGGCGAGAGCCCGATCGACGCTTGCCCACTCGTGGCACCCGCCGCGATGGAGATCGAGGTGACGGCGCTCCCCTGGTAGGTGATCGCGATCGAGACGCCTCCCTGCGGAGCGGGGGCGGTCAGGTCGACCTGGAAGAGGAGCGTTCCACCTTGCGCGCTTTGTATTGTCGTCGGCGTGAGCGTGTAGGACGCCATCGTCGCGCTGCCGCCCGGGGCGGTGACGTGCAGCGTGGCCGTCGCGGTGCTGCCTGCAAGCTGTCCCGTCAGCGTCACGTCGCCCGGCTGAGTCTCCGGAGGCACCGTGTAGAGGACATTCGCCGATGTCGCGCCCGCGGGAATGATCACGTTTGGCACGCCCGTTGCGCCGGTCGCGGTCACGACGACGGTTGCGCCGCCTGCGGGGGCGCGCTGGGAGAGTTGGGCGGCGAGCGTGGTCGAGTCGCCTGCGGCGACCGTGTCCGGAGAGACCGTCAGCGCTGTCACCTGCGCGGGTGGGCCGGAGCCCTGTTCCTCCCACGTGTCTCCGAGTAGATGGTCCGGTGCGGTCGGGTCGGCGGGAGCAACGGCGAGGCCGCCGAAGATGACGGCGTTGCTGCGCCCGGCATCGAACGCGAACCCGATCGCGGAGCGGGCTCCAGGGCCGATGTCCTGGCGCTGCGTCCAGTGAGCGCCGTCCCACTGCCACGTCCCCGCGAAGACCTTCGCGTTCGGATCGGAGAGTGACGCGACGCCGCCGTAGAGCAGCGCGAACGTCCCGTCGAAAACGAGCCCCGCGAACGCTGCCGGTGGGGGCCCGAAGTGTGCGCGCTGCGTCCAATTGGTGCCGTCCCAGCACCAGGTGTCGCCGACAACGCCCGTGCCGATGTCACCTCCGAAGAGAACAACCTGGTTGCGCACCGCGTCGTATGTCTGGGCATGGGCATGTCGCGCGGCCGGGCCGCTGTCCTGCACCTGTGTCCACTGTTGGCCGTCCCACATCCACGTGTCGGCGCGCAGAGCGTTGCCCGTCGCAAGACCTCCGAAAAGGACCGTCTTCGTGCGCGTCGCGTCGAACGCGAGCTGCAGGTCGGTACGCGCGTCGGGACCGGTGTCTTCCATCTGCGTCCATTGCGTCCCGTCCCACTCCCAGGTGTCGCCTCGCAACGTGCCGTCAGTCGCTTTGCCGCCGAAGAGGACGACGCGCGAGCGGTTCGCGTCATAGGCGAGGTGATGACCCGACCGCGCATCCGGCCCGGTGTCCTCGACCTGTGTCCAGTCGGTTCCATCCCATTCCCAGGTGTCGCCGAACGATCCGCCCGTAAGCGCCGTACCGCCGAAAAGCACGACACAGCCGCGCGCCACGTCGTAGGCCGCACCGGCGCCGAGTCGCGCACGCGGGCCGACATCCTGCTTCTGCGTCCAGAGAAGCGGCGACAAGAAGGTCGATTGTCACGCGAACCAACCGGCGTGGGGAATGCCTCCTTCGAGGGATTCGATAACGGTCGACACTCCGCGAGCGCGACGAGCGAGAGCTCGCTCTTTAGAGGCGTCTTAAACGGCTGTGCTTCCCTCACGGAATGAAGGGCCGAGGATCGCCACGCGCGGTGCTTTTGCTCGTCACGGGGTTCGCGTTACCTGCCGCCGGCTGCGGCGGCGGCACGGAGTCGCCGTCGGTCGCGAGCCTCGCAACGACATCCTCGAGCAGGAGCGGCAGCGCGGACACCAGCCTGAGGTTCCCGCCGGGTGGTGGCGGATTCGGAGGCAGCATGTCGACGCAGGTGGGCACCGGCCCGGCCGGGGTCAGGTTCACCGTCTGCATGCGCTCGCACGGGGTACCTACTTTCCCCGACCCGGACGCCACGGGAACGCTCACTATCACCACCTCGCCGTCGCTCAATCCGAGCTCGCCGTTGTTTCAGAAGGCAGAGGTCGACTGTCAGCATCTGCTCCCACCAGGGAAGACACTGAGCCAGGCGCAGCAGCAGAAGCTGAAAGCGCGCGTGCTTGCCTTCGCGGCGTGCATGCGCTCGCACGGAGTGCCGAACTACCCTGACCCGACCTTCTCGAAGGGAGGGGTCAGCCAAGCGTACGGCGGCAAAGGCGGCGTCGATCCGAACTCACCGATCTTCCAGGCAGCCCAGAAAACCTGCCAGAGCAAGCCCACGGTTTCTCCTGGGCTCTCGAGGGCATGACGAGGAAGCGGGGGACGCCGATCATGCTCGCTACTTGGGGGCAGGGTAGAGCTCGCCGGGTTACCCAACAAGCGGAAGGAGGCGGACGTGCGTGCAATCACGGTCACCGAGTATGGAGCTGTTCCCGCCGTGGCGGAGGTGCCGATGCCCCAACCGGGACACGCACAGGTACTGCTCAAGTTGCGAGCGGCCGGTATGAACCCAATGGATCGCATGCTCGCCTCCGGCGATTGGAAGCCGATGCCAGCGACGTTCCCGATGGTGCTCGGTGCTGATGGCGCGGGCGTAGTCGAGGAGCTTGGCGAAGGGGAGTCGCGGTTTTCGGTGGGCGACGATCTGTTCGGCCAGTTGTTGATCGCCCCGCTCGGCTCGGCTGGAACGTACGCCGAGTACGTAGCCGTCGGCGAGGATGCGCCGCTGGCGAGGGTTCCCGCCGGACTCGATGACGTTGTGGCGGCGGCTCTGCCCACGGCGGGTGGCGCGGGACTCGCCTTGGTGGAGTTGCTCGAACCGCTCAGGGATAAGACGGTGCTGATCGTCGGTGCGGGTGGCGGCGTTGGTTCGTTCGCTACTCAGTTCGCGGTGAACTCCGGGGGAAAGGTGATTGCGAACGTGCACGCCCAGGATGCCGAGCGTATGCGCGCTTATGGCGCAATCGAGACCATCGACCACACAGAGGTCCCACTGGTGGAGGCGGTACGACAGGGGCACCCCAACGGCGTCGATGCCCTGATCGACCTGGTGAGCGACGCGACCGCCTTTGCCGCGCTGGCGTCGCTGGTCAGACCAGGCGGTACGGCGGTGACAACACAATATGTCGCTGATGAAGAGGCACTAGGGACAACCGCGATCACCGGCATCAACTTCGCCTTGCAGCCGTCGAGCGAGCTCTTCGAGCGGGTGGCAGAAGCCATCGCTGACAAGCGCATCGTCTCACCGCCAATCACCCGTATATCCCTGGAGGAAGCACCCGGTGCCATGAGCTCGGCGCAGACGCGACCCGCCAGCGGCAAGACCGTGATTACGCTCTGACGACCAGGGCGCAATGACTCGAGGGCGCGCCGATCGCGCGTGCGGCCTTCCGACGAGTTCGCGCAAGACAACCAGCTCTTAGCCGGCGCGGCTGGCTCAGGCTGCGACCGTTGCGCGGAATGCCGCGAGGAGCTTCGGCTCGCAGTCGTGGAAGGCCTCCACGACGACGGGATCGAACTGGCGGCCGGACTGGGCGGCGATCTCCTCTCGCGCATCCTCCCAGCCGAGCGCACGCCGATAGGGCCGGTCGCTCGTCATTGCGTCGAGCGTGTCGGCGACCGCGAACACGCGGGCGCAGAGCGGCGTCTCGTGGGCGCGGAGCCCGTCGGGGTAGCCGGCCCCGTCCCAGCGCTCGTGATGGGACCGCACGACGTGGAGGCCCGCGCCTTGAAGAACGGCGACCTCGGAAAGCATCTGCTCGCCGAGCAGCGTGTGCTTCTCCATCCGCGCCCGCTCGCTCGGGGTCAGCGGCCCCGGCTTGTTGAGGATCTGGTCGGGGATCCCGATCTTGCCGACGTCGTGCAGGAGAAAGCCGTATTCGATGCCTCGGTCGCGCTCGACGAAGTCCGGATCGATCACAGACAGGAGATCGAGCGCGTAGCGCATGACGCGCTGGGAGTGGTCGTGCGTGCCGGTGTCCTTCCACTCGAGCGCGGTCGCGAGGGCCGTGACCGTCTCGAGGTACGACTTCTCCAGTAGCGCGCGCTGCGTTCGCTCGATCGCGAGCAAGTGCCGCAGGTCGTGCGCGTAGAGGAGCAGCTCCTCGTCCTTGCCGTTCCCGACTACACGTGGACGCGTCGCCGGAAGCGCCAAGCCGTTGTGCGTCAGGCGCTCGACGACGGCGAGCAGCTCGAGGGGGCTGAAGGGCTTGTGCAGGAGCGCCTCCGCGCCGGCGCTCTGGACGCGGCGTGCCTCCTCGGCGTCCGCGCCGGTGAGGAGCACGATCGGGATCTCGCGCGTCGCCGCCGAGCCCTTGAGGTCCGCGCACAGTTCGGCGCCGCCGATGCCCGGCATGCGCACGTCGAGCACGATCAGGTCGGGGCGGGACGAATGGACCTTCGCCTTCGCCTCGGCGGCGGACCCGGCTTCTTCCACGACGACGTCAGCGCCTTCGAAGGTGATCCGGAGCAGCTCCCGGAGCGCGGGCTCGTCGTCGACCAGCAGGATCCTCATGGAATCTGCAGTTTCCCCCGTTTTGCCTACCGGGAAGCGCCCCGGCGCAAGAATCCCTCGAACGGGTTACGCGTACCTGTAGAAGCCGCGGCCGGCCTTGCGGCCGAGACGGCCGGCCTGCACGTACTGGCGCAGGAGCGGGCACGGGGCGTACTTCGGGTCGCCGAGGCCGCGGTGGAGCACCTCCATGATCGCGACGCAGGTGTCGAGGCCGATCAGGTCGGCGAGCGCGAGCGGCCCCATCGGATGGGCGAAGCCGAGCTTCGCGATCAGGTCGATCGCCTCCGGCTCGGCGACGCCCTCGAGCAGCGCGTAGGCGGCCTCGTTGATGAAGGGCATGAGGATCCGGTTCGAGACGAAGCCGGGAAGGTCGCGGGCCTCGGCCGGCGTCTTCCCGAGGTCCTGTGCGAGCCCGACGATCGCAGCGGCCGTCTCGTCGGAGGTCTCGAGGCCGCGGATGACCTCGACGAGCTGGAGCACGGGCACGGGGTTGAAGAAGTGCATGCCGACGACGCGGTCGGGACGGCCCGTCACCGCGGCGAGGCTCGTGATCGGGATCGACGAGGTGTTCGAGGCGAGGATCGCCTCCGGCGGGAGCACCTCGTCGGCGCGGCGGAAGATGCCGGCCTTCACCTCGGCGTCCTCGACGACGGCCTCGATCATCAGGTCGGCGGGGACGATCTCGGGGACGGCGGCGATCCGGGCGAGCACACCCGCCGGATCGGGACCGCCCTTCTCCGCGAGCTTGCCGAGGCTGCGCTCTATCGCCGCGAGGCCGCGCTCGACGGCGCCGGGAGCGCTGTCGTAGAGCGAGACGCGGCGGCCGGACGCGGCCACAACCTGCGCGATACCGCCGCCCATCTGCCCGGCACCGACAACCAGTACATGCTGGAAACGCACGCTGAGGAGGCTAGCCGCCAGCACGTACCACGGCCGGTACTTCACCAACGGCCGGTACCTAGTACCGGCACGGATGTGTGTCGAAAAGCACGCGGGCCGGCCGCCCAAGCGGCCGGCCCCGTGACACTTACGTTTGCGTACTAGGTACCGGCCGTGCGCGGAGGCGGGGGCGCCAGGGAATGCGACGCAGGCTCACGGCGGCCGCCGGGACGACCACGAGGAACGCCAGCGTCCACCACGGGAAGCCGCCGCGGTGCGCGGGCGTCACGTGCCACGTCGTCGTGTTGACGTTCACGAACGGCCGTCCGCTGCGCCAGTGCACCGACAGCGTGCGCCCGTGCAGCGACAGCACGATGTTGTAGATGCCGCTCTGGTTCGTCATCGGGATGCCGACGCAGTGCGCAACGCCGCGCACGGTGTCGAGCGCGTGCACGAACGGGTATCCGCCGGGATTCTGGTACAGCGTGTACACCCACCGTCCGCCAGAGCTCGTCGTGCGCGTCACCGGGTAGCCCTCCATCACCCAGCTCTTCTGCGTCCGGTCGGCGACTCGCCCGGGAAGCAGGCGCCCCGACTTCGTGTCGTACGCGCGCACGACGTAGTGCGACGTCGCCCCCGCGAGCCCGTCCGTGTTCTTGTACTGGATGAAGTACAGCCTCGACGCGTCAGGCGACATCGCGTCGTACGAGAAGACGCCGGTCAGCGTGATCGGTCGGACGATGCGCATCGTCTTCGGATCGATGACGAGGAACAGGCTCGGCGACGTCTGGCCATCGGCGACGTCGGTCAGGACGAGCCGCTTCCCGTCGAGCGAGAGGCCTTCGGCGCCTGCGGCGGTGGACGGCACCCCCCATTGCCCGACGAGATCGAGCGTTCGCCCAACCGTGCCGTCCTTCGTCGAGATCGCCTCGAGAGTCGTGTCGTTTCCGCTGTTGTTGACGACCGGGACGAAGCGCGTCGGCCCCTGGGCGACGCCGGCCCCGCCGACCGCGGCGAAGAGGGGACCGCCGCTCGCACGTGCGCTCGGAACGGCGAGTGGGCAGGCGAGCACGAGCAGGCACGTGAGCTTGGTGATCATGCCCCCTAGTACGCAGGGGCAGACGTGAGAGGTCCTTACACCTGGATCAGGAGGGCGTCGCCCTGACCGCCGCCGGAGCAGATCGCGGCGAGGCCGAGGCCGCCGCCGTTCCGACGCAACTCGTGCACCATCGTCCCGAGGATGCGGCCGCCGCTCACACCGATTGGATGGCCGAGCGCGACGGCGCCGCCGTTCACGTTCACGATCTCCTCGTCCGCGCCGAGCATGCGCGTCGAGTTGGAGGCGACGGAGGCGAACGCCTCGTTGATCTCGACCCGATGGACGTCACCGATGGACTTGCCGGCACGCTCGAGCGCCATCGCGCCCGCGTTCGCCGGCGTGCGAGCGAGGTACGCGAAGTCGTCCGCCACATACCCCTGGGCGACGATGGTTGCCAGCGGCTCGAGCCCGCGCTTCGTCGCGAACTCCTCCGAGCAGACGACGACGCACGACGCTCCGTCGTTCACGCCGGGCGCGTTGCCGGCGGTGGTCGTCCCCTCCGGGTCGAACACGGGCTTGAGCGAGGCGAGCTTCTCGTACGTCGTGTCGCGGCGGACGCTCTCGTCCGCCGTGACCTCGCCGACGGGGACGATCTCGTCGTCGAAGCGGCCCGCGTCCTGCGCAGCCGCCGCACGCTCGTGCGAGCGCAGCGCCCACCGGTCCTGATCCTCGCGCGAGATGCCGAGCTCGCGGGAGACGAACGACGCCTGCTCGACCATGTGCCGGTCGTCGAAGCTCGAAGTCAGCCCGTCGTGCGTCATGAGGTCGATGAGCGTCCCGTCACCCAGGCGGTAGCCGAAGCGGGCCTGCTGGAGGATGTACGGCGCGTTCGACATCGACTCCATGCCGCCGGTGACGACGACCTCCGCGTCCCCGGCCCGGATCATCGAGTCGGCGATCTCGACCGCGCGGATCGACGAGGCACACACCTTGTTGATCGTGTCCGCGGGCACCTCGATGGGAATGCCGCCGCCGACCGCCGCCTGCCGGGCCGGCGCCTGGCCGGCCCCGCCCTGGAGCACCTGTCCCATGATCACGTACTCGACCTCGGCGGGCTCGATCCCGGCCCGCTCGAGGCCGGCGCGAACGACGATCGCGCCCAGGTCGGTCGCCGCGTGGCCCTTCAGGCCCCCGCCGAGCCGGCCGAACGGCGTCCGGACGGCGGAAACGATCACGGTGCGGCTCACGAAGCCAGCGTAGCCGCGGGAGAAATGCGGACGGCCCGGTGTCCAAGAGGCCGGGCCGCCCGCGAGAGACCGGGCAAAACTTCCCCCATACCCCTGCTTGCGGCGATCAGGGCATGGCCACAGTCCCGCTGACTTTTGTAGCGCACTTTGCCCCGGTTGTCTATGGTCCATATGGACTAAGCGCGGGTCTGCTTGCGCGCCACGCGCGCCGCGCCTACGCTGGGGATGTGACTCCCGTCTCCCGCAGCTGGTGGGCCTGGCGCTCAGAGCGGGGCGGGAGCGTGCGCTGAGGCAGGCGCAGACGACCCCTCCGCTCGACCGGCTCCGGAAGGAGCCTTTTTCATGCCCGGAACCGTGATCGCAACCGACCTCCTGACTCCCCTCGGGGCGTACCTCCGCCTGCGCGAGGGCGCGCGCGGGGCCTTCCTGCTCGAGTCGGTCGAGCGCGGACGTCTCGGACGCTATTCGTTCGTCGGGCGGGGGTCGCGGCTCGTGGGCTTCGACGAGGCCGAGCTCCTCGGGGAGCCGGTCGTCGGCTACCTCGGCTACGACGCCGTCGCGCGGCTCGAGCCGACGGTGCCGTTGCCGGACGAGGGCCCGGACT
>CAZXZX010000093.1:0-4650 GCA_964645445.1 uncultured Gaiellales bacterium
CATGGACGAGGCGGAGAACCTCGCCGACCGGATCGCGATCATCGCCGGCGGCAGGATCGTCGCGGAGGGCACGCCGCAGACACTCGGCGGCCGCGAGCGGATGGCGGCGCGCATCTCCTTCACCCTCCCGCCCGGCGTCGCTGAAGCCGAGCTTCCGCTGCCGGCATCAGCGCACGACGGCCGGGTCGAGATCCAGAGCGAGCTCCCGCTCGCCGACGTGCGGACGCTCGCCGACTGGGCGCTCGGCCGCGGCCTCGACGTCGGCGATCTCGAAGTGCGCCGACCGTCGCTCGAGGACGTCTACCTGCAACTCACGGGGGGCTCCGCGTGATCGCGCACCAGTTCCGGTACGACCTGCTGGCGTTCCTGCGCAACCGCCAGTCGCGGTTCTTCACCCTGGTCCTGCCGATCCTCTTCCTCGTCATCTTCGTCAGCGTGTTCGGGAACCACAAGATCGGCCCGCAGAACGTGAAGGCGTCGACGTACTACGTCCCCGGGATCGCCGCGCTGGCCGTGATCGCCGGCTCGTTCGTCAACCTCGTCATCTCCGTGACGGCGCAGCGCGAGTCGGGCGTGCTCAAGCGACGCCGCGCGACACCCGTGCCGGCCAGGGTGCTGATCGGGGGGCGCACGCTCACGGCGATCGTCGTCGCGCTCACGGTGATGACCGTCCTGCTCCTGATCGGCCGATTCGCGTACGGCGTGAAGCTGCCGACGTCGACCATTCCCGGCGTCATCCTCACGGCCGTCGTGGGAGCAGTCTCCTTCTGCTGTCTCGGTTACGCGCTCACGACCGTGATCAAGAACGAGGATGCGGCCCAGCCGACGGTGCAGGCGCTCATCCTGCCCTTGTACTTCATCTCCGGGATCTTCATCCCGAACGTCAACCTCCCGACGTGGCTGAAAGACGTCGCCGAGGTGTTCCCCGTCCAGCATCTATCCGACGGCCTCCACCACGCGTTCGACCCCGCGACGCACGGGGTCGGAATCGTGTGGAGCGACATCGGCGTGCTCGCGCTGTGGGGCGCTGTCGGGCTCGCGTTCGCCCTGTGGCGCTTCACGTGGACGCCGGTCGCAGCGACCGGCTGAAAGGAGAGATCGTCATGCCGAACCAGATCGAGACTCGCGCGGGCACGTGCCCGACGCACGGCACGGTGCAGGCGACGCGCACGATGCCGAAGCCTGGTTTTCCGTTCCTCGTCTACGCGGTGCGGCGGCTGCTCGCAGCCAACCGGCCGTACCGCTGCCCCGACTGTGGGACGGCTGTGACGAGCGCCTGACGGACGTAAGATCGCGGCTTGAACGCCGCCGCGCTGAAGACAGCCGCCCGCGCCGCGATCGTCATTCCGGCGGTATTCGCGTTCGCGGACAAGGTGATCGGGAAGCCGCAGGTGTCGATCCTCGCCGCGTTCGGGTCGTTCGCGATCCTCGTGTTCGTCGAGTTCGCCGGGCCGTGGCGGACGCGGCTTGGCGCGTATCTCGCGCTCGGCTGCGTCGGCGCGACCTACATCACGCTGGGGACGCTGTGCTCGCGCACGCCGTGGATCGGCGCAGCGGCGATGGCTGCGGTCGGGTTCGTGACGCTCTTCTCCGGCGTGCTCGGCGGGTACTTCGCGGCGGCGGCGACCGGCGCGCTCCTCACGTTCGTCCTCCCGGTGACGATCCCGGCGGCGAACTCGGCGATCTCGCAGCGGCTCGAGGGCTGGGGCCTCGCCGTCGGCGCGGGAATCCTCGCCGTCATGGTCCTGTGGCCGCCGCGGGCGCGCGCCGACCTCGGGCGCGCAGCCGCGGCCGCCCTCCGCCCGGTCGCCAACTACCTCGACGGGAACGGGGACGTCGACGCAGCACGCGGCGCCGTGAAGGCGCTCGGCAGCCGGTTCCTCGGCTCGCAGCACCGGCCCACCGGCCCGACAGGGCCGATGGCCGCGCTCTCGTCGATCCCGGACGAGCTGGACTGGCTCGTCTCGTTCGTCGCCCCGTATGGCGATCTGCCGGCGCTCGAGCTCGCGTGCGCGGAGGATCACGAGGCGATGGCAGCCGCCGCTGCGGCGCTACGTGCAGCCGCGGTGCGGCTCGAGGGAGGCGATGAGCGTCCGGACTTCGATCGGCTCGACGCGGCGCGGGATGCGGTCGCACGCGCGCTCTTGCGCCGGCTGCCCGACGTGCCCGACCTCGAGTCGGTCGAGCCGCCGTTCCGCATCCGCGTCGCGACGTATTCGGCACGGCAGGTGGCCGAATACGCGATGCAGGCGACCGGCGCGGACGCGCCTGGCGTCGTCCAGCCGCCGAACCCGATTGCGCGCGCCGCGCTCGAGGCGACCGAGCAGCTCGCCGCGGAACACGCCGGCGTCGAGTCGGTGTGGTTCCAGAACGCCGTGCGCGGCGCGGCCGGGCTCGCGATCGCGGTGTACATCGCGCAGCGCACCGGCCTGCAGCACGGTTTCTGGGTCGTGCTCGGCACGCTCTCCGTGCTGCGCTCGAACGCGCTCGGCACCGGCTGGTCGATCCTGACGGCGCTCGCCGGCACCGCCGTCGGCCTCGTCATCGGCGCGCTGCTCGTCATCGGCATCGGAACACACGAGGCCGTTCTCTGGGGCGTGCTGCCCCTCGCGCTGCTGCTCGCCACCTACGCGCCGCGCGCGATCTCGTTCGCGGCAGGGCAGGCCGGGTTCACCGTCGTGCTGTTCATCCTCTTCAACCTGATCCAGCCGGTCGGCTGGCGCGTCGGCGTCGTGCGCGTCGAGGACGTCGCCATCGGATTTGCGATCAGCCTCGGCGTCGGCCTTCTCTTCTGGCCGCGCGGTGCCGCGGCGCTGCTGCGTCAGGACCTCGCCGA
The DNA here is from genome assembly GCA_964645445.1 of uncultured Gaiellales bacterium. Classification (GTDB taxonomy): domain Bacteria; phylum Actinomycetota; class Thermoleophilia; order Gaiellales; family Gaiellaceae; genus Palsa-739. The sequence continues at coordinate 2,837 of CAZXZX010000093.1, forward strand.
TGCGTTCGCGCGCGCCATCGACCACGTCGTCGTCACGACCCGCGAGCTGATCGAGGGCGGGCACGACGCGAGCCGCACTGCGCGCGCAGCCGACGCGTCCCTGCACCGGCTCGACGACGCGTTCCGGCAGTATCTCGCCGAGCGAGTCGCGACGGAGTTCAACGTCGAGGACGTCGCGGCGCTTGTCGGCGATGCATCACGTGTCAGGCGTGCAGCGCAGTCCCTCACGTCGCTCGGGCAGATCGCCGAGGCGAACGTGCGCCTCGAGCGCTGCGGGCGCAATCTCGACCGCGAGCTGCATGCGCTCCAGTCGTGGTACCTGTCGCTCGGCTATGCGCTCGTGAACGTGCGGCCGGTTCCCCCGCCCCACATCCGGGATGCCGAAGGGCGCAGCCTCCTGCTCGAGTGCGTGCGTGAGGCAGCGCGCACCGGCGACAAGGAGACGATCCAGGGCGCCGTCGTCCTGCTGTGGGCGAGCCAGCACCTCGACAACCTGTGGCGGATGGAGGCGCGGCTCGGCGAGCGCGTGAGCACGGGACGCGCCGAGCCGGCCGAGGCGGGCGTCCTCGGCCGGCTCCGGGTGTTGGCCTCGTAGCGGTTCCTATGCGAACATATGTTCGTGTCAGAGGGCGTCTCGATCCTCCACGCCGACCTCGACTCGTTCTTCGCGTCCGTCGAGCAACGGGACGACCCGCGGCTGCGCGGACGCCCTGTGATCGTCGGCGGCGGGGTCGTGCTCGCCGCAAGCTACGAGGCGAAGGCGTACGGCGTCGAGACGGCGATGGGCGGGGCGCGTGCGCGGCGGTTGTGCCCGGACGCGATCGTCGTGCCGCCGCGCATGTCGGCATACTCGGAGGCGAGCAAGGCCGTCTTCCGCGTATTCGACGATGCATCGCCGCTCGTCGAGGGACTGTCGATCGACGAAGCGTTTCTCGACGTCAGCGGGATGGAGCGCAGCGTCGGCACGCCGGTCGAGATAGCTGAGCGCCTGCGCCGCGACGTGCGCGAGCGCGTCGGACTGCCGATCACCGTCGGTGTCGCACGCACGAAGTTCCTCGCCAAGGTGGCGAGCGCGGTCGCGAAGCCGGACGGCCTGCTCGTCGTGCCGGCCGACGACGAGCTCGCATTCCTCCACCCTCTCCCCGTCGAGCGGCTGTGGGGCGTCGGCCCGGTCACCGCGCGCAAGCTGCGCGCGCGCGGCGTCACGACCGTGCGCCAGGTCGCGTTCCTGCCGGAGTCGATCCTCGTCTCCATGCTCGGACAGGCGTCGGGCCGGCATCTGCACGCGCTGGCGCACAACCTCGACCCGCGGCCTGTGCACGCGCGCCGCAGACGGCGCTCGATCGGGTCGCAGCGCGCACGCGGACGCGCGCCGTGGTCGCCGTCGTCCGTCGACGCCGACCTCGTCACACTCGTCGACCGCGTCGCGCGCCGGATGCGCAAGGCCGGTCGCGCCGGCCGCACCGTCGTGTTGCGGCTGCGCTTCTCCGACTACACGCGCGCGACGCGCTCGTCGACCTTGTCGGAGCCGACGGCGAACACGGAGCGAATCCTCTGCACCGCGCGGAGGTTGCTCTCCGAGGCGGTGCCGACGATCGAGCAGCGCGGCCTCACGCTCGTCGGCATCGCCGTCGCGAACCTCGACGACGCGGACGCGCTGCAGCTCGTGCTCCCGTTCGACGGGTGCAACCGCGATGCGCTCGACTCCGTCCTCGACCTCGTGCGCGAGCGTTACGGAACGGAGGCGATCACGCGCGCCGTCCTCCTCGGCCGCTCGCCGGGCATCACGATGCCGATGCTGGCCGACTGAGAGC
>CAZXZX010000094.1:0-8692 GCA_964645445.1 uncultured Gaiellales bacterium
CCGTGAACACGATGCGCACGTCGCGCGCGCCCGTCTGCGAGTCGCCCGGCATGCGCGGCTCGTGCCCGGAGAGGCGAACCATGTTCGTCGCGAGATCGACGATCTTCACCGGCTCGCCCATGTCGAGCACGAAGATCTGGCCGCGGCCCCCGATCGCGCCGGCCTGCACGACGAGGGACACCGCCTCGGGGATGGTCATGAAGAAGCGCGTCATCTCCGGATGCGTCACGGTCACGGGGCCGCCGCGCTCGATCTGGCGACGGAACGTCGGGATGACAGAGCCGGACGAGTTCAGCACGTTGCCGAAGCGAACAGCGACGAAACGCGTCGGAACGTCCCGCCGATGGCCCAACGACTCGACGATCCACTCGCACAGCGCCTTCGACTGGCCCATGACGGTCTTCGGGTTGACGGCCTTGTCGGTGGAGATGAGGACGAAGCGATCGACGCCGAACTCGACTGAGAGCTCTGCGACGATGCGCGTGCCGACGACGTTGTTGCGGACCGATTCGAGGGGGTGCGTCTCCATGAGCGGTACGTGCTTGTACGCGGCTGCATGGAAGACGATCGTCGGACGGTACTTCTCGAACACCTCGCGCCGCAGGGCCTTCTTGTTGCGAACGTCGACGAGCTTGGGCACGGCGGCGGTGAAGTCGCGCTCGTCCACGAGCTCGCGCTCGATGTCGAACAACGCCGTCTCCGCGTTGTCGACGAGGATGAGCCGTGTCGCGCCCACACGTGCGATCTGACGGCACAGCTCCGATCCGATCGAGCCGCCGGCGCCGGTGATGAGCACGGTCTGGCCCTTGAGATAGGCGGCGATGCTCTCGAAGTCGACCTCGACCTGCTCACGGCCGAGCACGTCCTCCACCTGCACCGGCCGGATCTGGCCGGCGAGGTCGAGATCGCCGGAGATGAGCTCGTACAGGCCTGGGAGTGTCTTCACGGGGACGTTGGCGGATTGCGCCGCTTCGACGACGCGGCTGCGCATCTCGCCCGAGGCGGACGGGATCGCGATGAGCACCTCGTCCGGCTTGTACTCGCGGACGAATCGCGGCAGCTCGGCCATCGTCCCCAGGACGCGGACGCCGAGTATGCGCGTGTTCCGCTTGCGCTCGTCGTCGTCGACGAAGCCGATGGGCGTGTACGCAAGCAGACGGGACCGCTGCATCTCCTGGACGATCAGGCGGCCGGCGTCGCCCGCGCCGACGACGATGACCTCCTTGCCACGGGCCACGACGCCGCCACGCGGCCGCTCCATCACCGTCCGCGCCAGCAGGCGGGCGCCGGCGATCAGCGTAAGCGTGATGAGGAGGTCGAGCGCCGCGATCGACCGCGGCAGCCGCACGTTGTGCACCGGCGAGACGAGATAGACGGTGACGTCGGCGACGAGCGACGCCACGACGACGCCGCGCGCGGCGCTCCACATGTCGCGCACCGAGACGTACCGCCACCAGCGGCGGTGGAAGCCGAAGAGCAGGAACACCGCCAGCTTGATGACGACGACGAGCAGGATCGTTCGCCGCAGCAGCGTGTCGTAGTAGACCGGGAGCCCGTGATCGAAGCGGAGCTCGAACGCGAGGAACCACGAGACCGCGACGATCGCCGCATCGGTCAGGACCTGCAGGAAGCGGGAGCGCCCGAGGCCGGTCATGCGCGTGCGCCGACGCCGACCGCGGAGCGGACGACTTCGACGACGCGCTCCTGTGCCTCGACCGGGATGCCCGGCCAGAGCGGAACGGAGAAGTTCTCCTCCGCGGCCAGCTCCGTGTGCGCCAGCGAGCCGGCCTCGTTTCCGAGGAAACGGAGCGCCGGCTGGAGATGGAGCGGCGTCGTGTAGTAGACCGCGGAGGCGATGCCGGCCTCCGTCAGTGCTGCGCGGATGTGGTCGCGCTCGGGCGAGCGGCAGACGAAGAGGTGGTAGATGTGGCCGGGCTCGTCCTGCGGCAGCTCGACGAGCTCCCCGAGGCCGAGTTCGGCGTAGCGCGCGGCCGCCTCACGGCGCCCGCGATTCCAGCCGTCGAGATGTCCGAGGAAGATGCGCAGCATCCCGGCCTGCAGCTCGTCGAGGCGGGAGTTGTAGCCGACGAAGTCGAACTCGGTCTTGTCGCGCGAGCCGTGGAACGAAAGCATCTGCACGCGGTCGGCGAGCTCGTCGTCGTTCGATGCCACGAGGCCGCCGTCTCCGAGGCAGAAGAGGTTCTTCGTCGGGAAGAAGCTGTACGTCGACGCGATGCCCTGCCTCGCGACGCCGGGAGCGCCGAATGCCTGTGCGGCGTCCTCGATCACCGGCACCCCGAGCGTGACGAGCTCGTCCATCGGCGCCGGCCGGCCGAAGAGGTGCACCGGCATGATCGCGCGGGTACGCGCCGTGATCTTTGCCGCAACGTCCTCGACGTCGACGTTCAGCGTCGCCGGGTCGATGTCGGCGAAGACCGGCGTCGCCCCGCGGCGCGCGATCGACTCGGCCGTCGCGTAGAACGTGAACGCCGGGCAGATGACTTCGTCGCCGGGGCCGATCTCCAACGCGTCGAGCACGATTACGATCGCGTCCGTGCCGTTGGCAACGCCGACCGCTTTCGAGACGCCGAGGAACGCAGCCGCCTCCTCCTGGAACGCCCAGTAGTGCGATCCGCGGATGAACTGCCCGCCGTCGAGGATCTCGCGGAAGCGGGCCTCGAGCTCGGGAATCAGCGGCGCATACTGCGCCTTGACGTCAATCAGCGGTATCCGAGACACGGCGACGACCAACTGTAGCCCAGCGGTAGACGAAGTACGCCGCGGCAGCGACGACACCCGCAACGACCAGGTATTCGGCGTACTTGAAGCCGTGATCGAAGCGGTGATAGCTCGAGCCCAGGGCATAGCCGATTCCGGCGATGGCGAAGGCCCAGATCGCCGAGCCGACGAGCGTCAGGACGGTGTACGTCGCGAGCGGCATCTCGAGCGCGCCGGCCGGGATGGAGACGAATGAGCGCACGATCGGCGTCACCCGGCCGACGAGCACGCCGAGGCTGCCCCAGCGCTCGAACCAGCGTTCGGCCCGGTCGAGCCGATCGGGCGTGACGTGGAGCCAGCGCCCGTGCCGCTCGAGCAGCGGGCGGCCGCCAAAACGCCCGATGCCCCAGCCGACGATCCCGCCGGCGAGATAGCCGAGCGTCCCGGCAAGCGCCATCACGACGAAGGCGCCACCGCCGAAGCCGATCTTCGCGCCGAAGATCGAGACGCTGTGAGCGGCAGGGAACACACCCGCGGCGACGGCGCCGGCATAGAGCATCACGAGCTCGCTGAACGCGGGGAAGACGGCGTCGATCGCCATCAGCCCGAAGACGGCGTACGCGCCGTGGGAGGCGACCTGCGACGTGAAGCTCGAGGAGACGCTCGCGAGGAGCACGGCGCGCCGAGTCTAGCGGCGCGCGACGAAGGGGGCGACGAGCGACACGGCGCCGATCGCGTTCGTCGCCACGACGTGCACCTGGTACGCACCGGTGAACGCGAGCGATCCCGTCCACAGTCTCCCGTCCCACGGCAGCGACTGCGCGCCGGGCTGGAGCTTCTTGTTCATGAGCGTCGCGAGGACGATGCCCGTGCGCGTCTCGATCGTGGCCGTCACACTCGCCGGATGGGAAAGCTGAAACGTCGCGGTGACCGCGGTCGAACCGGCGGCGAGATGGCCGCTCGGCGGCGACACCTGTAGAGCGGAGAGCGTGTTGTCGAGCAGAACGTCGCGTTCGGCGGTCGTCGTCCGGCCGCTTCCGATCTCGGCGGCCGATACGACGAACTTCCACGGGCCTTCCGTGTTCGGCTGGCCGTTCCACGTCACCGTGTGCACGCCGGGTTGCTCGGTGTCCTGCGCGAGCGTGATCAACGCACCGCCGGGACCGCTCAGGGTCGCGGTCACCTGCGACGGTGTGACGAGCTTGTACGAGAAGGTCTCCGTGTCGGCCACGCCGTCGCCGTTCGGCGACACGACGTCGGACGACGGCGGCGATGCGTACACGCCCGCGTAGGAGAGAAGGAGCGCGTCGCCGACCGGCGGCTCCGACTTCGCCGACGGCCGCGTGAGCAGCGTGCCGTCGAACGCCATGTTCGCGGGCGTCCCGCTGCCGAGCCCCATCGCAGTGACGGCGCCCAGGTGGACCATTGCATTCGCGAGCTCGTAGTTCGTCATTCCGGCGCTGTATGCGGAGCCGCCACCTTCGGCGGTGACGAGCAGGATGCGACCGTCCGCGAGCTGACCGACCGCGCTGCGTGCGCCGCGTGTATTGAGCACGGAGTCGTCGAAGCTCTCGTTCGCGCGAAAGACCGCCTTCCCGCCCGACACGAGCACAGGGCCGCCGCCGATGGCCGCGAGCTTGCCGTTGAGGTTGGGCGTGAGCGTCGGCCGGATCTCGACCGTCTGACCAGGCTGCGCCTCGGCGCTCAAATGCGGCGCCTGCGCGCCGCGCGAGACGAGCACCGCTCCGCCGGCCGGGATCGGAATGCCGCCCGTGCCGTCCTGCTCGCTCACGACGCCGCTCGCGACCACGTTCGGCTGCAGCGGCGGCAGCGAGCCGATGACGTCTTCGACCACGCCGTCCTCGGGCGGCGTGGTTGCGCCCCACGCGGGCGTGTACAGCGTCGTGTGCCCGGAGACCGCCTTGTCGTTCAGGTCGAGCTGGCGGCGCTGACCCGAGCCGCGCCACGTCCCGTCGAAGGCGACGGGCGAGACCGTGAGCGTGCCGTCCCCGGCGACGACGAGGCTCGAGCGGGAGGAGATCGGCGCGGCATCGAGCGCCCCGGCGCGCATGACGATCCCGGTGGGAGGGCCGTTCCCGGTGAAGAAGTCCCCGTTGACGCCGACGACCGTCGCGGCGCCGCTCGCATCCTTCTCGATTCCCGTGAGCGGCTCCGTTCCGAAGAGGGCGCCGTGGGCGAGCGCGGGGCCGAGCGTGTACAGCGAGCCGTCCGGCTTCGGCGCCGTGACGACGTCGAGGACGACGGGGCCACGTGAGGTGAACTGCACCTGCCGCTGGTACGTGACGCCCGGCATGAGCAGTTGCTCCGAGACGATGTTCTGCGCCCCCTTGCGGTGGGATGCGCCGGCAGGCACGGCGAGCGCCAGTGAAACGGCAATGGCGACGGCAATGAGAGACGTACGGCCCAAGACCCCGCAGCAGGGTAGCGAGCGCGGTTCCCGCGTGAAGCTACCAACGCCCCGAAGCCGCAGCACGTCGCGCGAATCAAAAGGTGCGGACGTCGCGGTACAGCGTGTCGCGCTGCACCGGCGTCTTGCCCAGCGACCGGATGAGGTGGACGAACTCGTCCGCCGTCGTGCGGTAGGTCGTGCCGGCGGCGGAGACGACGTTCTCCTCGATCATCACCGAGCCGAGGTCGTCCGCGCCGAACTGCAGCGCGACCTGGCCGATCTTCTTCCCCTGCGTCACCCACGACGAGCCGATGTGCGGCACGTTGTCGAGATAGATCCGGGAGACCGCCTGCGTGAGCAGGTAGTCGAACGACGTCGGTCGTGACTCGACCGGCACCTGCGCCCCCATGCGGTTGCCGTCGTCCTGGAACGTCCAGGAGAAGAACGCGCGGAAGCCGCCGGTCTCGTCCTGCAGCTCACGGATGCGGCGCATGTGTTCGACGCGCTCCTCGAGCGTCTCGACGTGCCCGTACATCATTGTCGCCGTCGTCGAGATACCGAGACGGTGCGCCTCGCGCATGATGCCGAGCCACTCGCCCGTCTTCGTCTTCTTCGGTGCGATGATCTTGCGCACACGGTCGACGAGGATCTCCGCGCCGCCGCCCGGAATCGAGTCCAGGCCGGCATCCCGCAGCCGCGTCAGCGCTTCGGGGATCGTCAGCTTCGAGCGGCGCGCGGCGTGCTGCACCTCGGACGGCGACAGCGCGTGCAGATGGATCCTGTACCTCGCCTTGATCGAGCTGAAGAGATCCTCGTAGTAGTCGACGCCGAGGTCGGGATGGTGGCCACCCTGCATGAGCAGTCCGGTGCCGCCGAGCGCGAGCGTCTCCTCGACCTTCTTGAAGATGACCGCCTTCGGGAGGAGATAGCCCTCGCGCGCGTCGCCGGGGCGCCGGTAGAACGCGCAGAAGTCACAGTCCGTGTAACAGATGTTCGTGTAGTTGAGGTTGCGGTCGATGATGAACGTGACGCGATCGGGGTCGTGCTTCCGGTTGCGCACCTCGTTCGCGACGCGGCCGATGGACACGAGGTCACGCGAACGGAGGAGGCTGACCGCCTCACCGTCCGAGATGCGCTCTCCCTCCACCGCCTTCTCGAGGATCGCGTTCATGCGACCGCCGCGCCCGTCGTCTGCACGAAACGCAACTCCGGGACGACGTCGAGCTCGCCGGCGTCGCGCGCCATCTCGAGGAACGTATAGAGCCCGGCCCGCTCGCGCGGGCCGAAGCGGTAGCGCAGCTTCTCGAAGTAGCGCGCGAGGAAGCCCGGAGGGTATCCATACCGCTCCGACGCCTCGAAGGCGAGCTGCTCCGGCTCGGCACGTGCGCGGCGAACGGACGAGACGAGCGCGTCCTCGAGCTCCGCGAGCCCTTCCGCGAGCGGCTCGGGGCACGCCCATACGGCGAAGACCATCGGCAAGCCGGTGCGCTCGAGCCATAGGCGACCCAGGTCGAAGTGCGGCGTCGGATCCTCGAACGCCGACTTGAGCGCCGCGTCGCCGATGAGGAGCTTCGCGTCGGCGTCTTCGCCCAGCGGAACGTGCTCCGCTTCGGGGAGCAGCACCTTCGTCAGGACGACCGACGTCGCCGACTCGGGCGTGATCCCGACGACACGCACCTGCTCGAGGGGCTTTTTCGAGACGAGCTGGATCGATTCGACCGCCCCCTCGGACGCGACGCAGAGACGGGGGAGCAGCCGCAGCCTGTCGGCGTTGCGCGCGTACTCGATCGACGAGATCGGCGCAGTGTCGAGCTCGCCCTCGATCAGCAGTCGATTCAGCTCGGTCGGGACGCCGAGCACCTCTTCCACCTCGGTCTCGACCCGGTAGAAGACCGGCGCCATGTTCACGTACGAGATGCGGCCGAGCTTCACCACGGTCGCCCTCCGCTCGTGACCTTCAACGTCATCGGAGCGCGCCGGAGAGCGCGCTCTCCGGCGCGCGGAGCCAACCCTTCTCCAAGCGAGTTGGCAGCACTCGCGAGGATTCCCGTTACCATCGGCGCAGCTCGTTGTAGAGCGTGTCGCGCTGGACGGGGACGCGTCCCGCTTCCTTGATGAAGCGCACGAGCTCGCCGACCTTCTGCTCGGTGCCGCTCGTCGCGCCGGCAGCCTGGAAGATCTGCTCACGCACGACGGTCCCCTGCACGTCGTTCGCACCGAAGTGCAACGCAACCTGCGCCATCGGCATCCCCATCATGATCCAGTACGCCTTGACGTTCGGGATGTTGTCGAGCAGCAGGCGCGACACGGAGATCATCTTCAGGTCGTCGGCACCGGTCGTGAACTTGAAACCGCGCCGCTCGAACACGGTGTTCTCCGGATGGAACGCGAGCGGGATGAACGCGAGAAAGCCACCGGTCGCGTCCTGCTGGGCGCGCAACCGCAACAGGTGGTCGACTCGCTCCTCGTACGTCTCGACATGCCCGTACAGCAGCGTGCAGTGCGTCGGGATCCCCATGCGGTGCGCGGTGTCGTGCACGTCGAACCACTCGTCCGGATGCTCCTTGCCCGGCGCGATCAGCTTGCGCACGCGGTCGGCGAAGATCTCGGCGCCGCCGCCCGGCAGCGAGCCGAGGCCCGCCTCCTTGAGGATGCGCAGCACCTCCTCGTGGCTGCAGCCCTCGAGCTTCGACATGTGGTGGATCTCGGACGCCGTGTAGAACTTGAGATGGACGTCGGGCAACGCGGCCTTCAGCTTGCGGAGGACGTCCGCGTAGAACTCGAGGTCGACGTGCGGGTTCTCACCGTTGACGCAGTGGATCTCGGTGAACTTCGTGTGCTCGTAGGTCGCGGCTGCGTCATCCGCCAGCTCGTCGGCCGTGAGCGTGTAGGCGTCCTCCTGCTTCTGCGTCTTCGCAAACGCGCAGAACTTGCATTTCACCCGGCAGACGTTGGTCTGGTTGAGATAGAGGTTCTGGACGAAGAAGACCTCGTCGCCGCCGCCGCGGACGCGCCGTGCGAGATCCGCGAGCTCGCCGAGGGCGAGCAGGTCGTCCGATTCCATGAGCGCCACGCCGTCCTCGAAGTCGAGCCGCTCGCCCGCCTCGATCTTCTCCCGAATGGGAGCGAAGGTCTCCAGCGTGTCGAGGACTGCCAAGGGGCCTACCTCTCTCGGTCGACGACCGCGTGCGTCAGGGACTCGAGCTCGTCACGATGCAGCTGGCCGTTGATGCACGCGCGGGCGCGACTAGCGTAGTCGAGGGCGACCTCGCGGGAACGCTCCAGAGCGCCACTCGCGGCAACTCGCACGAGTGCGCCGTCGAGCGGGCCTCCTGCCAGCGCGTCGCGCACGACGGCGTCCTGTTGCGCGGCGAGCAGGAGCGGGAGCGTCGGCGTTCCGTCGCGCAGGTCGGTGCCGGCGATCTTCCCGGTCTCGATCGTCGTGCCCGCGCAGTCGAGCACGTCGTCGGAGATCTGGAAGGCGACACCGAGCGCGAGGCCGTACGCTCCGGAGCCGCCGCCGAGCCGGCACGCCGCCTCGAAGAGCTTGCCGGTCTTGAGCGC
>CAZXZX010000095.1:0-6231 GCA_964645445.1 uncultured Gaiellales bacterium
TTGGAAGAACTTCATCCCGGCGCTCAAGTCACCGCCGCACAACACCGTGAAGGGCGTGCACTACGGCATCTCGCTCCAGTGGGGGCCGAACACGCTGCTCTACAACACGACGAAGGTGAAGCCGGCGCCCACGAGCTGGGCGTCGATCTACAGCCCGAAGTACAAGGGCAAGGTCACCGTGCCGGACAACCCGATCCAGATCGCGGACGCGGCGCTGTACCTCGCGAAAGCGCAGCCGTTGCTCAAGATCACGGATCCGTACGAGCTGAACCCGACCCAGTTCAACGCGGCGGTCAACCTGCTGAAGCAGCAGAAGCCGCTGATCAAGAAGTACTGGGCGCTCGCCTCGGACGAGATCGACCTGTTCAAGAACGGCGACGCCGTCATCGGCGCATCCTGGCCGTACCAGACGAACACCCTCATCGCGGCGAAGGTCCCGGTCAAGGACGAGATCCCGAAAGAGGGCGCAACCGGCTGGGCCGACACGTGGATGATGTCGGCGCACGCGAAGCACCCGAACTGCATGTACAAGTGGATGGCCTGGGTCTCCACCCCGAAGGTGCAGGCGCAGCAGGCGATCTACTTCGGTGAGACGCCCGCGAATCCGAAGGCCTGCCCGATCATGAACAAGCTGTCCCCGGGCTCGGCCGGGCAGTACCACTGCGGCGCCTCGGCGTCGTACTTCAACTCGATCAAGTTCTGGAAGACCCCCGTGGCCGCGTGCGGCAACGGCCAGAACGACTGCATGGACTACACGAAGTGGCAGCAAGCCTGGACGCAGCTCAAGGGCTGAGCGACAGACCGCCGGGCCGTCCGTTCAGGACGGCCCGGCTTCGCCTCAGCGGCCTCTTCTGGCGGCATGGGTGGGCGAAGGCGCTGCTGCTTCTCGCTCCGCCGCTGCTCGCCTTCGTGCTCGTCTACGTCGCGTCCCTCGTCGCGCTCTTCATCTCGTCGTTCTGGACGATCGATCCGTTCACGTCCGAGATCCGGCACATCTGGAACGTCGACAACTACCGCACCCTCTGGCAGACCGGCGTCTATCACGCGATCGCGCTGCGCACGATCGGGATCGCCGCGGCGGTGACGCTCGCCGATGCGATCCTCGCGTTCCCACTCGGCTATTTCATGGCGCGCGTCGCCGGCGGGCGGTCGCGCGCGTTCATCTTCGTCGCCGTTCTCCTGCCGCTGTGGTCGAGCTACCTCATCCGCGTGTACATCTGGCGCCTCATCCTCGACCACAACGGCGTTCTCAACTGGGGGCTGCACAAGGCCGGGCTGCCCGCTGCGAACATCGGCTACTCGAACTGGGCGGTCTGGCTCATCTTCACGTACGTCTGGCTGCCGTTCATGGTGCTGCCGGTCTACGGCGCGCTCGAACGCATCCCGGAGTCCTACATCGAGGCGTCGCGCGACCTCGGTGCCGGCGGGATGACGACGTTCCGCCGCGTCGTGCTCCCGCTCGCGCTCCCCGGCGTCGTCGCCGGCTCGATCTTCACGTTCTCCCTCACGCTCGGCGACTACGTGACGCCGCTCCTCGCAGGAGGGGCGTCGTCGCAGTTCATCGGCAATGTCGTGTACGACGCGATCGGCTCGCAGCAGACGCCGTTCGCCGCGGCGTTCGCGACCGTGCCGCTCGCGGTCATGGGCGTATACCTCTTGATCGCGCGCAAGCTCGGCGCATTCGAGGCGCTCTGATGGAACAGCGCTCGACACGCATCGCGCTCGCGGTCTGGTCGACGCTCGTGGTCCTGTTCCTCTGGTTCCCGCTCGTGCTGATCATGCTGTACGCGTTCAACAAGTCGAACGTCCAGAGCTGGCCGATCCCGTCGTTCACGACGCATTGGTTCCGCGCCGCCTGGACGTCGGAGGTGCGGACGTCGCTGTGGCTGTCCGTCCGCGTCGGGCTCATCGCGACCGGCATCGCGCTCGTGCTCGGGTCGGCTGCGGCGTTCGGCGTCGCCCGGTTCAGGTTCTTCGGGCGCGAGGCGGTGTCGTTCCTGCTCGTCCTCCCCATCGCGCTCCCCGGCATCGTGACCGGCATCGCGCTCAACTCGGCGTTCGTCGCCGGCCACATCAACCTGTCGCTGTGGACGATCGTCGTCGGCCACGCCACCTTCTGCGTCGTGGTCGTCTACAACAACGTGCTCGCACGGCTCCGGCGTGCATCGCCCTCGCTCATCGAGGCGTCGCAGGACCTGGGAGCCGACGGCTGGCAGACGTTCCGCTTCGTCGTCTGGCCCGTCCTCTCCACCGCGCTCGTCGCCGGGGGGCTGCTCGCGTTCGCCCTGTCGTTCGACGAGGTCATCGTCACGACCTTCACCGCGGGATCCCAGAACACGATCCCGCTCCTCATCCTCGGCTACATCCGGCTCGGCCAGCAGCTGCCGGTCGTGAACGTGATCGCGTTCGCGATGATCGTGCTGACGTCGATCCCGGTCCTCCTCGCGCAGAGGCTGATGCGCGACACCGGCGTGCTCCGCCGTACCGCCGGCAACGTCACCGAAGCCGTAGAGTCGGCACAGGTCACCGCCGTATAGGAGGCTACTCATGAGCGTCACCGCAGACACGTACAAGGCCCTGATCGGCGGCGAGTTCGTCGATGCCGCCTCGGGCGAGACGATGGAAGTCATCAACCCCGCCACCGGCGAGGTGATCGCCGAGGTGCCGAGCTGCGGGGCCGAGGACGTCGACCGCGCCGTCGAGGCGGCCTCCAAAGCGTTTTCGACATGGATGGACGCGACTCCGAAAGAGCGTTCGGAGCTCCTTCACAAGCTCGCCGATGTCCTCGAGGAGAACGCCGAGGAGCTGGCCCAGCTCGAATCGAGGAATGTCGGCAAGCCGCTCATGGCCTCGCGCGACGAGATCCCGTTCGCAGCCGACAACCTGCGCTTCTTCGCCGGAGCGGCGCGCAACCTGGAGGGGAAGTCGGCGGGCGAGTACATCGCCGGGTACACGTCGATGATCCGGCGCGAGCCGCTCGGCGTCGTCGGCGGCATCTGCCCGTGGAACTACCCGCTGATGATGGCGGTCTGGAAGATGGGCCCGGCGCTCGCCGCCGGCAACGTCCAGATCCTCAAGCCGTCCGAGCAGACGCCCCTGTCGCTCCTGCGTTTCGCGCAGCTGGCGCAGGATGTCCTCCCCGCCGGCGTGCTCAACGTCGTCACCGGCGACGGCGTGCCTGCGGGCGAGCGCATCGTCAGCCATCCGGACGTTCGCCTCGTCTCGCTCACCGGCGACGTCGCCACGGGCAAGTTGATCGCCAAGAACGCGGCCGACACGCTCAAGCGCGTGCATCTCGAGCTCGGCGGGAAGGCGCCGATGGTCGTCTTCGACGACGCCGACCCGGAGGCGGTGGCGGCGGGCATCCGCCTCGGCGGCTACTGGAACTCCGGTCAGGACTGCACCGCCGGCTCGCGCGTGATCGCCGGGCCGAAGATCTACGACAAGCTCCTCGACGCCCTCGTCCCGCAGGTCGAGTCGCTCAAGGTCGGCGACCCGTTCGAGAGCGACGAGATCGAGATGGGATCGGTCATCTCGCAGTCGCAGCAGGAGCGCATCCTCGGCTTCCTCGAGCGGGCCGAGGGCGCGACCGTTCTCACCGGGGGCGGCACGAACGGCGAGCGTGGCTTCTTCGTCCAGCCGACCGTCGTCGTGGACGTGAAACAGACCGACGAGATCGTGCAGAACGAGGTGTTCGGGCCCGTCGTCACCGTGCAGCGATTCGCCGACGACGCCGAGGCGATCGCGTGGGCCAACGACGTCCGCTACGGCCTCGCGGCGTCGGTGTGGACGCGCGACGTGGGCCGGGCGATGAACGCCGTCCGCCGGCTCCAGTTCGGCACGGTGTGGGTGAACGACCACCTCCTGCCGATCTCCTCGGAGCTGCCGCACGGCGGCTACAAGCAGTCCGGCTACGGCAAGGACATGTCGATCTACTCCATGGAGGAGTACACGCAGATCAAGCATGCGGCGATCAAGATCTAGCCGCGGAAAGTGCCTCGCACTTTCCGCGTAAGGTACCGCTTCGCGGAGCGGACGCAGGCCAAGCCCGCGTCCTCTTAGGAGTCTCGCCGAAGGTCTTGTTCTGAGCGGGCGGCGGTGGCTAGCCATCGCCGCCCGCTCGTACGGCCTGATCAAACGCTGCGCGTGCGCTCAGGCCCTTGACGTGTCTGCTCGACGAGATGTCGAGAGCACTCGTGGCGCTCGTCCACCGATCCGTTTACGGGCGCATCAGGACCTGTACGAGCCGCCGCGTCGACGAGCCCGCGAGCAGGTCGCCCTTCGGTGTGCGCGCGCGGACGAACAGGACGAGCGCGCCGCGCTTCGGGGCTGCCCGCGTCGGCGTGATCGTGAGGCTCACCGTCCCGTCTGCGGCGGTCGCCGCCTCCGGCGATGCCTTTGCCCAGCTGTACGGGAGGCCGAGCACGTAGACGAGTGCGCCGGCGACGTCGTACTTGTTGTTCTCGATCACCTTGAAGGTGACGGTCACCGGACCGCGACCGGCGATCACGGACGGCGTGAACTTGACCGAGGAGATCGTGAGCCGGTCGGTCTCGGCCACGCTCGACGCCTGGATCGACGTCTCGCCGTTCGGGAGCTTCGTCGTGCCCGACGGCGGAGGCGGCGTCGTCGAAGCGACCGGCCCCACCGTGTTCGAGTGAGCCTCGGTCTTGCCGCTGCTGTTCCCGGCGGTCACCGTCGCGCGGATGTCATGCCCCGCATCGGCCGATGTCAGCACGTACGTCGTGTGGGTCGCGCCGGCGATGGCGACGCAGTTGTTGCCGCTCGAGTCGCAACGCTCCCATGCGAACGTGTACGAGATCGGCGGTGCGCCGATCCACTCGCCCTGCGTCACTGTGAGCGTCTGCCCCTGCGTCGGGGTGCCCGTGATCGCAGGCGCTGTCGTGCTGCCCGGGGCGGTGACCTGGATCGTGTTCGTCGCGTTCGAGGTCGCCTGGCCCGAACCGGCCGGATTCGTCGCGGTGACGACGACACGCATCGTGTGGCCGGCGTCGCCCGAGACGAGCTGGTACGTCTTGGCCGTCGCGCCGGAGACGTCGGAGCAGCTCGCGCCGCTCGTCGCACAGCGACGCCACCGATATGTGTACGTGATCGGCGCGGTCCCGCTCCACGTGCCGTCGGTTGCGGTGAGCGTCCAGCCGACCGCGGTCGACCCGGTGATCGCGGGGATCGCCGTGTTCGACGGCGGGGTCGCGCCGGTCACGACCGCTGTCGCCGCGGACGGCTTCGACGCCGTCCCGCCGGAGTTGTGGGCCGTCACGTTGACGACGATGGTGTGCGTCACGTCGTCGATCGCGATCGTGTACGTCTGCGCGTTCGCGCCGGAGATGTTCACGCAGCTCGCGCCGGAGCTGCTGCACCGCTGCCATTGGTACATGAACGTGATCGGCGTCGTGCCGCTCCAGCTCCCGCTCGAGGCGGTGAGCGTCTTACCCTCTTGCGCGCTGCCGTTGATGGTCGGCGGCGAGGTGTTCGACGGCGGCGTTGCCGCGGTTTTGACGCCTCCTGCGGCCGCGATCCCAGCAGAAACGGAAAGCACGATGCCCCCGACGACAAGCATGCGGACTGAGCGAGGTCTCTTCATGCGGACACCCTACGGAGGCGCGTGGACGGGACCTCCTTCGCCGACCGACGTCTTACGAAGGATTTACCGACCGGACGCGCCGAGTGAATCGGCGCATCCTCTTACGGTCAGCGTCGCAAGCGACGCGTCGGAGGTGGCGTCAGGCGAGCCGGCGGTAGAGCCGGTCGATCATGTCGGGCATGGCCTCGAGCCGCTCGGTGATGGCGCGCAGGCGGAACTCGCGGAAGTGCTCCGGATCGACGTCCAGGGCGTCGGCGAGCGTGCGGACGACGTCGTTCGAAGGCACCGGCCGGTTGCCGTGCACGAGGTGGTTGAGATACCCGGCGGAGAGCCCGGTCTTCGCTGCGAGCTCGCGGTACGTCACCCCGATCTCGTTCATCAGGGACTCGACCGTCATGCCGAACGGCTGCTCGCTGAAGCGCCTCTTGCGACTCATCAGAATGCTTCCTTGCCAAGATCGGCAACCGCTAACCGCTGCTCGGCACCGGTCGCGCGATCTCGCACGTCGACCTTCCCGTCCTCCAGGCTCTTCTTCCCGGCGGTGACGCGCACGGGGCAGCCGATGAGATCGGCGTCGGCGAACTTCTCCCCCGCGCGCAGGTCGCGGTCGTCGAGCAGGACGTCGA
>CAZXZX010000096.1:0-12634 GCA_964645445.1 uncultured Gaiellales bacterium
TCCCGCCCTCGCCGACCTATCCGCTCTTCCGCATCGCCGCGCAGCTGGCCGGCGCGGACGTCGGCGACGACGATCCCGTGCTGACGTTCATCTGCCGGCCCGGGAATCCGACCGGTGCGCTCGATCCCATTCCGTCGGTGCGCCCGCTCGCTGTCGACGAGGCGTACTTCGAGTACGCGGACGATCCGGGCGCGGTCGGGCTGATCGACGACGACGTCGTCGTGATCAGGACGTTCTCGAAGCTGTTCGCGCTCGCCGGCGCGCGCATCGGGTACGCGCTCGCGTCGCGCGACGTCGCTGCGGAGCTGAACGCGCGGCAATCGCCGGCGCCGGTGTCGACGCTCTCGGTCGCGCTTGCGCTCGCGGCGCTCGCATCTCCGCCTGACGTCCGGCCGGTGATCGAGGAGCGCGAGCGGCTCGCCGAGGAGCTGCGTGCACTCGGCTTCGAGCCGGTGCCGTCGCGCGCGAACTTCGTCTATGTGCCGCTTGCCGATCCGGACGCGGCCGGCGAGCAGCTGCTCGCCGCGGGCTGCGTTGCCCGCGTCTTCGAGCACGGCATCCGCATCTCGGTACGCGACCGCGAGGATGACGACGTCCTGCTCGCCGCACTCGCAGGGGAGCCGCGTACGCAGGAACGCCAAACGCGGCACGTGCGCGCGACGGCCGAGACGACGCTCCGCGTTCGGCTCGCGCTCGACGGCGCCAGCCGCGTGCGCGTCGGCACCGGTGCGGGGCTGTACGACCACTTGCTCGAGCAGCTCGCGTTCCATGCGGGGCTCGACCTCGTCCTCGAGGGCAGCGGCGACCTCGAGACGGGCGAGCATCACACCGCCGAGGATGCGGCGATCGCGCTCGGCGAGGCGCTCGACCGCGCGCTCGGCGACCGTAAGGGAATCGCGCGCTACGGCGACGCGGTCGTTCCGATGGACGACGCGCGCGCGACGGCCGCGGTCGACCTCGGCGGGCGCCGCCATGCGAACATCGCGCTCGAGCACGACCCCGGGCTCGCCAAGCATCTGCTCACGAGCTTCGCCGACAGCGCGCGAATTGCACTGCACGTCGAATCGACCGGCGACGACTCGCATCACGTCGCCGAGGCTGCGTTCAAGGCGACGGGGCGCGCTCTGCGCAGCGCGATCCGCACCGAGTCGGACGTCCTGCCCTCGACGAAGGGCCTGATGTGACCACCGTCGCGATCGCGCGCTACGGCGCGGGCAACATCCGCTCTGTCGAGCTGGCCGTGCGCAGGCTCGGCGCGGAGCTGACCGACGACCTCGCCGGCGCGGATCTCGCGGTCCTTCCCGGCGTCGGCTCGGCGCGATCGGCGATGGAAGGGCTCGGCAACGCGGCCGACGTCCTCCGCGAGCGGCATGTGGCCGGGCGGCCGATCCTCGGCATCTGCCTCGGCCTCCAGCTCGCGCTCGACGAGAGCGAGGAGGACGACGGTGTTTCCGGCCTCGGCCTCGTGCCCGGCCGGGCGGTGCGGCTCGAGGCCGAGCGCGTGCCGCGCATCGGCTGGGCGCGGGTCGAGCCCGGTGGCGAGGCGTACTGGTTCGCGCACTCGTACGAGGCGCTGACGGAGGCGACGGTGGCCACGAGCGAGGGGCACGCCGCCGTCGTCGAGCAGGACTCGTTCGTCGGTGTGCAGTTCCATCCCGAGAAGAGCGGCGCCGCCGGACTGCGATTTCTGGAGCGATGCCTCTCCCGCGCCTGATTCCGTGCCTCGACGTCGCCGGCGGCCGCGTCGTCAAGGGCGTGCGCTTCCGCGGGCTGCGCGACGTCGGCGACCCTGTCGAGCTCGGCGCCGCATATTCGGACGGCGGCGCAGATGAGCTCGTCTTCCTCGACATCTCCGCCACCATCGAGGAGAAGGCGGCGGCGGTGGACGTCGCGGGGCGCGTCGCCGAGCATGTGACGATCCCGTTCACGTTCGGCGGCGGCATCCGCTCGGTCGAGGATGCGACCGCGCTCCTCGAAGCGGGCGCCGACAAGATCAGCGTGAACTCGGCCGCGCTCGCGCGGCCCGCGCTGATCGAGGAGCTCGCGCGCACGCTCGGCAGCCAGGCCGTTGTCATCGCCATCGACACCGAGGGCGGGCGCGTGCACTCGCACGCCGCGACGCGCGACGCGGCGCGCGACACCGTCGAATGGGCGAAGGAGTGCGAGGAACGGGGCGCGGGCGAGCTCCTCGTCACCTCGATCGACCGCGACGGTACGCGGGACGGCTACGACCTCGAGCAGCTGGCTGCGTTGCGCGACGCGGTGTCGCTGCCCGTCATCGCGTCGGGCGGCGCGGGCAACGCACGGCATGTCGCCGACGCGCTCGAGGTGTCGCAAGCGGCGCTCCTCGCTTCCATTCTCCACGAGGATCCCGAGCGGCTCGTGTCGCTGCGAGCGGAGCTGAAGGAGCTCGGCATATGCCTCCGCTGAAGGCCGCAATCGTGCAGGACGCGGCAGACGGCCGCGTGCTCATGCTCGCTTGGATGGACGAGGAAGCGGAGCGGCTCACGCGCGAGACCGGCGAGGCGTGGTTCTGGAGCCGCTCGCGGGAGAAGCTCTGGCGCAAGGGGGAGACGTCGGGAAACGTCCTCGAGGTGGAGGAGATCCGCGACGACTGCGACGGCGACGCGCTCCTCCTGCGTGTGCGCCCGGCCGGCCCTGCGTGCCACACCGGCTCGCGCTCGTGCTTCGCGCCGGCGCTGTGGCGGACGATCTCGGAGCGCAAAGCTGAGCGGCCGGAAGGCTCCTACGTCGTCTCGCTCCTCGACGCCGGTGTCGCGCGCTGTGCACAGAAGGTCGGCGAAGAAGGGGTGGAAGTCGGGCTCGCCGCCGTCGCGGGCGACCACGATGCGGTCGTCGCCGAGGCGGCAGATCTCGTTTTCCACCTGTATGTGCTGCTCGCGGCGGCAGGTATCGATGTGAGCGAGGTCGAGGACGAGCTCGCGCGCCGCGCGAAGTAGATTTCCCGGGTGCCTCCGGTCGCGCTCACCGGCGACGACCTGACCGTCGCCGACGTTTGGGCCGTCGCCGTCGAACGGCGCTCCACGGCGCTCGCCGACAGCGCACGCGAGAAGATGCGCGCCGCCCGGGAGGTGGTCGAGCGCGCGGCGCACGGTGCCCGCGAGCACACGTACGGCGTCAATACCGGCTTCGGCCGCTTCGTCTCGCGCTCGATCCCGGAGGAGCTGACCGAGGAGTTGCAGCTGCGGCTGCTGCGATCGCACGCGTGCGGCGTCGGTGAGCCGTATCCCGACGAGATCGTTCGCGCCGCGATGCTCCTGCGTGCGAACACGCTCGCGAAAGGCAACTCGGGCGCACGCGTCGAGACGGTCGAGCTCGTCCTCGCGTGCCTCGACCGCGGCATCGTCCCCGTCGTGCCGGCGCGCGGGAGCGTCGGTGCGTCCGGAGACCTCGCGCCGCTCGCGCATCTCGCGCTCCCGCTCGTCGGCGAGGGCGAGGCGTTCCTCGAGGGCGAGCGCGTTCCCGGCCTCGAAGCGCTGACCCGCGCCGGCCTCGAGCCCGTGCAGCTCGCCGCCAAGGAGGGGCTCTCGCTCATCAACGGCACGCAGTTCATGGCCGCGTTCTGCGCGCTCGGCCTCGTGCGCGCGCGCCGGCTCGCGCACGCGGCCGACATTGCGTGCGCGCAGTCGCTCGAGGCACTGCAGGGATCGCGCACGTCGTTCCTCCCGAGCATCCATGTCCTTCGCCCGCTGCGGGGCCAGGCGGCGTCGGCCGCGAACGTGCTCCGACTGCTCGAAGGGTCGGCGATCATCGAATCGCACCGGTGGTGCGACAAGGTGCAGGACGCGTACTCGCTCCGCTGTGCGCCGCAGGTGCACGGCGCGGCGCGCGACCTGCTCGACCACATCGACTACACGGTCTCGGTGGAGCTGAATGCGGCGACGGACAATCCGCTCGTGCTCGTGGAGGAGGACGCGCTCGTCTCGAACGGCAACTTCCACGGACAGCCGCTCGCATTCGCGCTCGACGTGATGGCAATGGCGGTGGCCGAGCTCGCGTCGATCTCCGAACGCCGGGTCGAGCGGCTCGTCAACCCGAACCTCTCCGACGGGTTGCCCGCCTTCCTCACGAGCGAGGGCGGGCTGAACAGCGGGTTCATGATCCCGCAGTACGTCGCCGCGTCGCTCGTGTCGGAGAACAAGGTGCTCGCGCATCCTGCGTCGGTGGATTCGATTCCGACGAGCGCCGGGCAGGAGGATCACGTGTCGATGGGAAACGCGGCAGGCCTGAAGGCGTGGCAGGTGCTCGCGAATTGCGAACGCGCGCTGGCGATCGAGCTGCTCGCGGGCGCGCAGGCCGTCGAGTTTCTCGCGCCGCTCGAGCCGGGCATGGGCGTGCGCGCGGCGCGCGCGTTCGTACGCGACCTGTCGCCTCGGCTGAAGGACGACCGGTCACTCGCGCCGGACATCGAAGCGGTGGCTGCTGCGATTCGCGACGGCTCGCTCGAAGGGGCGGTGCCGTGAGCGTCACCACGTCCCGCATCGACGCGTTGTGCGGCGACCTCTCCCACATCCGGGCGCCGCGCGGAACCGCGCTCAACGCGCGCCAGTGGTCGACCGAGGCGCCGCTGCGCATGCTGCTCAACAACCTCGACGCCGAGGTGGCCGAGAAGCCGGAGGAGCTGATCGTGTACGGCGGGTCCGGCAAGGCGGCGCGAAGTCACGCCGCGCTGCGCGCGATCGTGGCGACGTTGCTCGAGCTCGGTCCCGACGAGACGCTGCTCGTGCAGTCGGGCAAGCCGGTCGGCGTGATGAGGACACACGAAGGCGCGCCGCGCGTGCTCATCGCCAACTCGCTGCTCGTGCCGCGCTGGGCGACGTGGGACGAGTTCCGCCGGCTCGAGGCGCTCGGACTGACGATGTTCGGGCAGATGACCGCGGGCTCGTGGATCTACATCGGCACGCAGGGAATCCTCCAAGGGACGTACCAGACGTTCGCTGCCGCGGGCGAGAAGCACTTCGACGCGCCCGATCTCCGCGGCCGCACGATCCTCACCGCCGGCCTCGGCGGCATGGGTGGCGCCCAGCCGCTCGCCGGGACGATGGCGGGCGCCGCGATCCTCTGCGTCGAGGTCGACCGGCATCGCATCGAACGCCGCCTCGAGACGCGCTACCTCGACGAGGCGACCGACTCGCTCGACGATGCGCTCGCCCGCATTCGCGCAGCGGCGGCGGAGAAGCGGGCGCTGTCGGTCGGCCTGCTCGGCAACGCCGCGGACGTCGTGCCCGAATTGGCCGCGCGCGGTGAGCACTTCGACCTCGTCACCGACCAGACGGCCGCGCACGATCCGCTGAACGGCTATGTGCCGAAGGGGTACTCGGTGGACGAGGCGGCGTCGCTTCGCGCCTCCGATCCGGATGAGTACCTACGGCTCGCGCGCGCGTCGATCGCCGTGCACGTCGAGGGAATGCTCGAGTACGTCCGGCGCGGCGCGTATGTTTTCGATTATGGCAACAACCTCCGAGGTGAGGCTCGTGAAGGTGGCGTAGAGGACGCATTCGCATATCCGGGCTTCGTCCCGGCCTATATCCGGCCGCTGTTCTGTCGCGGTGCGGGGCCGTTTCGCTGGGCGGCGCTGTCCGGGGACCCGGCCGACATCGCGGCGATCGACGAGGAGCTGCGCGGGCTCTTTCCCGAGGACGCGCTGCTCCAGCGCTGGCTCGAGCTCGCACCCGGTCGGGTCGCGTTCCAGGGGCTCCCCGCCCGGATCTGCTGGCTCGGCTACGGCGACCGAGCGAGGGCCGGCCTCGCGATCAACGAACTCGTCCAGAGCGGCGCGGTGAAGGCACCGGTCGTGATCGGACGCGATCACCTCGACGCCGGATCGGTCGCCTCGCCGTACCGCGAGACGGAGGCGATGCGCGACGGCTCGGACGCGATCGCCGATTGGCCGATCCTCAACGCGCTCGTCAACGTCGCGGCGGGAGCGACGTGGGTGAGCGTGCACCACGGCGGCGGCGTTGGGATCGGCAATGCGATCCATGCCGGCATGGTCGTCGTCGCCGACGGGACCGACGCGGCGGGGGAGCGGCTCGAGCGCGTGCTCACGACCGACCCGGGCATGGGCGTGCTCCGCCACGCCGACGCCGGCTACCCGGACGCCGTCGCGACGGCGCGCGACCACGGCCTGCGGCTGCCCGCCGCGGAATAGCGCTCACAGCGGACTCACAGCCGTCGTTCACGGCTGCCTCATGCGCGGCCGGTGCACTGTGGGCATGGCAATCGCGACCGCAACGTTCCCGGCGCTCGGCACCACCGCCGAGATCACCACGCTCGACGCAGCCGCGTTGTCGGATGCGATCGACGTGCTCGAGCGGGAGCTCGCGGCGATCGACCGCGCCTGCAGCCGCTTCCGCGCCGACTCGGAGGTCTCGCGGCTCGCGCGCAATGGTGGACGGTGGATGCCCGCGAGCCGGTTGCTCCGCACATCCCTCGCCGCCGGCATCGCCGCGGCCGAGGCCACCGGCGGCCTGGTCGACCCGACCGTCGGTGCGACGATGCGCGCGCTCGGCTGGGATGCCGATTTCCGCGTCGTCGTCTCTCGCGGCGAGCCTGCGCTGATCGAGACCGTCCCGGCCGCGGGCTGGGAGCGGATCGAGATCGACGACGAGCTCGGCCGCGTACGCATTCCGGGCGGCGTCGAGATCGACCTGGGCGCGACCGCGAAGGCGCTCGCCGCCGATCGCGCGGCGGCCGCCGCGTTCCGTGCCACCGGCTCTTCCGTCCTCGTGGATCTCGGCGGCGACATTGCCGTCGCCGGGCCGGCACCCGCCGGCGGCTGGCCGATCCTCGTCACCGACGACCATCGCGCACCCTCCGACGCGGATGGTCAGGTCGTGGCGATCGCCGCCGGCGGGCTCGCCACCTCGAGCACGAGGGTGCGCCGCTGGCGCACGACCGAAGGCGTCGCGCACCACGTCGTCGACCCGCGCACCGGGCGTCCTGCTACGGAGGTGTGGCGCATGGTCAGCGTCGCGGCGGCGAGCTGCGTCGAGGCGAACACCGCGTCGACCGCCGCGCTCGTCCTCGGGGAGGATGCGCTGCGCTGGCTGCACGAGCGCAGCGTCTCCGCACGGCTCGTCCGGCCGGACGGCCGCGCCTTCGTCACCGGCGCATGGCCCGCAGAGGAAGAGCTTCCGTGCGCAGCCTGAACCATCCCGCCGTCTGGTACCTCATGCGCGGGAGCGGCGTCGTCACGCTCATCCTGTTCACCGTCGTCGTCGTCCTCGGCATCGCGACGACGAGCCGTTTCCGCGCCGGTCGGCTGCCGCGGTTCGTCACGCTCGGCCTGCATCGAAGCGTGTCCCTGCTCGCCGTCGTCTTCCTCGGTGTCCACATCGCGACTGCGCTCCTCGACTCCTACGCGAAGGTCGGGATGGCGCAGGTCCTCGTTCCGCTGCCGAGCGCGAAGTACGGCCTCTTCCTCGGCCTCGGCGCGCTGTCGCTCGACGTGCTCGTTGCCGTGATCGTGACGAGCCTGCTCCGCCACCATCTCGGTCAGCGCATCTGGAAGGGCGTCCACTGGCTCGCATACGCGTCGTGGCCGCTCGCGTTCTTCCACAGCGTCGGCATCGGCACCGACAAGGCGTCCGGCTGGTTCGTCGACACAGCGGTCGCGTGCGCAGGCCTGGTCGCTGCCTCGGTCTTCTGGCGGCTGCTCGAGCTCCGCCGTCCGTACCCGAAGTACCTCGGAGCATCGTCGTGAGCGCAGCCGCCGCGCTCGAGCGGCGTCCCGACGTGTCGTCGCGCCTGCTCGCTCCGGCCGACGGGCCGCTTCCGCGGACGGCACGCGCCGAGATGCTCGCCGAGATCGAGGCGAGCGGGCTCACCGGACGCGGCGGCGCTGCGTTCCCCACCGCGCGCAAGCTCGCGGCGGTCGCACGCGCCGGCGATGCAGTCGTCGTCGCCAACGGCACCGAGGGCGAGCCTGCGAGCTGGAAAGACAAGGTGCTGCTGGCGGAGAACCCGCACGTCGTCGTCGACGGCGCAGTCGTCGCGGCGCGAATGGTCGGGGCGCGCGAGATCGTCTTCGCGGTCGGCCGCGCGAATCGGACCGTACGCAAGCGGCTCGAGCAAGCGCTTGCCGCACGCGGCGACGGCGTCGACGTCTCCATCCGGACGGTGCCGGACCGGTTCGTCGCCGGCGAGGAATCGGCTCTCCTCAACAACCTCACCGGCGGTCCTGCGAAGCCGACGCTGCGCAAGCCGTACGAGCGCGGTGTCCTCGTGCAGAACGTGGAGACGCTCGCGAACATCGGCCTCATCGCGCGCAACGGCGCGTCGTGGTTCCGCGAGCGCGGAACGCGCGAGGAACCGGGCACCGTCCTCGTCACGATGCTCGGCGCCGTTCGCCGGCCAGGCGTGGTCGAGGTCGATCTCGGCACGCCGGTCCGAGAGGTCGTCCAGCGCTTCGGCGGCCTCACCGCGCTCCCGCACGCGCTCCTCATCGGCGGATACTTCGGCACGTGGGTGCGTGCGCGCGACGTGTTCGACCTGCCGCTCGCGAACGCCGCGTTGCGACCGTTCGGTGCGGCGCTCGGCGCGCGCACGATCGTCGTGCTGCCGCCGGATGCGTGCGGACTCGAAGAATCGGCCCGCGTCGCGCGCTATCTCGCCGACGAGAGCGCTGGTCAGTGCGGCCCGTGCGTGTTCGGCGTCGCGTCGCTGGCGGACGCCCTCGAAGAGCTCGACGTCTCCCGCCTCCGCCGGATAGCGCCGCAGGTCTCGGGGCGCGGCGCGTGCGCGCATCCGACCGGTGCCACGCGCTTCGTCGCGAGCGCGGTGGACGTCTTCGCCGACGAGATCGAGTGCCACCGAGCCGGGCGTTGCACTGGACCGGCGCATCCACCGGTGCTCCCCGTGGGAGCGTCCCGCGAATGGAGATGACCATGCGACTCCGTGTGAACCCGATCCTCTGCGACGGCTACGGCCACTGCGCGGAGCTCCTTCCCGAATTGGTCGAGCTGGACGAATGGGGTTACCCGATCGTTCCCGCCGAGCCCGTCGACAGCGCGCTCGAGCCCGCCGCTCGGCACGCGGTGAAGATGTGCCCGCGCCTCGCTCTCTCGCTCGAAGGGAGGGCACGATGACTCCTCGTCTCCGGGACCAAAATCGCGCACGCGTCCGGCGCCTCACCGGCGCGATCGCAGGGGCTGCGCTGGCGGCCTGCGGGCTCTTCGCCGGGCTCGCCGCGAGCGCTACCCAACACGTCTTCTCATCGGCCTCGACGACGACGCGGACGACGATGCAGACGCAGACGGTGACGACGACGGTGAAGCAGAAGGCGGCCCCCGTCACGACGACGCAGGCGACGCCGACCGTGACGGTGACGCCCACGCAGTCCGCGCCCGTCGCGACGTCGGGAGGTTCGTAGACTCCGCACGTGAGGCTTCTCATCCGCGACCTCGTCCAGGTGGCGACGCCGGCGGGCCGCGACGCGCCGCTGCGCGGCGCGGGCCTCGGCAAGGTCGACCTGGTCGAGGATGGGTACGTCCTCTGCAGCGGCGAGACGATCGAGGCAGTCGGCCGGATGCGCAACCTGCACGCCCTCGACGGAGACGTCGTCGAGGTGGACGGCCGCGGCCGGTGCGCAATCCCCGGTCTCGTCGATTGCCATACCCACGCGGCATTCGCGGGAGATCGCGTCGAGGAGTTCTCGTTGCGCGCGGCCGGAGCGACCTACGAGGAGCTGCACGCAGGTGGCGGCGGCATCCTCTCGACCGTTCGCGCGACACGGGCTGCCGGAGAGGACGGCCTCCGTGCCGCGGTCGAGCGACATCGCGGCTGGATGCGCGCGCTCGGTACGTCGACGTTCGAGGCGAAGTCGGGCTACGGCCTCGACCGCGAGACGGAGCTCGCGTCGCTGCGCGCGATTCGCGACGCGGGCGGGATTCCGACCTGGCTCGGGGCACACGCCGTGCCGCCGGAGATCGCCGACGCCGACGCCTATCTCGACTTCGCGCTCGCGGATGTGCTGCCGGAGGCAGCCGCCATCGCAGAAGCGGCGGACGTCTTCCTCGAGCGAGGCGCGTTCGACGAGGCGCAGGCGCGGCGCTACCTCGAGGCGTGCCGTGACGCGGGCCTCGCGCTCCGTCTCCACGGCGACCAGTTCACGGAGCAGGGAGCTATCCCGCTCGCGATCGAGCTCGGCGCGCGTTCCGTCGACCATCTCGAGGCGACGGGGCCGGACGGGGTGCGCGCGCTTGCCGCGAGCGACGTCACCGCCGTCGTGCTCCCCGCGAGTGCGCTGTTCCTCGGCCGGCCGATGCCGCCGGCCCGCGCCCTCGTCGACGCAGGCGCCGCCGTGGCGCTCGCCACCGACTTCAATCCCGGCAGCGCGTTCTGCGAGAGCCTCCCGCTCTGCTGCTCGCTCGCCGCGACTCAGCTGAAGCTCTCGCCGGCAGAGGCACTGTCGGCGTGCACGGTGAACGCGGCCCACGTCCTCGGCCGCGCGGGCCGCATCGGGCGGCTCGCACCGGGCTACCGGGCCGACCTCGTCCTCCTCGATGCGCCCGACTGGCGGTATCTCGCGTACCACCTCGGTGGCCCGGTCGTCGCCCGGGTCGTGACGGGCGGCGAGCTACCCTAGACCCGCATGCCGACGAGGAAACAGAAGCGCCGCGAGGCGAAGTCGAAACGGCACGACTACGAGTTCGTCTACGTCGACGACGACGGCAACGAGGTCGAGCCGCCGCCTGATGCCCCGGCGCGCAACGGCGCGAAGCCCACGGCGAAGAAGCCGGCCGCGCCCACGGCGCGAAGAGGGCGTCGCGCGCCGCAGCCGCCGTCGTGGCAGCGAGCCGCCCGGCGGGCGGTCATCCTCGGCGCTGTCGTCTTCGTCCTGTTCGGGTTCCTGAACAAGAACCACAACTATGCGAGTGCGGCGCTCTTCGCCGTCATCTACACGGTGCTCTTCAT
Source organism: uncultured Gaiellales bacterium (assembly GCA_964645445.1). GTDB lineage: Bacteria > Actinomycetota > Thermoleophilia > Gaiellales > Gaiellaceae > Palsa-739. The sequence continues at coordinate 10,939 of CAZXZX010000096.1, forward strand.
CCCCTTCACGTACGCGCTCGACCGCTTCGCGTACCGCCGCTGGGCGGCGGGCAACCAGGGCCCGCCGAAGCGCTGACCCTGCCTCGTTAGACTCGCCGAATGGCTCTGGCAGTCGATACGTACGCGCTCGGTCCGCTCCAGACGAACTGTTACGTCGTGCGCAACGAGCGTGGCGCTGCCGAGGCCGTGGTCGTCGATCCGGGTGGGGACGCCGCTCAACTCCGGCTCGAGCTCGCCGGCATGAGCGCCTCCTGCGCGGCCATCCTCATCACACACGGGCACTTCGACCATGTAGGCGGCGTCGCCGATCTCGCAGAGGGAACGGGCGCGCCCGTGTACATGCCCGAGGGCGAGCGCGACCGTCTAGAGCGGTACCCGGAGTTCGCGCCCGCCGGCGCGCCGGGCCGCGCGCATCCCGTCGACCACCTTCTCCACGGCGGCGAGACGCTCGGCCTCGCAGGCATCACGTTCGAGGTCGTCGCCGTCCCGGGCCACTCGCCCGCGCACGTCGCCTACTACACGGACGGTTGCCTCTTCAGCGGCGACCTCCTGTTCGCCGGCTCCGTCGGAAGGGTCGACCTGCCCGGCGCCGACTGGGACACGCTGCTCGCCTCGGTGCGCACGCTCCTCGAGCGCTATCCCGAGGACACCATCGTCTATCCGGGGCACGGCCCGCGCACGACGCTCGGGACCGAGCTCGCACGCAACCCGTTCCTCGCGGAGCTGCGCGCATGAACCGCATCGAGGCGCCGCGCGGAACGCACGACATCCTCCCCTCGGACCAGCCGCTCTGGGAGACGGTGACCGGGTCGATGGAGCGTCTATGCGCGCTGTACGGCTACCGCCGCATCCAGACCCCGGCGTTCGAGCAGACGGAGCTGTTCCAGCGCACGTCGGGCGCCGGCTCCGACGTCGTGCAGAAGGAGATGTACACATTCGAGGATCGCGGCGGCCGCTCGCTGACCTTGCGCCCCGAGGGCACGGCGCCGATCTGTCGCGCGTACGTCCAACACGGCATGCATCGCGATCCGCAGCCGGTCAAGCTGTTCACGATCGCGCCGATGTACCGGTATGCGGCGCCGCAGCGCGGACGCTACCGCGAGCACTGGCAGCTCTCGCTCGAGTGCATCGGCTCCGCCGATCCGTCGATCGACGCCGAGGTCATCCAGTACTACGACGCGCTGCTCCGCTCGCTCGGCATCACGCGCTTCGAGCTCCAGCTCAACTCGATCGGCGATCGGTCCTGCCGCCCCGCCTACATCGAGAAGCTGAACGAATGGCTGGACGCTCACGCCGAGCTCCTCGACGACGACGCGAGGCAGAAGCGCGAGACGAGCCCGCTGCGCGTCTTCGACGTGAAGAACGCGAGGGTGCGCGCGGCGCTCGAGGACGCGCCGAAGATCGGCGACTCCTTGTGCGAGGAATGCATGGAGCACTTCGCGCGCGTGTGCGCCCTGCTGGACGAGTACGGCGTTCCGTACACGATCGTGCCGACGCTCGTGCGCGGCCTCGACTACTACACGCGGACGACGTTCGAATTCATCGGGCCGGACGAGAGCGCGCAGGCATCGACGATCTGCGGCGGAGGCCGCTACGACTATCTCGTCGAGGAGATCGGCGGCCCACCGACGCCGGGGATCGGCTTCGGCGCCGGCATCGAACGGCTCATCCTCTCGCTCGAGCTCGAGGGAATCGA
>CAZXZX010000097.1:0-8228 GCA_964645445.1 uncultured Gaiellales bacterium
TGGAGCGGCGCCGGCAGCGGCTGCTCGGCGGTCGAGACGAAGCCGTCGTTCCAGACGGACACCGGCTGCGCGCGGCGATCCGTCGCCGACGTGTCCGCGGTCGCCGACCCGAACACCGGTGTGGCCGTCTACGACAGCTACGGCTCGGGCGGATGGACCGTGTTCGGCGGCACGAGCGTGTCGTCGCCGATCGTCGCGTCCGTGTACGCGCTCGCGTCGCCGCCAGCGTCCGGCGACTTCCCGAACTCCTATCCGTACGCGAACCCGAGCGCCCTCTTCGACGTGACGAGCGGCGCCAACGGCTCGTGCGGCGGCTCCTACCTGTGCACCGCCGGCGCCGGCTACGACGGGCCGACGGGCCTGGGCACCCCGAACGGCGTCGCTGCGTTCGGGCCTGCCGCGACCGTCAGCGACTTCTCGGTCGCCGTGAACCCGACGTCGGTGACCGTCGCTCCCGGCTCGAACGCGACGGCGACCGTGTCGACGACCGTCACGTCCGGCAGCGCCCAGTCGGTGTCGCTGAGCGCGAGCGGGCTGCCGGCCGGTGCGACGGCGTCCTTCTCGCCGGCGACGGTCACCGCCGGTTCCTCGTCGACGCTGACGGTCGCCACGTCGAGCTCCACGCCGACCGGGACCCACACGGTCACGATCACGGGCACCGGCACGAGTGCGACGCATACGACGACGCTCGCGTTGACCGTCCAGAGCTCGACCTCGAGCGACTTCTCCATCTCGGTCAGTCCGGCCTCGGCGAGCGACATCGCCGGGAACAGCGCCGCCGCGACGGTGTCGACGGCGGTGACGTCGGGCTCGGCCGAGACGGTCTCGCTCGGCGCGACCGGCCTTCCGTCCGGCGCGACCGCGACGTTCTCGCCGTCGTCCGTGACCTCGGGCTCGTCGTCGTCGCTGACGATCGCGACCTCGAGCTCGACTCCGGCGGGCACGTATGCGATCACGATCACGGGAACCGCGGCGACGGGATCGCATACGACGTCGTTCACGCTGACCGTGACCGCGGCCGGCACCTGCGCCGCCGGCCAGAAGCTCGCCAACCCGGGCTTCGAGTCGGGTTCGGCCTCGTGGACGGCGACTGCGGGTGTGATCGGCCAGAACGGGCCCTCCGAGCCCGCTCACTCCGGCACCTGGGATGCGTGGCTGGACGGCTACGGCCGCAGCCACACCGACACGCTGTCTCAGACCGTGACGATTCCGGCCGGGTGCAGCAGCTACGTGCTGTCCTTCTATCTGCACATCGACAGCTCCGAGCGGACGACGAGCCGTGCGTACGACACGCTGACGGTGAGCCTCGACTCGAGCACGCTCGCCACGTACTCGAACCTGAACAAAGCCTCCGGGTACGTCCTGCGCTCGTTCAACGTCGCGGGCTTCGCGGGTCAGACCGTCACGCTGACCTTCAGGGGAGTCGAGGACTCCTCTCTGCAGACGTCGTTCGTCGTCGACGACACGGCGCTGACCGTGAACTGAGCACATCGGCGTGGAAGCTCCCGCGGCGGCGCGGGGGCTTCCACCGCCTAGAACGCCGGCGTCAGCATTGCCTCGATCAGGTGCGGCCCCGGCTCGGCGAACGCTGCGCGTAGCTGCTCGGCCAGGTCTTCGCAGGTGGTTGCGCGCGTTGCCGGCACGCCCATGCCGGTCGCCAGCTCGACGAAGTCGATGTCGGGCCGCGACAGGTCCAGCAGCTCGCCGGCTCTGCCGCCCGTCTCTGCGGCTCCGACCCGTTGCAGCTCCATGCGGAGGATCGCGTACGAGCGGTTGTTCAGGATCACCGTCGTCACGTTCAGCTGTTCGCGCGCCTGCGTCCAGAGTGCGGTCGGTGAGTACATCGCGCTGCCGTCGGCCTCCAGGCAGAGCACGGGGCGGTCGGGGCACGCGACGGCGGCGCCCGTCGCGACGGGCAGGCCTTGTCCGATCGCGCCGCCGGTGACCGTCAGGATGTCGTGGCGCGGCGAGCCGGCCGTCGCCCAGGGCAGCGACCTGCCCGACGTGATCGACTCGTCGGCGACGACGGCGCGCTCCGGCAGCATCACGCCGATCGTCTCGGCCATCGACTCCGCGGTCAGCTCGCCGCCCGGCATGCCGGGCAGTGCAGGCTCCTGCAGGATCGGCTCGGCGTCGGGCGCGACCAGATCGGCCAGCCGCTCCAAGGCGTCGACGGAGTCGTCGGTTCCGCTCGCGAGCACGTGTACGGTGCAGCCGTCGGGGACGAGGTCGCTCGGCCTGCCCGGATAGGCGAAGAAGGAGACCGGCGCGCGCGTGCCCGCGAGGATCAGGTGCTCGACGCCGGCCAGCTGAGCCTCGACGTGCTCGGCGAGGTAGCCCACGCGCTCGATCGCCGGCAGTCCCGCGCCGCGCTCGAGGCGCGCGGGGAACGTCTCGACGAGGAGCTTCGCGCCGGTGCCCACGCCGATCCGGCTCGCGGCGCGCAGCGCGCGCTCGCGGGTCGCGGCGCCGCCGATCAGAAGCAGGCACTGCTCGCCGGAACGCAGCAGGTCGGCGACTCCCGCGACCTGGGCGTCGGCCACGACCGTGCGCGCAGGAACTGCGGACGCGCCGGCCGGCGACCCGCCGTCCGACCACGACACGTCGGCCGGCAGCACCAGCGTCGCGATGCCGCCCGGCGGCGTCAGCGCCGCGGCGATCGCCTCGGCCGCGTCGGAGCCGACGTCGGCGACGTCCTTCGTCGTCTTCACCCAGCCGCCGAGCCAGCGGCCGAGCAGCTCGATGTCCGAGTTCAGCGGCGCGTCGTACCGACGGTGGTACGTCGCGTGGTCGCCGACGACGTTGACGACCGGCGTGAACGCGCGGCGCGCGTTGTGCAGGCCGGCCAGGCCGTTGGCGAGGCCAGGCCCGAGGTGCAGCAGAGTCGCCGCCGGGCGGCCCGCCATGCGACCGAACCCATCGGCGGCGCCGGTGACGACGCCCTCGTGCAGTCCCAGCACGCCGCGCATCTCCGGCACCTGGTCGAGCGCCGCGACGAAGTGCATCTCGGACGTTCCCGGGTTGCCGAAGCAGACGTCGACGCCGGCGTCGACCATCGTCCGGATCAATGCCTGGGCGCCGTTCACGTGGAGCTCTCGTTGAGCATCCGCCGCATCCCGACAACCTAGCGCGAGCGGTCGGATCCCCTATGTGGGGGATGGCGTGGTGCGGTTGCCTGGCCATACTCGCGGTTCTTCGCTTGGGGGTTTAGCCGTGATGGATTCCGCGCTGTTCGTTGTCCGGCAGATGCGGCTGCCGTCTCTGACCGTGCCGAGATTGCCGTTGGTCGTTGTGCCCGTGATTGCGGGTGCGGCGGCGGTGTCGGTGCTGGCTACGAGCCGGCTGGGCGGGACGCCGGCGTCGGCGTTTGCGGGAGCGGGTGTATTCCTTCTCGGGGCGACGATCGCCGAGGCATTCCCGGTGCGCATCGTCGGCGTCGCAGCGGGAGCGACGTCACTGGCGACGATCTTCATCGTCGCGACGGCGGTTGTGTATTCCTGGCAGCTGGCGACGCTGGTCGGCCTGATGACGATGTTGCTCGTAGAGGCGCGACGGCGCAAGCCGCTCGTCCGCGTCGCGTACAACTCGGCGCTCTACTCGTTGGGTGGCGCCGCCGCGGGAGCGATTGCGTTGGTTGTTCCCAGCCACACCGACATCGGTCTTCCGAGCGCCGGCGCGTTCTACCTGGCCGACATCGTGTTGCTTGCGGCTGTGGTGTCGGCCGCGAACAGCGCGCAGTTCGCGTCGGTTCTTCGCGGATATGTGATCTCGACCCTGACCCCGTTTCTTCTGATGGCGACCACGACGGCGATTCTGGTCGTGCTCTGGGGGCGAGCGCCGGCTCTTGCGCTGTTGCTCGTGCCGCCGCTGGTGGCGATCGAGCTCTATCAGCGCTCGAGCTCCCGCGAGCTGAGGGCGATGCACCTGGCGCTCACCGATCCGCTCACCGGTCTCGGTAACTATCGCCACTTCCAGGAGCGGTTGCAGGTGGAGCTGGCCGCGGCCGAGCGGGTTCGGGCCCGGCTGACACTCTGCCTGATCGACATCGACGACTTCAAGAGCATCAACGACCGCTTCGGTCACCCGGCCGGCGACCGGGTTCTCGCGCGCGTCGGCGGGCTGCTGCGCCAGGGCGGCGAGGCGTTCCGCCTCGGCGGTGACGAGTTCGCCGTGTTGCTCCCCGGCATCGACGAACGTGCTGCGCTGATCACGGCGAAGTCGATCGCCGGCCGGATCGGCTTGCTCGAAGACGAGGAGGTGGACAAGGTCGTCGTCAGCGTCGGCGTCGCGACTCTCCCGGTGGAGGGCGCAGGACGGGACGAGTTCGTTCGGCTGGCCGACCGCGCGCTCTACTGGGCAAAGGAGCACGGCAAGAATCAGGTTCGCGTCTACCGGCCGGATGTCGTCGACCTCGGGCAGCTGAAGCGTCTCGGCGCCGGTACCGACCGGGCGGCCCGCTACCGGGCAGCTGCAAGCCTGGCAAAGGCGGTCGACGCACGCGACGAGTACACGGGCAGCCACTCGGCGCGGGTGAGCGAGATCGCAGCTCGGATCGCGTCGCGGCTGGGACTCGACGCCGAGCAGATCGAGCTGATTCGGCTGGCCACCAGCCTCCACGACCTCGGCAAGCTCTCGATCCCCGAGGAGATCCTGCGCAAGCCGGACGCGCTGAACGACGCCGAGCGTCTCGTGCTGGAACGCCATCCGCGAATCGGCTTCCAGATGCTCGAGAGCCTCGGCGTCGACCCCATCGCCGACTGGGTGCTGCACCACCACGAGCGCTGGGACGGCAACGGCTATCCGGACCGCCTGCGCGGCGAGGAGATCCCGCTCGGCGCCCGGATCATCTTCGTCGCCGACGCCTACGACGCGATGACGTCGGATCGCGTCTACCGGCGGCGGCTGACCGACGAGGAAGCGGAGTCGGAGCTTGTCCGCTGCGCGGGCACGCAGTTCGACCCGTCGATCGTCGCAGCGTTCATCGAGGAGTTCGAGGCGAGCGCCGCCACCGTGGACGCCCTCGCCTCCTAGCTCGTGCCTCGATTCCCGACACTCAGCTGATGAACCCAGGAGGAAGACCACGATGAAGTTGTCGCTGAAGCTGCTGATCCTGATCGCTGTGATCGTGACCATCGCGGTTCCTGCCGGCTGGAAGTGGGCCGCCAAGCCGAAGACGACAAGGGCGTTGGCCTATGCGATCGCGCCGGCCGACGAAAACGCGCCGGATGCGAGCACGTCTCCGGACACGTCCGTCGCACCAGCCGACGCAACCGCGCTGGACTCGAGTCCGTCTCCGGGGACGATCAATCCAGACGGTTGGACCTGGGACGAGAGCGCGTCCCCGGATACGAGCACGTCTTCGGGGACATTCGTCAATCCGGACGGTTGGACCTGGGAGAGCGGCGAGTAGCCGGCTCGGCGCTCAACCACTCACGGTGGCGGAGCCAGGCGCGCCGGACGGCGCAGGGCTTCCCCACTTCCATCCTCCACCCAGCGCTGCCACGGTCACGATGACTGCCATGAGGACCAGCAGCCTCAGCGCGGACTTCATCACGATTACCCTCCTCGTTCGTGCGGCGGTTTCGAAAGTTCCTATCGCCCTCACAATCGCTCCCCTCAACCCCTGCACAAGGGATCCTTGGGGACGCGCGGCGACGCCAACTGCGTCAGACTCTGCGCGACGAACGTCTGTGACAGAAGGGCTACGGATTGGGCCTGCGGCGCCTGCGGTGCGCCCTCGGCGGTCACGAGTACCGCTACGAGACATCTCGCTCGGAAATGCAGTCGAGCGATGTACGCGCTGCGGCAAGGTCCGCTCGGGCCCGACTTCTGACCTCGCTTCGGTCCATCGCCTGCCCACGCGTCGAGAACGCCGCAAGAACTACTGACCGCTGACAGGGCATTCCCCGATTTGCGGAAGCGGCCGCTCGTTCACTCTGGGCGAAAAGCGAGGGACCCATGTTGGGACGCAAGAGCTCGCCCGGTTCGCCGCCGCTGATTCACCCCGAGGAATGGCCCGCACGGTCCGGCAAGGCCAGGGTGCTGATCGAGAATCCGGATCGGGCCGATCTGTGGGCGCACGCGGATCTCCTCCGTCAGGCGGGCTACGACGTCGCCATGTGCGGAGGACCGGCCGACGGGGAGGACCAGGAGCGCACGGCCTGCCCGCTCGTTGCGCACGGGCACTGCCCGCTCGTCGAGGGTGCAGACGTCGTGGTCTCGACGACCAGCCTGACCGACAGCACCGAGATTCACGCGAAGCTCAGGGCCGGGGCCGCTCCCGCGCTCGTGGTCGAAGGAACCGCCTCCGAGCTGGGGAGGGAGGGCAACGCGGTGGAGATCGCGCTTCCGGTCCTGCCGGCGCAGCTCGTCGACGCCGTCGAGCGCGCGCGACACTGACGGCGGCTAGTGCACCACCGGCGCGACTCCGCCGGACAAGAGGTATGTGCCCTCCGCGCCTGCCGGCGGGTTGCCGAGCAGCGACAGGAGAAGGGTCGCCTTCGCACCGTCGGGATACGTCTTCATCCAGGCGTCCGCGACTCCGACCGAGCCTACGGACGTCGGCGTCCAGCCGGTGGCGGCTGCGCGGGCGCCGACGAACCGGTAGACGTCGACGGGAGGCGCCGAGCTCGTGAACTTCACGACGACGCTCGGGCCGCGCCAGCCGCCGCCGGTGAATCCCGGCTTCTGGTACGCGGCCTTCGTTCGCGTCGTGCTGACCACCGTCGCGCCGTCCATCGGCACCGAGAACACCGACTCGGCTGCGAGCTCTTTCAGCCGGCGACCGCCCGGGTCACCGCCGGCCGGCGGCCCGCCACAACCGGCGAGCAACAGCACGCCGAGTGCGAGCAGTGCGAACCGCCGGATACGCAAGCTCTATCGCGGTTCAGCCGACCGGCTGCTCGCCCTTCGGGATCCCGAGCTCTCTTCCCGTGTAGAAGCCGGACGTCTCGTGCACGACGAACGGCGCCATCGCCTGACGCCGTTGCGACTCGACGTCGGAGAGGCGATACCGGTCGCGCGACTCCGGGGAGTCCCAGACCGAGATTCCGACCACCTCGTTTCCGTCCGCGGAATAGAGCTCGTACGAGCGCAGCATCCCCTCCGGGAAACGGCCGGGTCGCCAGGCCCGGCTGAACTCCTCGCGCGTGCCCGGCTTCAGCGTTCGGGTGGTGATCCAGACGTAGGTCTCGAGTTCCATAGCCAGCTCCCGTTTCTCGAGTGACCGGACGCACGGACCACGCTATCGCACCTCCGGGCGCCGGTCAGGACTACGGAGCGGCCCTCGGCAATCTCCCGGATGCAGGGTCGGAGGGCCGGGGCGGACACTGAGGTCGACATGAAGGAGATGCTGCTTGTCGGGCGCGGCGGCGAAGGGGTCGTGCTCGCGTCGCAGATCCTCGCCGAGACCTTCGCGCGGGCGGGATTCTCCGTGCAGAGCTTCCCCGAGTTCACGGCCGAGCGGCGCGGCGCGCCGATCTCGGCGTTCCTCCGCTGGGACGAGTCGCCGATCCACCGGCGCTACAAGGTGCGCGAGTGCGACGTCCTCGCCGTCGTCTCGCCTTCGCCTCCGCCGCCCGAGGCGATCCGCACCGTCCGGGCCGGTGGGCTGATCCTGCTGAACCGCGAGACGCGGTTCCCGCAGGCGGGGCCGTTCCACGTCGCGCGCGTGCCGGCGTCGCGCATCGCCCTCGACAACGGCATCCTCTCGTCGGAGGGACGGCCGATGGGGAACGTTGCCGTCCTCGGCGCGTGCGTGCGGCTGCTCATCCCCGACGGGCTCTCGTTCCTGGAGGAGGCCGTCGCGTCGCGCATGGGCGACGCGGCCGAGGCGAACGTCCTCGCCGCGCGGAAGGGTTACGCGCGCTGCACGGCGCAGCACACGCTCGCGGGCGACGCGCGGATCGAGCAGGCCCACGACGTCGCAGAGCTGCCGGGTGCGCGTGTCTTCGCGGTGAGCACGACGGACTCGCGCGGCAGGCACACGGGCACCTGGTTGCTCGACCGTCCCGTGCTCACGGCCGAGTGCAACGCGTGCGCGCTGTGCGCGCTCTTCTGTCCCGTAGGCGTGATCACGAGGAGCGACGGCGCGATGGCGATCGACTACCTCTACTGCAAGGGCTGCGGCATCTGCGCGGCCGTCTGCCCCGTCCGCAACGCGATCGCGATGGAGGAGGTGCCGGCGTGAGCCGCATGGTCCTCACGTCCAACGAGGCCGCGGCGCAGGC
>CAZXZX010000098.1:0-2929 GCA_964645445.1 uncultured Gaiellales bacterium
GACAACGGCTGGTGCGAGCTCGTGAACCTCGCCGCGCCGGATCACGAGCACGTGCGCGTCGAGCACGTCTCGCCTCGCGACGCGATGCCATTCGCCGCGTTCAATCCGGCGCGCTTCGACGTCGTCGCGGTTGCTCCGCAATGGGCGGAGGGCATGGTGGAGATCTCAGCGGCGGCGGCGTCCCATCGAGTCGCAGCGCATGCGCTCCTCTCCGAGCACGGGCCGAGCCTGTTCGTCCCCTCGCCCGACGGCGGCTTCGCGCTCGCCGGCTACGGCGTCGTCAACCCGAGCAGCATGCTTCTCGCTGCGGCGCTCACGCTCGAGCACGGGCTCGAACAGCACGGCGCAGCCGACACCCTCGCGGGCGCCGTCTCGGCGGCCCTCGTCGACGAGCCGGTGCGCTTCGGCATCCGCGCGTCGACACGCGAGTTCACGAGCCGCGTCCTCGGCGGCTTCCAGCTGGCGATGCGAAATGCGGAGTTCTTCCCCGCATGAAGATGAACGGGGCAGATGCGATCTTGAGATCGCTCGAGGCAGAGGGGGTGGACGTCGCCTTCGGCTTGCCCGGAGGCGCCATCCTTCCCCTGTACGACGCGTTCGCGCGCGGGACGACCGTGCGCCACGTGCTCGCGCGGCACGAGCAGGGCGCCGGCCACATGGCGGAGGGATACGCCCGCGCCTCCGGACGCCCAGGCGTCGCGATGGCCACCTCCGGGCCGGGCGCGACGAACCTCGTCACGCCGATCGCGGACGCGTGGATGGACTCGACCCCGCTCGTGTGCATCACCGGCCAGGTCAGGTCGCACCTCATCGGCAGCGACGCCTTCCAGGAGTGCGACATCACCGGCATCACCATTCCGATCGTCAAGCACTCCTGGCTCGTGCAGGACGTGGAGGAGTTGCCGCACGTGATCAAGGCCGCATTCCATGTCGCGCGCACCGGGCGCTGCGGCCCAGTGCTCGTCGACGTGCCGCGCGACATCCAGGAGGCGGAATTCGACTTTTCCTACCCGGACACGGTCTCCCTCCCGGGGTGGAAGCCGCCCCGCCGTGGTCACGAGCGGCAGATTCTGGCTGCTGCTCGTGCGATCGCCGCGGCGGAGCGGCCCATCCTCTACGTCGGCGGCGGCGTGCTCAACGCCGACGCGACGAAGGAGCTGCGCACGCTCGCGGAGACCGGGCGCCTGCCCGTCGTCACGACGCTGATGGCGAAGGGGGCCTTCCCGGAGACGCACGAGCTGCACGCCGGATGGCCGGGGATGCACGGCCCCAAATGGTCGAACTACGCGCTGAACAAGGCCGACCTCATCGTCGCCGTCGGCTCACGCTTCGACGACCGCGTCACGGGCAAGGTATCGGCGTTCGCGCCGGGCGCGACGGTCGTCCACCTGGACATCGACGCAGCCGAGATCTCGAAGATCCGCCGCGCGGACATCCCGGTGGTCGGGCCGCTGCAGCCCGTGCTCGCCGAGATCGCACGCCTTCTTCCGGAGACGGCCGGCCCGGGCCGCACCGAGCCGTGGCTGCGCCAGATCGCCGAGTGGCGCGACGCGTTTCCGCTCCGCTACCGCCGGGACGGCGACATGCTCAAGCCGCAGCTCGTGCTCGAGACGCTGCAGGAGCTGACCGCGGGCCGCGACGACGTCGTCTGGACGACGGGCGTCGGTCAGCATCAGATGTGGGCGATGCAGTACCTGCTGTGCGACCGTCCACGCTCCTTCATCACGTCCGGCGGCCTCGGGACGATGGGCTACGGCGTGCCGGCCGCGATCGGCGCGAAGGCTGCGCGCCCGGACGCGACGGTCGTGTGCGTCGACGGCGACGGCTGCTTCCAGATGACGCAGCAGGAGCTCGCGACGTCGGTGCTCGAGGAGCTGCCGATCGTCGTCGTCATCGTCAACAACGGCTACCTGGGCATGGTGCGCCAATGGCAGGACATGTTCTTCGAGGAGCGCTTCTCGCAGATCCGGCTGACGCACACGGTGCCGGACTACGCGGCGCTGGCCCGCGCGTACGGCGGCGAGGGCTTCACCGTCGAGAGCGAGGACGACCTCGAGCCCGCGCTCGCGGAGGCGCTCGCGTGCGGGCGGACCGCCGTCGTGGACGCTCGGGTCGACCCGCGCGAGCACTGCTTCCCGATGATCCCCGCGGGCGCGGCCGCGCTCGACCTCGTCGAGTTCGAGGACACGGTCACGGAGGTGGAGGCGTGAAGCACACGTTGTCCGTGCTCGTCGAGAACAAGCCGGGCGTGCTCATGCGCATCACGAGCCTGTTCGCGCGCCGCGGCTTCAACATCGACAGTCTCGCGGTCGGCCCGACGGAGCGCCACGACGTCTCGCGCGTCACCATCCGCGTCGACTGCGAGACGAGCCCGCTCGAACAGATCGAAAAGCAGATGCACAAGCTCGTGAACGTGCTCCGTGTCGCGGAGCTCGTCCCCGGCGAATCGATCGAGCGCGAGCTCGTCCTCATGAAAGTCTCCGCGCCGCCGGCGAAACGCGCAGAGCTGATGGCGCTCGGCGAGGTCTTCGGGGCGCGCGTCGTCGATCTCGGTCCCGATTCGATCGTATTCGAGCTCACCGGCCCTCCTGAGGACGTCGACTCGTTCGAGGAGCTCGTCCGCCCGCACGGCCTGCAGGAGCTCGTGCGCACCGGGCGCATCGGCCTCGGCCGCGCCCACCGACCGCACAGAAACCGACCCAAGCAGCACGTCCTCGCCTAATCCAAAGGAGCTCCATTCCATGGCAACGATCTATCGCGAAGGCGACCTCGACCTCCTCTCCGGGAAGGTGGCCGTCATCGGCTACGGGAGCCAGGGGCACGCCCATGCGCTCAACCTGCGCGACTCCGGCGTCGAGGTGCAGGTCGGCCTGCGCGAGGGCAGCGCGTCCAAGGAGGCGGCGGAGGAGGCCGGCCTCGACGTGCGCTC
>CAZXZX010000099.1:0-6208 GCA_964645445.1 uncultured Gaiellales bacterium
ACGCCCTCCGCGAACGGCTGCAGCGTGGCTCTACCACCGCTTTTCCACAAGTGGAGCCAGCCCCGGAAGCGGCCTTCCACAGGCAATCCCCAACGCCAACGCTTCTCAGCCGCGTACGCCGACGGCGATCCCGCCCCTAGCACGTGCAGCGAGGTGGAGGCTCGAACGGCCACGTCCGGGCCTCCACCGGGAGCTAGTCGGTCAGCGGGCGGCATATGGCGCCGATACCGGACCCGCTCGTTAGAGCGCCTTCAACCCAAGCTCCGACCCCACGATGCTCCTGGGTCAGCCACTGCTGCGCTGTCCTTCCGGCTGGCTTCGCCTCTCCGACCGGCGCGCCGCGCGTCTCGCGACGACCCGGCGCAAGACCCTGCAGCGTTACATGCCCGCCAAACGGGTAGATGCGTGCTCGTGGACCAGCCCGTTCCGCTGGGTCAGGTGACGCAAGAGCTCGAGGCCCTCAAGCTCCGGCTCGCCGCCATGGAGGCGGACGCACTCACGCCCGAGGACACGGCGGCGATGGCCCAGGAGATCAGCGCGATCAGGTTGCAGCTGAAGCGGCTGCGCTGGGATCAGGAGGCGATGGCCGAGGCCGTCCGCGCCGTCTCGACCCCCGACAAGCCCTCGTTCGAGGTAGGCCACCCGGCACATCGCGAGCCGATACATTAGGCAGCAAGGGCTGATGGCGGACCCCTTCGTTGCCGCAAGCAGAGGGGTCTCGGGGGAGCCGTAAGGCTCTGCATCCCAGTCCTCGGGGCGGCCCGTCTCTTGGACAGCGGGCCGCCTCCTTCTCGTCCACCACCCCGAACCGGACGATAGGCCGGAGCCTCTCAGGTAACGGCGGAAAGATCGGCGACGAGCGGGCTCGTATCGAGCGGCGCGAAGCCGAGGCGGCCGGCGATGTCCTCGCTCGACGGCTTCGTCCCCTCGGCGAACAGGTCGCGCAGGATCTCGCCCGTCTTCGGGCTGCGCCACCAGTCCTCTCCGACCTCCGCGATGAGATTCGCGCGCAGCTGCGCCGAACGGATCCATGCGCGGAGGTAGTCCGCCGAGTAGAAGCCGCCGTCCATGTCGGAGAGATAGTTCCGCGGGTCGTACCGCACGCCGGTCGCGTCGGAGAGCAGCCGGGAGTAGTCGCGCGGCGACGCTCCGCCCTCCTCCGCGAAGTTCGACCAGAAGCCCAGCTCGTACTGCAGCTTCGCCGTGTACCGCCGGTAGAGCAGCGCCTCGAGGAACACTGTCGCCTCCGCGTTCTCCTCCGCCTGCGCGTCGGACAGCCCGAAGTGGAGCGCATGCCAGCCTGGCTCGCGCGTGATCGCCTCGAAGATGTACGAGTAGATCTCCGTCAGCGCGTGGTCGCGCGAGATCGCGCGGAACGTGTACGGCAGTCGCGGGTCGACGCCGGCGTAGTGCAGCGCGTGTCCGGCCTCGTGCATGAACGCCTGGTAGTCGGCCAGGCCGCCTTGCGCGAGCGTGATAAGGTGCACGACCTCGGGCGGGTCGGAAGCGATGACGCACGCGCGCGGATTCTTCTGTGGCCGGTCCTCGAGGTCGAGACGGATGTTCGGAATCCCGGTCAGGTCGAAGCCGAGCGCCGACGTCGAGGCCAGGCAGATCGGGACGGCCGCCTCCTTCGTGTACGTCGACTCGAGCGGCGACAGCCGGCGGATGTACGCAACGTGACCGCTCGTCGGCTGCGCGTCCCGGCCGATGCCGAGGATGCGGTCGAACCAGCGGTCGCGCATGCGCTCGTACGCGTCGGTCGTCACGTCGGATGCGCTGACGAGCGCGCGCTCGAGGTCGCGGAGCGAGATTGCCTTCTCCTCGTCCGTGCGCGCAATCGGGTCGGCTTCGCCCGTGACGTCGCGCTCCAGCTCCTCCGCGGCCGTGAGCAGCTCGAGCCGGTCGGGGTTCAGCTTCGCCGACGCCGTGCGCTCGAGATCGCCGAGCTCCTCCCGGTCCGCGTACGCATCGAGAACGGCGAGACGGGCCTGCGCCGCGCGCAGCGGCATCTCTTGACCCTTGAACGTCACCCGGGCGGCGATGAGCGAGTTCTCGAGCGCGTCCTGCTTGTCCGCGAGCTCGGCCGAGATGAGGCCGCCCTCGCAGGTCTTCCGCAGCCTGTACAGACGCTCGCGCTCCTCGCCCGACGCCGCCTCCTCGGCGCTGCGCAGCGCATCGATCTGCCCCTGCGTGAAGAGGTCGGTGTACCGGGCGATGATCGCCGCCTGCTCCGACACCTCCTTCTCGCCGACGCGGACCGCCCGCCCCTCCTCCGACCGTTCGAAGTAGTAGTCGCGCAAGCGCGCTTCGTATTCCGCCGGTGTGCGAACCGCTGTGGTCGACATCGATCGCAAGCCTATCGAGAGGCGAGGTTCTTCACGGTCGAGAGGAGATCGTCGATCGTGTACGGCTTGCGCAGATACGCATCCGCGAGCCCCTCGACGCCGGGGCCTGTGCCGGCGGAGCCCGTGACGAGCGCAACCGGGACGGGAGGCGTGCGGCTGCGAAGCTCGTCGATGAGGTCCGCCCCGCTGTCGCGCCCGATCCGCAGGTCGAGGAGAACGACGTCCGGCGGCCGTGAGGCCACCGCCGCCCGCGCCTCGGCGAGCGTCGCCGCCTCGAAGACGTCGTAGCCCTCGAGCTCGAGGTTGATCCGGCACAGCAGCCGGAGCGACGGCTCGTCCTCCACGACGAGCACAGCCGTGCGATCCACGGCGGGACGATAGCCCGTAACCGGGCCGGGGGCCGGGTCGTTGCCCCCTAGAGGTCATGCATACGGGAACGGGCAAGCGCTGGCAGCCCGTACACCGGGGGGACGAGGCGGCCACACCCGATCTGCCGGCACCGACGCCGCAGTATCGTCGGCACGCCTGGCGTTTGTTCCAGCGCGCGCTCGATCCGCTCGCGCGGCCTAGGCCGCTGCCGCCGCGTTGAGCCTCGCGAGGGTCGTCTCGCGGCCGAGCAGCTCGATGCTCTCGAACAGCCCCGGCGACACCGTGGAGCCGGTGACGGCGATCCGGATCGGCTGGAATCCCTGTCGCGGCTTGAGCCCGAGCCCGTCGAGGACGCTGCGGAGCGCAGCCTCGATTGCGTCGGCGGTGAACGGCTCGAGCTCGGCGAGCGCGTCCCGCGCGGCGAGCACGACCTCGGCGCTCCCGTCCACAGAGGCGTCGACGTCCTGGAAGAGGAAGCCGGCGAACGACGGGAACTCGCCGAAGCGCGAGATCTTCTCCTGCACGAGCGGCGCCGCCTTGCGAACGAGCTCCGCGTCCCAGTCGTACCCGTGCTCGCCGAGCCACACGATGAGGCGATGCGCGAACTCGTCCTCCGGGAGCGCGCGCAGATACACCCCGTTCATCCAGTCGAGCTTCGCGTAGTCGAACTGCGCGGGACTCGGGCTGACGCGCTCGAGGCTGAACCGCTCGACGAGCTCGTCGCGGCTCATGATCGTCGTCTCACCATCGGGCGCCCAGCCGAGCAGGGCGAGGAAGTTGACCATCGCCTCCGGGAGATACCCGGCATCGCGGAACTCGCCGACGCCGACGGCGCCGTGGCGCTTCGACAGCTTCTTCCCGTCGGAGCCGAAGATGCTCGGCACGTGCGCATAGGTCGGCACATCCGCGCCCACCGCGCGGATGATGTTGATCTGCTTCGGCGTGTTCGAGATGTGGTCATCACCGCGGATGACGTGCGTGATCTCGTCCCACACGTCCTCCATCGGCGATGCGAAGTTGTACGTCGGTCTTCCGTCCGACCGGACGAGGACGAGATCCTCGATCGTCCCGTTCGCCACCTCGACGCGGCCGCGCACGGCGTCGTCCCAGGCGGTGACGCCCTCGTCGGGCATGCGAAAGCGGATCGCGCCCTCGTCCTCGTACGCCCGGCCCTCGGCGACGAGCTGCTCGGCCGCGCGGCGGCAGTCGTCCATGCGATCGAGCTGAAAGGTCGGCTCCGCGTCCCAGCCGATCCCGAGCCACACGAGCGAGGCCTGGATGTGGTCGACCGCCTCCGCCACCTCGCGGGTCGTGTCGGTGTTCTCGATGCGCAGGAGGTTCTGACCGCCCTGTTGCCGGGCGAAGAGCCAGTTGAAAAGGAACGTGCGCACGCCGCCGATGTGCAGGAAGCCCGTCGGGCTCGGTGCCATCCGTGTACGTACAGCCACCTCGATAGCGTAGGCGCCGATGGAGATCGGCGCGCATGTCTCTTCCTCCGGCGGCATCCACACCGCGGTCGACCGAGCGGTTGCGATCGGGGCCGATTCGCTCCAGCTCTTCACGCAGAGCCCGCGCGCGTGGCGGCCGACGAACCACGACCCGGCCACGTTCGACCGGTTTCGCGAGCGCCGCGCCGAGACGGGCATGGGCGGAGTGCTCTGCCACGCCCTCTACCTCTGCAACCTGGCAGCGCCCGACGACGCCGTGTACGAGAAGTCGGTCGCCGCGCTCCGCAACACGATGGAGGTCGCGGGCGCGATCGGCGCGGACGGGGTCGTCTTCCACGTCGGCTCGCATCTCGGGTCGGGCTTCGAGCACGGGCTCGAACGCGTCGTCCCGGCGATGGAACAGGTGCTCGAGCTCTCCTCCGACGAGACGTGGCTGCTGATGGAGAACTCCGCCGGCGCGGGCGGCACGATCGGCCGGTCGATCGACGAGCTCGCGACGATCCACGAGCGGCTCGGCCGGCATCCACGGCTCGGCATCTGCCTCGACTCGTGCCACCTCTACGTCTCGGGCGTCGACGTCACCGATCCCGCAGCACTCGACGCGTGCATCGACGAGGTCGACGCGACGATCGGCCTCGACCGGCTGCGTGCGCTGCACCTCAACGACTCAGCCGCGCCGCTCGGATCGAACCGCGACCGGCACGCGAACATCGGCGAAGGCCTGCTCGGCGAGAGGCTCGGCGTCTTCCTCGGCAATCCCCGCCTGCAGGGACTGCCCGCCGTGCTCGAGACGGCGGGGCCGGACAACCACGGGCCCGACGCGAATGAGGTCCGCAAGGCGAAGGAGATACACCGACGCGCTATCGCTGGGTGATCCTCGCCGCCGGGACGCTCGCGCAGGCGAGCTTCTCGACCGCGTCGGTCGGTCTGCCCGCGCTCGCGCCCGCGATCCGCGCGCACTACCGCCTCTCGCTCAGCGAGACCGGCGTCGTGCTCGCGGCCATCGGCATCGGCATGCTGTTCACACTGCTGCCGTGGGGACTTCTTGCCGACCGCTTCGACGAGCGCATCGTGATCGCCGTCGGTCTCGTCGGCGCCGGCGGAGCGTTCGCGGCAACCTCGAGGACGGCGAGCTTCGGCGCGCTCGTCGGGACGCTGATCGCGGCCGGCGCGCTCGGCGCGAGCGTGAATGCCGCGAGCGGCCGGGCGATCATGGGCTGGTTCCCGCCCGGCGAGCTCGGCCTTGCGCTCGGCATTCGGCAGACGGCGATCCCCATCGGCGGCGCGCTCGGGGCCGCCGTCCTTCCGATTCTGGGCGGCACTCGTCTCGCGTTCCTCGCGCTCGCGGGTGCGTGCGTCGCCGGCGCCGTCATCGCGGCACTGTTCATGCGCGGCTCACCCACCGCCGAGCCGAAGCTGACCGAGGTCGGCCGACCGTTGCACGACCGTCGCATGTGGTTGCTCGGCGGCGGCACCGCCCTCTATCTCACGGCGCAGATCGGCATCACCGGCTTCGTCGTCCTCTTCCTCCACGAGCACCGCCACGTGTCGACGCATGCGGCGGCGGCACTGCTGGCCGCGATCAACGTCCTCGCGATCGGCGCCCGCATCGGCTCGGGGCGCATCTCGGATCGGATGCGCACACGCCTGCGCCCGCTGCGCGTCATCGGCGTCGCGCTCGCGTCGGCGACTGGTGCGGTCGCGGTTCTCGTCGACGCGCCGCTCGCCGTGCTCGTGCCCGCGTTCGCGGTCGCCGGAGTCCTCAGCATGGCGTGGAACGGGCTCGCCTTCGCAGCCGCGGCGGAGGCTGCCGGCGCCGCGCGAACGGGCGCGGCCCTCGGCTTCCAGCAGACGCTGCTCGGCCTTGTCGTTGCCGGTGCGCCGCCGGCGTTCGCCGCAGTCGCAGCCTCGTCGTGGCGGCTGGCGTTCGCGCTCGCGGCGGTGGGCCCCGTGCTCGGCGTTCTCTGTCTCGAAGCCGTGCCCGAAGCTACGACGAGAGCCGGGCGAACACCCGGAACGTCGGCGATCCCGCCGGTAGCTCGT
>CAZXZX010000100.1:0-2776 GCA_964645445.1 uncultured Gaiellales bacterium
CCGGAAGTCGAGATCCTCGCCGAGGTGGACGGTCATGCGGTGCTCGCACGGCAGGGGCGAATCCTCGTCGCCGCGTTCCATCCGGAGCTGACGGACGACACGCGTGTCCACGAGCTCTTCTTGAACCTCGTACGGGAGGGAACGAGTGTCCGGGCATAGCAAGTGGTCGTCGATCAAGCACAAGAAGGGCGCCGCCGACGCGAAGCGCGGCAAGCTCTTCTCGAAGCTCTCGCGCGCGATCATCGTCGCGGCGAAGGAGGGCGGAGGGAACCCGGCCGACAACCTCGCGCTGCAGAATGCGATCGAGAAGGCGCGGTCGTACTCCATGCCCAAGGACAACATCGACCGCGCGATCGCGAAGGGCTCCGGCGCGGACGCCGACGCGAGCGCGTTCGAGACGGTCGTGTACGAGGGCTTCGGCCCGAGCGGGGTCGCGGTCATCGTCGAGGCGCTGACGGACAACCGCAACCGCACCGCGTCCGACGTCCGGCATGTCTTCGCGAAGAACGACGGGAACCTCGGCGGCTCGGGTGCGGTCGCCTGGCTGTTCGAGCGGCGCGGCCTCGTCGTCGTCGACGCGGACGGCGTGGACGAGGACGAGCTGACGCTCGCAGCGGCGGAGGGCGGGGCGGAGGACGTCGCGATCGACGGCTCGACGTACCAGGTGACCTCTGCGCCGGAGCAGCTCGCGACCGTGCGCGAGGCGGTCGAGGCCGCGGGCTTCACGGTCGACACGGCCGAGTTGACGATGGTGCCGAAGACGACGGTCGAGGTCGCGGACGAGAGCGAGGCGAAGAAGATCCTGCGGCTGATGGACCAGCTCGAGGACAACGACGACGTCCAGGACGTCTACGCGAACTTCGATATCCCCGAGCGCGTGCTCGAGGCCGTCGCCGGCTGATCCGACCCCCTTCCGGGTAGGAGGATCGTCCGACTCCCTGCCTAACCTCTCCCCGTGAAGGTTCTCGGCATCGATCCAGGGACGGCTGCTTGCGGGTACGGGATCGTCCACGAAAGCGGCGGGCGCCTCAGGGCCATCGCCCACGGCTGGTGGCAGACGCGCCCCGTCGAGCGGCCCGAGCTTCGGCTGAGGACGATCTACGACGGCGTCGCCGGCCTCATCGCGGAGTACGCACCGGATGCGGTCGTCCTCGAGGAGTCCTTCGTCGGCGTCGACGCCCGCACCGCGCTCTCCGTCGGACAGGCGCGCGGCGCCGTGCTCGTCGCGGCCGCCAATGCCGGCCTTCCCTGCGCCGAGTACACGCCGTCGGCCGTCAAACATGCCGTCTGCGGGTACGGACGTGCCGAGAAGGCGCAGGTGCAGCGAATGGTGAAAGCGATCCTCGGCCTGCATGAGCTCCCGACCCCGAACCACGCCGCCGACGCGCTCGCAGTCGCGATCTGCCACGCGCTTGCGCCGCCCCTCCTCAAGCTGGCCGGATGATCGCGCAGCTTCGCGGAAAGCCGGTGGCGTCGACGCCGGACGGCCTCGTTCTCGACGTCGGAGGCGTCGGCTATCTCGTGGCCGCGACGCCGGCTGCGCTGCGCAAGGCGAGCGCGGGAGCGGAGGTGACGCTCGAGACGTACATGGTTGTACGCGAGGACGCGCTGCAGCTGTACGGCTTTGCCGAGCGCGCCGAGCGCGAGCTGTTCGTGCAACTGCTGACGGTGAACGGCGTCGGCCCGAAGGTCGCGCTCGCGATCGTGTCCGGATCGGCGGCCGAGGAGCTACGGCGCGCGATCGTGCGTGAGGACACCGCACGATTCATCGCCATCCCCGGCATCGGCAAGAAGACCGCCGAGCGCATCGTGCTCGAGCTCAAGGAGAAGATGGGATCGACCGAGGCGACGGCGCCCTGCGGAGACCTCGTGGCACGCGACGCACTTGTCGAGCTCGGCTGGACGATTCTCGACGCAGAGCGCGTGTTGCAGGACGTCGACGAGACGCTGCCCGTCGAGGAGCAGGTCCGGCTCGCGCTGCGGAGAGCGGCGTGAGCACCCAGTTCTTGGCGCCGGTCATTGCCGAGGAGGACCACGAGCTCGAGCAGACGCTCCGCCCGCGGCGCCTGGACGAGTTCGTCGGGCAGGAGCGCATCAAGGAGCAGCTCGCGATCGTGCTCGCCGCGGCGCAGGCGCGCGGGGAGGCGCTCGACCACGTGCTCCTCGTCGGCCCGCCCGGCCTCGGCAAGACGAGTCTTGCGTTCATCGTCCGCGAGGAGCTCGGGGTCGGCATCCGCACCGTCGCCGGGCCGGCGCTCGAGCGCAAGGGCGACATGGCGGCGATCCTCACCGCGCTCGAGCCGCGCGACGTGCTCTTCGTCGACGAGATCCACCGGCTCAATCGCGCGATCGAGGAGATCCTCTATCCCGCGCTCGAGGACTTCCGGCTCGACATCATCGTCGGCCAGGGGCCGGCCGCGCGCACCCTCACGCTCGACCTCCCGCCGTTCACGCTCATCGGCGCGACGACGCGGACGGGCCTCCTGACGACGCCGTTGCGCGATCGCTTCGGGATGACCTTCCGGCTCGACTATTACGAGCCGGCCGAGCTCGCGACGATCGTGCACCGCTCCGCCCGCATCCTCGGCGTAGACATCGCGGACGACGCGGCGGAGGAGATCGCGCGGCGCTCGCGCGGCACGCCCCGCATCGCGAACAGGATCCTCCGGCGCGTGCGCGACGTCGCGCAGGTGCGCCACCAGGGCGCGATCACGACCGCCGTCGCCGAGGAAGCACTGGCGCTGCTCGAAGTCGACCAGGCCGGTCTCGAGCGGAC
>CAZXZX010000101.1:0-4050 GCA_964645445.1 uncultured Gaiellales bacterium
AGGTCGGAGTGCGGGACCGCGAACTGCTCGTACGTATCGGTGTCCATGAAGTGGACGTCGCTCCCGTCGTCGTATAGGTACTGCACGTTCTTCGTCTCCGTGTGGACGCGGGAGAACTTCTCCCCCGCGCGGAACGTGCGGTCGACGACAGCGCCAGAGTCGAGCGCCTTGAGCTTGGTGCGGACGAACGCTCCACCCTTCCCCGGCTTCACGTGCTGGAACTCGACGATGCGCCACGGCTGCCCGTCGAGCTCGATGTGCATGCCGTTCTTGAACTGGTTCGTGTTGACCGTCTCCGCCACGGCCGGCCAATATAGCGTCGTGCGCAGGTTGTTCCGTGCCGTCCGGATGGTCGCGCGCGACGAGCGAATCCCGCGGCCACTTCGGGGGCTCGTCGGCCTCGGCCTCCTGCCGATTCCCGGCCCGGTCGACGAGTTGATCCTGCTGATCGCAGCCGTGCCGCTGGCGCTGTTCTATCGCCACCGCCTGGCCGACGCGTGGCAGCGCGCCGGCGCGCGCTAGCCCACCTCGACGAGGTCCTTCCGGAAGCCCGTGAGGTTCTCGATCCCGTCGGCCGTGACGACCACGTCGTCCTCGATGCGGATGCCGAACTCGCCGCTGACGTAGATCCCCGGCTCGACCGTGACGACGTTCCCGGGAGCGAGCACATCCGTCGACTCGGTCGAGAGTCGCGGATCCTCGTGCACGTCGAGCCCGAGGCCGTGACCGAGCCCGTGCCCCATCGCGCCGCGGAACTCGCTCGCGTCGATCACGTCTCGCGCGAGCGCGTCCGCATCGACGCCGCTGATCCCCGCGCGGATCCCGCCGAGCGCGGCGTCCTGCGCGAGGCCGACGGTTTCGTACGCCTCCTTCATCCGCGCGTCCACCGGGCCGGTCGCGAACGTACGCGTATAGTCCGAGTGGTACCCGCCGATCGTGCAGCCGGCGTCGATGACGACAAGCTCGCGGACGCCGATCTTCCGGTCGCCGGCGCGACCGTGTGGATGCGATCCGGTCGGCCCGGATCCGACGATGAACTCGAAGGCCATCGACTCCGCCCCCTCGTCGTGGAAGATCTGCGCGAAGTCCCACGCGACGTCGCGCTCCCGGCGGCCGATGAACTCGACGTCCATCAGCCGCTCGAACGCGCGGTCGGTGATCTTCGCAGCGCGGCGGAGCAGGTCGAGCTCGCTCTCCTCCTTCACGGCGCGCAGCGATTCGACGATCCCGCCACGCGGCACGAGATCGATCCCGCCGCGCTGCAGCGTCTCGTACTGCGCATACGGGAGCACCGTCTCGAAGCCGACGCGGCCCGCCAGCGTTTCCGCCAACTCGGCGATGAGCGAGCGCTTCGTCTGCACCGGCTCGACGCCTTCGACCACGCGAGCCGAGTCGATGTACCGGAAGTCGGTGAAGAGCCGGACGCGATCCTGCTCGACGAAGAGGGCTGCGTTCGAGCTGTCGAAGCCGCACAGGTAGCGGAGGTTGACGAGGTTCGTGACGAGCAGAGGCTCTTCCAGCTGCTCGCGAAGCCTGGCGATGCGGTCGCTCACACGCGCTCCTTCAAGTATTCGAGGGCCATCCTGTAGCCGTCGGGCCCGTGCCCGACGAAGCGGGTCGAGACGACGTCGGAGATGACGGACTTGCGCCGCCATTCCTCGCGCTCGTCCACGTTCGAGAGATGCACCTCGACGACGGGGATCGTCAGCGGCTCGAGCGCGTCGTGAATCGACCATGCGTAGTGCGTCCACGCGGCCGGGTTCACCACCATGCCGTCCGTGTTGTCGTATGCGTCGTGGCACCACTTGATGAATTCCGACTCGCTGTTCGTCTGGCGGCACTGCACGGTCAGCTCCATCTCCCGCGCCCAGCCGTAGATGCGGCTCTCGAGCTCCGCGATCGAAAGCCCGCCGTACACGCCGGGGTCCCGCCGCCCGAGCATGTTCAGATTCACGCCGTTGAGAACGATGATCCTCACGAGGCGATCAACCTATCGAGTTCACGCCGCACGTCCCCGGCCGGAACGGGCACGTCCCAGCGCGGTCCGTCGTCTCCGAGGAGGACGAGCCGAAGCTCGCCGCCGACCGCCTTCTTGTCGCGCTGTATCGCCCCCCAGGCTCGCTCGCGGTCGACGCGCACGGGGCTCGGCCGCAGGATCTCCTCCACCTCGGCGATGTCCCGCCCGGACAGGCGGAGCGCGGCGAGCAGGCCGAGCGCGACGGCTCGACCGTGCGTGACGCCCTCGTAGCCGGCCGCCGTCTCGAGCGCATGCGCGAACGTGTGGCCGAGGTTGAGGATCGCGCGCTCGCCGCGATCGTGCGGATCGCGCAGGCACACGGCAGCCTTGAACGCGGCGCAGCGGCGCACCATCTCGTCGTCCTGCAACTCCCACAACGGCTCGCCCGCGAGCAGGCCGGTCTTGACGACTTCGCTCATCCCCTCGCGGCGTTGCGCCTCGGGGAGCGTCTCGAGGAGCGCCGTGTCGATGACGGTGCGCACCGGCCAATGGAAGGCGCCGACGAGATTCTTCCCCTGCGGCAGGTCGATGCCGGTCTTCCCGCCGACGGCCGCGTCGACCTGCGCGACGAGGCTCGTCGCGACGGGCACCCAGGGCACGCCGCGCAGATATGCGGCGGCCGCATATCCGGCGGCATCCGTCGTGCAGCCGCCGCCGAGGGCGACGATCGTGCCGCGCCGGTCGAGCCGGAGCTCCTGCCAGAGCCGGTCGACGGCGGCGAGCGTCTTCGCCTCCTCGCCGGGCGGGAGCTCGTGCGTCTCCGCGAGCCGCGACCCGAGCGCGAGCTGTGCATCCATGCCGTGGATGCCGGCCACATGCGGGTCGGAGACGAGGGCGACAGGCCCGTCGCCGGGCACGAGCGAGCCGAGTCTGTGCACCGCACCCCGCTCGACGTGCACGCCCGCTGCCGCGAGGGCGACGTCGTCGACGTCGTGCGCGACCAGGTCTGCCACCTCCGCATAGACCGCGCGCCGCTCCTCGTACAACCGCCGGAACTCGGCTTCGTCCGCCGCCAGCGGCCGGTCGCTCCCGCGCACGCGTTCCCAGCACGTGTCCACGTCGACGTCGAGCCAGACCGTCAACGCGTCGCCGAGTGCGTCCCGCACTCTCCTCGAGGTCACCGCGCCACCGCCGAGCGCGAGGACGATCGCGTCCGCTTCGCGTTCCCGGAACGTCGCCTCGCCGTCGTCATGGAAGATCTCCGCGATCGACTTCCCGGACGCCTCCTCGACGAGCTCGTCCGAGTCGACGATCGGCAGGCCGACGGCGCGCGCGGCGGTCGTCTTGCCCGCGCCCATGAAACCGACGAGCGCGATGTGCTTCTTCAGCGGATCCGCTCCGTATAGGCGCGCCAGGCGCCGACGAAGTCGCCGAGCGCGTCGCCGCCGAACTTCTCCCGCGCGGCGCGGGCGAGCTCCCACGCGACCGCCGCCTCCGCAACGACGGCGAGTGCCTCGACCGCGGAGACGTCGCTGCGCTCGACGAGCGCGTTCGACGCCTCGCCGGTGCCGAGATCGACGGACAGGAGCGGCTTCATCAGCGTCGGCAGCGGCTTCATCCCGGCGCGGACGACGATTTCCTCGCCGTTCGACATCCCGCCCTCGATGCCGCCTGCCCGGTTGGACGTGCGCCGCTTGTCGGTGTCGATCTCGTCGTGCGCTTCCGAGCCCCGCAGCTCGGCGAGCGCGAACCCGTC
This sequence comes from uncultured Gaiellales bacterium, assembly GCA_964645445.1. Lineage (GTDB taxonomy): Bacteria > Actinomycetota > Thermoleophilia > Gaiellales > Gaiellaceae > Palsa-739. Next base: position 3,714 of record CAZXZX010000101.1, read on the forward strand.
GCCGATCTCGACGCCCTTCACCGCCTGGACGCCCATCAACGCGGCTGCAAGACGAGCATCGAGCCGGTCCTCCTTCCGCGCGTACGAGCCGAGCCCGGGTGGGACGCCGGTGGCGCGCACCTCGACGATGCCGCCGAGCGTGTCCTGATCCTTGCGCGCCGCGTCGACCGTCGCAGGGTCGGCGCCCGCCGTCGGGAGCGCCTCGCCCCTGACCTCGACGCCGATGTGCGCGAGGAGCGCCTTCGCCACCGCACCGGCGGCGACGTGCACGGCGGTGTGCCGCGCCGAGGCGCGCTCGAGCGCGTCGCGCACGTCAGAGAGGCCGTACTTCTGTACG
>CAZXZX010000102.1:0-8008 GCA_964645445.1 uncultured Gaiellales bacterium
AAGAAGCTCGGCGACGTTCTGGCCGGTGCAGGCGGCACCTGCCCCGGGCCGATCCAGAACCAGCACACCACCAGCACGAACACCACGACCACCAGCTAGCTCAGGCACCTGCGGTAGACGTCGAAGCGGCCCCTGGTCAACGACAGGGGGGCCGCTTCTTCGTCGTGGGCAGCTCCGCTAGAGCCACCGCTTGTAACGGAAGAAGCCGAGCATCCCGACGACGAGCGCGAGGAACGATCCGAGGATCGCCCAGAAAGCCGCCGTCGTCCCGAACCCGGGGAACTGCACGTTCATGCCGAAGAGCCCGGTGAGGAACGTCAGCGGCAACACGACGACGCTGAAGATGGTGAGGACGTACAGGATGTCGTTCTGCTGGTGCGAGATGAGCGACTCGTTCGTGTCCTCGAGCGCCTCGACGACTTCTTTGTAATTGTCGAGCATGTCCCAGATGCGCTCGCTGGCGTCGACGATGTCGTCGAAGTAGAGCTCAAGCTCCTCCGGGAGGAAACGCTCGATGCCGCGCTCGAGCTGGCGCAAGGTCGGCCGCTGCGGCTTGATGATCTTGCGGTAGGAGATGATCTCCTGCTTCGCCTTGTGGATGTCGCGCACGAGGTCCTTGGCGCGAACCGCGACATCGTCGATCTGCTCGTCGATCTGCTCGAGCTTGAAGCCGATCTTGTCGACGATCGGGAAGCAGTAGTCGTACAGGTCGTCGAGCACCTCGTAGAAGAGGCGGCCGGACCCGCGCGAGAACAAGTTGTGGCGAAGGTCCTCGTTCTCGAAGACGCGCCGGAAGAGCAACGTGACGGGGCGCAGCTCCACCGCCGGCAGGGTGACGAGATAGTCGGGCCCGAGGAAGACGTCGAGCTCGCCTGCGTTCAGGCGGCCGATCGTCTTGTCGTACACGGGGAAATGGAGGACGACGAAGAGGTAGCTCGACTCCTCCTCGGTGTAGACGTCGACCTTCGGCCGTTGGCGGCGCGACAGCACGTCCTCGACGTCGAGCGGATGCCAGCCGAAGCGCGAGGCGAGCTCGTGCGCCTCCTCGTACGACGGGTTGATGCAGTGGATCCAGGTGAGGCCGTCGCCCTGGACCTCGGTGATCCGCGGCCGGGTGTCAGCTGCCGGGAGCGCGCTGCTCGCGCGCGGACGGCGCGCGCCGATGCGGGGCAGGCTCGGCATTGGTACTGAGGGGGTCTCCGCTGGCCTGCATCGGCATGAGCCAAGTGTAACCCCGTCTCATAGCCCGTTCATCTTGCTCCGCTCCACTTGGCGGGCGATGCGGGGTGGGCCCGACGGAAACGAGCGCCTCACGGCGGCGTCCGGAGCCGTCCTCTTTCTCCTACTCGCGGCCGAGGGAGTGACCATCCTCTCGATCCGGCAGCTGCTCTCGCCGCACATCTTCATCGGCATGCTCCTTCTCCCGCCGGTCGCGCTGAAGCTGGGGAGCACGGCATGGCGATTCGCGCGGTACTACGGCGGCGCCCGTCCGTATCGCGAGAAGGGGCCGCCGCTGTTGCCGCTCCGCCTGCTCGCACCGGTCGTCGTCGTGTCGACCGTCGCCGTCTTCGCCACCGGCATCGCCCTCCTCGTCGTCGGGCCGGGCGGCGGCATCGTGCTCGGCCTGCACAAGGCGAGCTTCGTCGTCTGGCTCGTCGCCACGGGTATTCACGTGCTCGCCTATCTCGCGCGAGTGCCCCGTCTCGCCGCTGCGGACTGGCGGCCGCACGCCCCGCGCGTCGACGGCGCGCTCGCCCGTCGCATGCTGCTCGCCGGCGGGGTGGTGGCCGGAGCCATCCTCGCCGTCGCCACCACCCGGTACGCCGGCCCATGGCTCCACTGGGCCACGACCTTCCGGGGGCACGACGGCTGAGTAAGCCGCGCGTAAAGCCTCCGCAAGTCCCAGGCGATTCTCAGGTCTTGTTGGTCGAATGACTGTCATGACCGAGATGGCGATCGCGAGAGCGACCCGGGCCGCCGCGCGGCCGCGGGCCCGCCGCGCCGCCCGGCTTGCGGTCGTCTGGACGATCGTCCTCGGCAACGCCGCGGCGATCTTCTGGCTGTGGGGGAACGGCGGCAACCTGTCCGGCAGGACGACGGGCGAGGCGCTGACGAGTGTCGCGCGCATCACCGGCTTGTTGAGCGCGTACATGGCGCTCATCCAGGTCGTGCTCCTCGCGCGCCTGCCCGTGCTCGAGCGGCTCGTCGGATTCGACCGGCTTACCGTCTGGCATCGGTGGAACGGACACGCGACCATCGACCTCGTCGTCGCGCACGTCTTCTTCAGCGTCTGGGGTTACGCGCTGATGGACAAGTTCTCGATCGGCAAGGAGATCTCGACAATGCTCGGCGGCGGGATCTATCCCGGGATGATCACCGCCACGGTCGGCACCGGCCTCCTGCTCGGGGTGGTGGCAACGTCGTACGTCATCGTCCGCAGGCGGCTGCGATACGAGTGGTGGTATGCCGTGCACCTGCTCGCGTACGCGGGCATCGCCCTCGCGTGGTTCCACCAGATCCCCACCGGCAACGAGCTCGTGCTGGACACGGTCGCGGCCGACTATTGGCGTGCGCTGTACGTCGCGACGCTCGCCCTCATCGTCGGTTTCCGCGTCGTCGTCCCGCTCGTGAACGCGTTCCGTTACCGGCTGCGCGTCGCGGAGGTGGTGGAGGAAGGTCCCGGCGTCGTCTCGATCCGAATGACGGGGCGCCGGCTCGACCGGCTGCGGGCGCAGCCCGGGCAGTTCTTCGAATGGCGGTTCCTCAACCGGTGGTGGACCGCCCACCCGTTCTCGTTGTCCGAGGCGCCGCGCGGCAACTCGCTGCGAATCACCGTCAAGGCGCTCGGCGACCACACAGCCGCGCTGGCGGCGCTTCCGGTTGGGACGCGCGTCCTGGCGGAGGGGCCGTTCGGCGTCTTCACCGACGGGGCCGGTCGCCGCAGCAAGCGGCTTTTCATCGCCGGCGGCATCGGCATCACGCCCGTCCGTGCGCTCGCGGAGGGCTCGACGACTGGCGACGTCGTCGTCTATCGCGCCCTGCGCGAGGACGAGCTCGTCCTGCGCGACGAGCTCGACGAGCTCGGGGTCGACGTGCACTACGTCGTCGGCGACCACGTCGCTCCCGGAGGCGACCGCCTTCTCTCGCCCGAGCACCTGCTCGAGCTCGTCCCCGATCTCGCCGAGCGCGACGTGTACGTCTGCGGGCCGCCCGGCATGACCGACTTCGCAGTCCGGAACGTCCGCGCTGCCGGCGTCCACCGGCGTCACATCCACGTCGAACGCTTCGCACTTTGACTGTTCTCCCGTGATCAGAAAGGACCGACACATGCGCAAGAGGATCACCGCGGCCGTGGGAGTGATCGCACTCGCCCTGCCGGTCGCCAACGCGGCGGCGGCCGCGAAGAAGAAGGTCGTCAGCGTCACGAAGACCATCACGGGCCCGCAGGCGATCGCTGATCGCTGGGGCTACGTCGAGGTCGCGCTGACCGTCAAGAAGACGACGACCACCGTCGGCACGCACAAGAGGGTGACGCGCACGATCACGAAGGTGACGGCGCCGATCTATCCCAACCACACGGACCGCTCGGTCTTCATCAACGAGCAGGCGATCCCGCTGCTGACGCAGGAGGTGCTGACGACGACGAAGTTCAACCCGAACATCCAGCTCGTGGGAGGCGCGACCGCGACGAGCTACGCATTCGCCCAATCGCTGCAGGCGGCGCTCATCCAGGCCAAGAAGATCTAGCGATGCATCGTGTCGAGCACATCATGGGGATGCCGATCGTGGTCGCCGTTCGCGACGGCGACGCGGTCCCCGAGGAGGTGTTCGACTGGTTCCGTCACGTCGACGAGACGTTCAGCACCTTCAAGGAAGAGAGCGAGGTCAGTCGCATCCGGCGAGGCGATCTCGCGCTCGATGACGCGACCACGGAGGTGCGGCAGGTGTTCGCACGCTGCGCCGAGCTACGGGAGGAGACGCATGGCTTCTTCGATGTCGAAGCGGTCGGGCTCGATCCTTCCGGGTTCGTCAAGGGCTGGTCGGTCGACGAGGCGACGGCGATCCTCGATCGCGCCGGGTTGACGGAGTACGCGATCAACGCGGGTGGCGACATTCGCACGCGTGGGCACTGGACGATCGGCATCCAGCACCCGTCGGATGCGCACGCGATCGCGAAAGTGGTGGAGGGAACCGATCTCGCCCTCGCCACCTCGGGCGCCTATGAGCGCGGGGAGCACGTGCGGGACCCACACACCGGCGCCGCGCCGGCCGGAATCCTCTCGGTCACGGTCACCGGGCCCGATCTCGGCACGGCCGACGCATACGCGACGGCCGCGCTCGCGATGGGCGCTCGCCGTGCGCCGGGGTGGACGGCGAGGCTGCGCGGCTACGAGGCCATGACGATCCTCACCGACGGCCGCGTGCTCTCGACCCCCGGTTTCCCGTCTGTCTGAGTCGCCTGCCGACGCGAGACGGCGCGGCGTAAGTGTGACGATTCTGCGCCAACTGCAAAAGGACACTTTCGGGCTCGACCGCGGGCAGCTATCACGTCGAGATCTCGACCCCTCTACCTCGTGGAGCTGCCCATGCATCGTTTCTCTCCGCTCCTCTTGCTCGTCGTGGCGTGCGCCGTCCTCGCGGCCCCGGCCGCGCAGGGCGCGACGTCATCGGTCGTCATCAGCCAGGTCTTCGGCGGCGGCGGCAACAGCGGCGCGCAGTACACGAACGATTTCGTCGAGCTTCTGAATCGCGGGGCGTCGCCGGTCGATCTCAGCAGTTGGACGGTCCAGTACGCGTCTGCAGCGAGCACGAATTGGACCGCGACTACGCTCGGCGGCTCGATCCAGCCCGGGCACTACTACCTCGTCCAGCTCTCGGGCGGCACGGTCGGCGCGCCCCTGCCGACGCCGGACGCGACCGGCACGACCAACCTGGCCGGCTCGGACGGCAAGGTCGCGCTCGTCCACGACGGCACGACGCTCGCCTGCGGCGCGTCCGCAGGCAGCTGCTCGACGAACTCCTCCGTCGAGGATTTCGTCGGCTATGGGTCGGCGGCCGATTACGAAGGCGGCGGTCCGGCTCCTGCGCTCAGCAACACGACTGCCGCCACACGGGCGGATGCCGGCTGCGCCGACACGGGCTCGAGCGCCGCCGACTTCACGGCGGTGGCCCCGTCGCCGCGCAACTCGGCGTCGCCGGCGGCGTCCTGCAGCGCAACGACGCCCCCCGGCCCCTCGGCGAGCACAGCCGCCTCGGTCGATGTCGACTTGCAGCAGGTGCTCTCGATCGCGCTCGAGCGCTCGTCGATCAGCTTCGGGAACACCGTCTCGGGAGCGACGCCGTCGCCGATCTCGGAGCACGTGACCGTGGTGAGCAACGACACGGCGGGGTACGACCTCACCGTCCACCGCTCCGCATTCGTGCCGAGCGACCTGCCGCTCGGGCTCTCGGTGTCCGGCGGAGCGATCGTTCCGATCCCGGTCGTGCCGGCGGCCGACCGGCTGATAGGAAGCGCGTCCACACCGAGCGCGAACGTCGGCGACGTGTGGCCGACGAGCGTCGGGTTCTCCGCGCCGCTCCCGGTGGCCACTCCAGGGCACTACACCGCGACGCTCACGTTTACGGTGATCGGTCGATGATCGCGGCGGCGCTTGCGGCAGCGTCGCTGCTCGCGCCTCCGTCGGGAGGCGCAAGTCAGCCGGCGGTGGCCCTGGCGGCCTCGCCGACACGCGTGCGCCTGATCGGGCAGTCGACCCAGATGGTCCGGATCACGAACTGGGGCGGGAGCGCGGTCGTGGCGGACGTCGGTACCGCCGGCTTCGCGCTCGGGCTCCGCGGGCGCCCGCGAATCGTTCGGCGCGGCTCCGGCTCGAGTCTCGCCGCCTCGTGGATCGCCGTTCGGCCTCGGCGGCTCGCGCTCGCTCCGGGCCGGACGGAGACGCTCACCGTCTCCTCGATCCTGCCGCGCGGGGCAAGCCCAGGCGATCACCCCGCGCTCGTGCTCGTTGCGACGCATCCGAGCGAGCGGGGAGGCGTCGCCGTTCGAGTGCGGATCGGCATCGTCGTGGATGTGCGGGTGCCGGGCACGATCGTCCACGGCCTCGCAGTGCGAGGCCTTCGCGTTCGCCGGAGCAGCCGCATGCGCATGCTGGAGCTGTTGGTCACGAACCGCGGCAACGTCAGCGAGCGAATCGGGCCGGGCCGGCTGCGGATAGTGCTGCTGCAGCGCGGTCGGGTCGTCGGGCGACCGCGACCGGGCCGGCAGGAGCTCCTGCCCCGTAGTCGCGCGATCGAGCAGATCCCCTTTCGAGGCCGTCTGGCCGGTCAGGTGACCGTACTGGTAGAGCTCGATCAGGGCGTTCACCTGATCCGGCGTCGTTTCCACCTGCAGGTCTAGTGGGAGCTTTCGCTCGGCCCGCTTGCTTCAGCGCCGGTACAGGACGGGTCGCTATGGGCGGGGCATGATCTGAGCGAACGTGTCGTCGGGCGGTTGCCGAAGCCACTCGCGTGCTTCTGGGAGCGAGGTGAATAGTTGCGCCATCCAGGGGACTTGCCAGTCCAGCAAGAGGCCCAGGTTCCGCGTCGCTCTGTAGCTGGCGTCATCCCGGAGTACGGCAGCGATCTGCTTGTGGCCGATTTCGGGGCCGATCAGCTTGATCGCGTCCGCCCATTCGTCGATCGTGGTCGATGTCAGCTGACTCCAGTCCGCCTGGGTGTGATCGAAGAGCACCTTCATCCCCTCGACCCAGCGAGCATCGGCGAACGCCTCACGCATCATCGCCTCCAGATCGCGTATGTGGACGACGCCGCCCGTTGTCAGAGAGACGTCTTCCGGATCGCCGCCCCAGGTGATCGAGTAATCCATCGGGCTCGATTATCTGCGACCGGGACGTGACGAACCGGCAAGCCCACCTAGGTCGTGTGGGTTTACCTAGGCGCTTCCCCCGGGGCCTTGGATCAGGACCGGCCCGTCCCGCGGTGCTCGATGATGCGCCCGGCAGGATTCGAACCTGCGACCTCGCGCTCCGGAGGCGCGCGCTCTATCCCCTGAGCTACGGGCGCTAGCGCCGGCCAGTGTAGCCTCCGGCCCCGTGGAGGTATCCGCGCGCATCGTCACGCTCGAGCTCGCGGAGACGTTCGTCATCGCGCGAAGTGCGAGCGACACGGAGGACGTCGTCCAGGTGGAGCTCATGCATAGCGGCGTGCGCGGCCACGGGGAGGCGGCGCCCGTCGATCGGTACGACGAGTCCGCGCAGTCGGCGCTCGCGTACGTCGAGGAGCACGCGAGCCAGCTCGGCGCCGATCCCTTCGCCGTCGAGGAGGTGATGGCGCGTCTGCCCGCGCGGGAGTTCGCGGCGCGCGCGGCGATCGATGCCGCGCTGCACGACTTGCAGGGGAAGCTCGTGTCGCTGCCGGTGTGGCGCCTCCTCGGGCTACGGCGCGATGGGCCTCCGACGAGCTGGACGATCTGGCTCGGCGATCCCGACGACATGGCGCTGCGGGCCGAGAAGGTCGGCGACCGCTTCAAGCGGCTGAAGCTCAAGCTCGGCGGCGGCGACGGGCTCGACCTCGAGCGGGTGCGCGCAGTCCGCGGTGTGAGCGACCGGCCACTCCAGGTGGACGTGAACGAGGCGTGGTCGCTCGACGAAGCGCTCGACGCGCTCCCGCAGCTCGCGACGCTCGGCGTCGAGTACTGCGAGCAGCCGCTCCCCGCCGGAGACCCGGGCGGTGCGCGCCTGAAGCGCGACGCGGCGGTCCCGGTCTACGTCGACGAGGACTGTCACACGCTCACCGATGTTGCCGCCTGCGCGGAGCGCGCGCATGGCATCAACGTCAAGCTGGCGAAGTCGGGCGGGATCCGCGAGGCACTGCGCATGGTGCACGCTGCGCGTGCGCTCGGCCTCGGCTGCATGCTCGGCTGCATGGTCGAGTCGGGACTCGGCATCGCCGCCGGCGCGCATATCGCGAGCCTGTTCGACCACGTCGACCTCGACGGCAACATCCTCAT
>CAZXZX010000103.1:0-6441 GCA_964645445.1 uncultured Gaiellales bacterium
CGACGCAGGAGTCGCTCGCCGACATCTCGAGTCTCGTGCAGGAGTCGCTGTCGGTCAGCGGGATCATGCTCGGCAAGACGATGGGCCGATCGCGCGAACTCGCCGATCGCTTCGAGTCGGAGTCGCTGAACCTCGCCGACCTCGAGGTCCGTCAGCGGATGGCGGGGCGCTGGGTGATGGCGTCGATCCAGACGAGCTTCTCGATCATGCCCGCGGCGGTGTACTGGCTCGGCGGTCTCACGAGCGTCGTCTCCCTCGCGACGATCGTCGCGTTCACGACGCTGCAGACGCGGCTCTTCTTCCCCGTCGGCTCGCTGCTCGGCGTCAGCCTCGACGTGCAGACGTCGCTCGCGCTCTTCGACCGCATCTTCGAGTACCTCGACCAGCCGGTCGACATCGACGAGAAGCCCGACGCTGTCGTCGAGGGCCTCGCCGGCGACGTCGTCTACGACGACGTGTCGTTCAGCTACGGGACCGGCATGGCGCTCGAGAACGTCTCGTTCGTCGTTCCCGCGGGGACGACGACGGCGATCGTCGGCGAGACCGGCTCCGGGAAGACGACGCTCGGCTATCTCGCAGCGCGGCTGTACGACGTCAGCTCGGGCGAGGTGACCATCGGCGGCGTCGACGTCCGCGACCTCAGCTTCCAGGCGCTGTCCGATCTCGTCGGCGTCGTCTCGCAGGAGACGTATCTCTTCCATGCGACCGTGCGCGAGAATCTCCGCTTCGCCAAGCCGGATGCGACCGACGAGGAGGTCGAGGCGGCGGCAGAGGCGGCGCGCATCCATCACGTGATCGCAGCGCTGCCGGACGGCTACGACACGATGGTCGGCGAGCGCGGTTACCGGTTCTCCGGGGGCGAGAAGCAGCGCATCGCGATCGCGCGCACGGTGCTGAGGAACCCGCCGATCCTCGTCCTGGACGAGGCGACCAGCTCGCTCGACACCGAGACCGAGCGGCTCGTGCAGGAGGCGCTCGACCGGCTTTCCGAAGGACGGACGACGATCGCCATTGCGCACCGGCTCTCGACGATTCGCGACGCCGACCAGATCGTCGTGCTCGACCGCGGGCGCGTCGTCGAGATCGGGACGCACGACGAGCTCGTCGCCGCCGGCGGCCGCTACGCGACGCTCGTGAGTCGCGACGCCGAGCTCGAGCTCAGCGCCTGACGGAGTACGGCCATGCCCTGTGGCCGTAGTACCCGTCGGTCGGCGGGAGCTTCAACAGCCGACCGACGTGAAGGGCGTCCAGCCAGCCGCCGCGGACGAAGTAGACGATCGAGGCGGCGACCTGGGGCGACTCATCCGAGGCGCCGGACGCCGGAGTCGTCAGACGGGTGCGCGAGCCGTCGAGGCCGACACGCCAGATCGACCAGTGCGCGTGGACGTTGTCGTTCACACCGCTCGCGGGCGCGGACTGGACGACGATGCCGCTGTGGTCGCAGGCGAGCGAGCCGAATGCGACCTCCGGGTCTTTCACGAGGACGCGGGCACGCCAGTCCGGTGGCCCGGTCGCGATGAGCCACTTGTCGTGCGTCGAGATGCGGTCGCCGCCCGCGGTCATCACGAGCCTTCCGCCGCACCACGCTCGGTAGTCGCCGTACAGGAGACCGGACGCGACCGTGAAGGAGCGCCCGCCCGTCGCTCGGATCGCCATCAGGGTCAGGCCGTCGGCTGCGAGGGAGGCCGACCCCTGCGGGTCGATCGCATACAGGATCCAGTTGCCGTCCGGCGAGGCGCCTTCGAGGAGGATCGGCCCGGGCGATCCCTGTGGGAATCCCTTGTGGCTCTCGTGGATCGTCAGGATGACTTTGCCCCTGAAGACGATCGACTGGCTGTCCTTCGTGACGCGAACCGTCGGTGCGCCTGTCGCCTTCGGCGCCGGGTAGGGCGTGGTCTCGCAGGTCGCGAGGTCGACCTGCACGTGCCGCACGACCACGGTTCCGAAGCCTGGATGCGGGGTGCAGTGGAACAACTCGTACGATTCTGCCGATGGCGGCGACCGACGACCGGGAGACCGAGTCCGGCATCCCGGTGAAGCCGGTCTACTCGGACGCGGACGCGCCGTCGGCCCTCGAGCCGCCGGGTGAGTATCCATTCACGCGCGGGCCGTATCCGGACATGTACCGCGGGCGTCCGTGGACGATTCGCCAGTACGCGGGCTTCGCATCGGCGGAGGAGTCGAACGCGCGTTACCGCTATCTGCTCGAGCGTGGGCAGACGGGGCTGTCGATCGCGTTCGACCTGCCGACGCAGCTCGGCTACGACTCCGACGATCCGCGCGCGCTCGGCGAGGTCGGTCGCACCGGGGTCGCGATCGACTCGATCGCGGACATGGAGATCCTGCTCGACGGCATTCCGCTCGCCGAGGTGTCGACGTCGATGACGATCAATGCGCCCGCGTCCATGCTCCTGCTCCTGTACGAGCTCGTCGCGGAGGAGCAGGGCGTCGCAGCCACCGAGCTTCGGGGGACGGTGCAGAACGACATCCTCAAGGAGTACGTCGCGCGCGGGAACTACATCTTCCCGCCGAGGCCGTCGATGCGGTTGACGACGGATCTGTTCGCGTACTGCGCCGAGCGGGTCCCGCGCTGGAACACGATCTCCATCTCCGGGTACCACATCCGAGAGGCAGGCGCGACGGCGGTGCAGGAGCTCGCGTTCACGCTCGCGAACGGGATCGCGTACTGCCGCGCCGCGGTCGACGCCGGCCTCTCCCCGGACGACTTCGGTGAGCGCCTCTCGTTCTTCTTCAACGCCCACAACGACTTCTTCCAGGAGGTGGCGAAGTTTCGCGCCGCGCGCCGCTTGTGGGCGCGGATCATGAAGGAGCGCTTCGGCGCAACGAACCCGAAGGCACAGGCGCTTCGTTTCCACGCGCAGACGGGCGGCTCGACGCTCACGGCGCAGCAGCCCGAGAACAACATCGTCCGCGTCGCCATCCAGGCGCTGTCCGCGGTCGCGGGCGGCGCACAGTCGCTGCACACGAACGCGTTCGACGAGGCGCTTGCACTCCCGACCGAGCACTCCGCGCGGATCGCGCTCCGCACGCAGCAGATCCTCCAGACCGAGGCCGGGACGACCGGCACCGCCGACCCGCTCGGCGGCTCGTACTACATCGAGGCGCTCACCTCCGAGCTCGAGGCGCGCGCACGGGAGCTGATCGATCGCGTCGACGAGCTCGGAGGCGCGGTCGAGGCGATCGAGCAGGGCTTCGTGCAGGCGGAGATCGAACGGGCCGCCTTCGAGTGGCAACAGCAGGTCGAGCACGGGGAACGGGTCATCGTCGGCGTCAACAGGTACGTCGAGGACGAGCCGGAGCGCGTCGAGCTCCAGCGCATCGATCCCGAGGCCGAGCGGCGACAGCTCGAACGCACCGCGCGCGTCCGCTCCGAGCGCGACGCCGCCGGGGCCGCTCGCGCACTCGACGCCATGCGCGAGGCGGCGCGGGGTGATGCGAACATGCTCCCCGTCATGCGATCCGCGCTGCGTGCGCGCTGCACCGTCGGAGAGATCTGCGAGACGCTGCGCGCCGAGTGGGGGATGTACGACGCGCTGCGTGCCCATCCTTGAGCTTGCGGATCCTCCTCGTCTCCCAGATGTATCCCGGCCCGGATGCGCCGGACCTCGGCACATTTGTCGCGCAGCTCGAGCACGGGCTCGTCGCCCGTGGACACGAGGTCGACCGCGCGGTGCTGGACACGCGCGCTGGTGGGAAGCTCCGGTATCTCACGCTCGCGCGGCGCGTGCTGCGCGCACCCGCTCCAGACGTCGTCTATGCGCACTTCCTCGTCCCGAGCGGGCTCATCGCCGCGCTCGGGACGAGGGTGCCGCTCGTCGTGACCGCACACGGGCGCGACGTCCGCAACGTCGGCGCCATTCGCGGCATCGCCGCTGCGACGCGGGTGGTCGTCCGGCGTGCGTCGACGGTCGTCTGCGTCTCCGAGTACCTGCGCCGCGAGCTTGAGGCGAAGGCTCCCGAGGCGCGCGGCAAGATCGAGGTCGTGTCGAGCGGAGTCGATCTCGATGCGTTCGCGATCAGCCCGCCGCCGGAAGGGCCGCCGCGCTTCCTCTGCGTCGGCGCGCTCGAGCCGCGCAAGAACGTCGTTCGACTCGCGGACGCATTCGCGACGCTCGACGAGGGCACGCTGACGTTCGCCGGGGAGGGGTCTCTCCGGCCGCGGCTCGAGGGCAGGGAGAGCATGCGGCTACTCGGCCGCGTGCCGCACGACGAGATCCCGCGCCTCCTGGCCGAGAGTCACGTGCTGTGCCAGCCGAGCCTGATCGAGCCGCTCGGCCAGGCGCTGCTCGAGGCGATGGCGACCGGCCGATCGGTCGTGGCCACGCGCATCGGCGGCCCGCCCGAGTTCGTGCCGCACGACGCAGGCGTACTCGTCGACCCGCTCGACGTGGACGCGATCGCCGCCGCGATGCGTACGGCCGCTGGGCTTCCGCGGCCGAACGACGCGGCGCGGACCGCCGCCGCCGCGCACGACGTCCGGCGGCAGGCCGAACGCGTCGAGGAGATCCTCAGTCGCGCGGCGGCAGGTCGGCGAACCTGATCTCGACGAGCGGGCGAATCGCGTCCTCGAGGCCTGCCTCGCGCGCTACCGCGAGCGCCTGCTCCCAGCTCTCCCGCGCCTTCACCGGGTCGACGCCCTGCTTGAGGCGGTTGTCACCGGTCACCAGCAGCTCTCGGATGCGCTCGTGCGCGTCGTCGCTCTTCACAAAGGGACCGTAACAACGCAGAGTGTGTGGCCCATGAGTGTCCGGGTCCTCATCGCCGACGACCACCGCCTCTTCGCGGAGGCGCTCGAGGCGATCCTCACCGCCGACGACCGCATCGAGCTCGTCGGGCTCGCCGGCGACGGGGAGGAGGCCGTCCGGCTCGCAGAGGAGCAGCGACCGGATGTCATCCTCATGGACATCTCCATGCCCCTGATGGACGGGATCGACGCGGCGAAGGCGATCAAGGCCGCAGACGAGGACGTGAGCATCCTCATGCTCACCGGCTCGAACGACCGGACCGACGTCGACCGCGCGCGAAAGGCGGGCGCCGCCGGCTACGTGACTAAGGATCGGATCGCCGCCGAGCTCGTGGAAGCGATCCTCGAGCTCGCAGGCTCCTAGCTACCCTGTCCTCGTGACCAGCTTGCTCGCCGTCCTCCAGGTGCTGCTCGTGTTCGCGCTCATCTCGCTCGTGCTCATGCACAGCGGCCGCGACGCGGGGATGGGCGGAATGGGCTTCACGCCGGCCTCGCAGGGAGGCACACACATCGTCGAGCGCAACCTCACGCGCCTGACGGCGGTGGTGGCGGTGCTGTTTTTCATCAACAGCGTCGCGCTGTTCCATTACTTGAAGTAGGTCTCGGCGCCACGAGGCGGAGAGCGCCGCGCGATCGCTCTCGATCGTCGGCCGGATGCTGCGGTCACCGCGGGACCAGGCCCCAGGCAACCTCCGAACGGGATGATGGGCCGCCATCGGTCGGCCGGACCGAAGTCGCCGGGCTACACTACGCCGGCTCTCGCGCTGGTGGCGGAATCGGTAGACGCGCTAGGTTGAGGGCCTAGTGGCCGCATAGGCCGTGGAGGTTCAAGTCCTCTCCAGCGCATCGCTTCGGGCCGCCCCTTCGGGGCGGCCTTTCGTGTTGCGGGAATCCCCTCATGTGCGGACGTTCCACGACCCCTACGCTCGATCTCGATGGCGTACGCGATCGTCGGACAGCCTCCCGAGGGCGCGCTCGGCGCCTTCGTGGCCGCGCTCCGGCTCGCCCTCGAGCGCGGAGGATTCGAGCCGACGCCCGGCGACGAGGCGGCGCTCGTCGTCAACGTCGTCGACCGCGCACGCCCGCGGCCGTTTCGCCGCCGCGCGCGCGGCACCTTCGTTGCCGCGCTGCACGCGCTCGAGGAGACGCCTCCCGATCCGCTGCGTGAGGGCTACCCGGTGCTCGTGCGTGCGCTCGCGAACCTCTCGCTCGCGTACGTGCCCGGCGACGGCGTCTGGTTCACGACGCTCGAACGCGGCAGCTACCTCGTTCCCGCCGACGGCGGCCTGCACGCGCTCGCCGCCGAGGTCGTCGCGCGGCTCACGCCGCTCGCCCGGTCACGCCTCGTCATCGACAACGAGTTTCGGCCCGACCTCGAGCCCGAGCTGTGGGGCGGCGACGAGATGACCGAGTCGATCGCCGCAGCGGGCCGCCGGCTCGACACGCTCGGCCTCCTGCCGGCGCCGTTCCCGGTCGAGGAGCTCGTCGACGAGAACGACCTCCGTCACATCAAGCGCTTGTACGGCATCGGCGGCCTCTCGTACGGGAACCTCTCCGCGCGCAAGGACGAGACGCGCTTCTGGATGAGCGCGAGCGGCGTCGACAAGGCCAAGCTCGAAGTCCCGGGCCGCGACATCCTCCTCGTCTCGGGCTACGACGCCGACGCAGCGCGGATC
>CAZXZX010000104.1:0-13251 GCA_964645445.1 uncultured Gaiellales bacterium
TCGTGCGCACGCGCCGCACGCGTCCGTCCTCGACGTCGATGCCCGTCACTTCGGTGTTCGCGAGTACCTGCGCTCCTAAGCTCTGCGCCCGCTCGCGCATCACCGTCCCGAAGCGGAGCGAGTCGACGACGGCGACCGACGGGCAGTAGAAGCCGCCGAGCAGGATCTCCTCGTCGACGAACGGGACGAGCTCCTTGATCTCCGCCGGAGTGACGAGCCGGCAGCCGTCGATGCCCCACGACGTCGCCGACGCCATCCGGCGGCGCAGCTCCTCCATCCGCTCCTCGGTGCGTGCAACCTCGATGCCGCCGCACTCGTGCAGCGTGCCCGCGTCGCGGTACTGGCGCATCGACTCGAGGGTGAGCTGCGTCATCTCCTTCGAGTGGTCGACCGGGAAGATGAAGTTGGACGCGTGTCCGGTGGAGCCGCCCGGGTTCGGGAACGGGCCCTTGTCGAGCTGGATCAGGTCGGTGACGCCGAGCTCGGCGAGCCAGCCGGTGAGGCTGTTCCCGACGATCCCCCCGCCGATGACGACGGTGGTCATACGGTCACCAGCACGCGACGCATCGCCTGCTCGAAGTCCTGGACGTGCGCGCGCATGATCACCGCCGCGTCGTCGCCGCTGCCGTGGACGATCGCGTACACGAGGTCGCGATGCGCCTCGACCGCGTCCTCCAGGTCCTCCGCGCGATCGAGCGCGATCATCCAGATGCGGAGGGCGAGCACGTAGTACTGGCTCAGCGTCGTTTCCATCAGGTCGTTGTGCGCGGCGCGGTAGATCGCCCGGTGGACGCGCTCGTCGAGACCCATCAGGTCGCCGCCGTCGCCGCCGATCTCCTCCCCCAGCGCCGTCAAGTCTTGGCGCTCCATGTCGGTAGCGCGCTCGGCGGCGAGCCGCGCCGCCTCCGGCTCGAGGGCCTCCCTGACCTCGGAGATGTGCGCCAGATCGCGGACGTCGACGCCGGTGACGAACATGCCGCGCCGCGGGAAGACCTCGACCAGCTGCTCCTGGGCGAGCCGGCGCAGGGCCTCGCGGATGGGCGTCCGCCCGAGGCCGAGCCGCTCCATGAGCGCCCGCTCGTCGATCACGGCCTCCGGCGGCAGCTCGAGTGAGACGATGAGCCCGCGGATGGCAAGGTACGCGCGGTCTGCGGCCAGATCCACAATAGATATATTACTCATATCCGAGGCAGGGATGTAGAAAGGAGTCCGGCGGTGGCGACGAAGACACCTTCCTCTCTCGAGATCGCGCAGGAGGCGACGCTCCGGCCGATCGCGGAGATCGCCGCCTCGGCGGGTCTCGAGCCCGACGAGGTCGACCTGTACGGGAAGTACAAGGCGAAGGTCTCGCTGTCGGTCCTCGAGCGGCTCGCCGACCGCGCAGACGCGAAGCTCGTCTGCGTCACCGCGATCACGCCGACGAAGTTCGGCGAGGGCAAGACCACGACGTCGGTCTCGCTGACGCAGGGGCTCGGCGCAATCGGGCGCAAGCCGGTCCTCTGCCTCCGCGAGGCGTCGCTCGGGCCGGTGTTCGGGATCAAGGGCGGCGCGGCCGGCGCCGGCTATGCGCAAGTCGTCCCGATGGAGGACATGAACCTCCATTTCACCGGTGACATCCACGCCATCGGCGCGGCGAACAACCTGCTCGCGGCGATGCTCGAGGCGCACCTCCTGCACGGCAACGAGCTCGGCATCGATCCCCTCTCCATCTCGTGGCGGCGCTGCGTCGACATCAACGACCGCGCGCTGCGCGACACCGTCGTCGGGCTCGGCGGCCGCGCCAACGGCTATCCGCGCCAGACCGGCTGGGACATCACCGCCGCCTCCGAGGTGATGGCGATCGTCGCCGTCGCGCGCGACCTGTTCGACCTGCGCGCGCGGCTGGGCGCGATCACCGTCGGCTCGACGTACGAGGGGGAGCCTGTCACCGCCGAGCAGCTGAGGGCGGCCGGAGCCATGACCGTCCTCCTGAAGGAGACGATCAAGCCGAACCTCGTGCAGACGCTCGAGGGGCAGCCCGCGTTCGTCCACTGCGGCCCGTTCGCGAACATCGCGCACGGCAACAACTCGCTCGTCTCCGATCGGATCGCGTTGAAGCTCGGCGACATCGTCATCACCGAGTCCGGCTTCGGCGCGGACATGGGGATGGAAAAGTTCATGGACATCGTCTGCCGCGTCGGGAACCTCACGCCGAGCGCGGTCGTCCTCGTCGCGACGGTGAAGGCGCTGAAGCACCACGGCGGCAACCCGGACGGAGGCGCGGAGGCGATCGAGGCCGGCTCGGCGAACATGATCCGCCACCTCGCGACGATCCGCGAGTTCGGGCTCAACGCCGTCGTCGCGGTCAACCGCTTCCCGAACGACACCGATCAGGAGATCGAGCAGATCCGGCAGATCGCGCTCGCGAACGGCGCGTTCGCTGCGGAGGCGAACGAAGCGGTCGCGCGCGGCGGCGAAGGCGCGGCCGCGCTCGCGGAGGCGGTCGTCGCCGCGACCGAGGAGCCGTCCGACTTCGCGCCGGTCTATCCGCTGGACGACTCGATCGAGCGGAAGATCGAGGCGATCGTGACCCGCGTGTACGGCGGCGACGGGATCCTGCTCCAGCCGGCGGCCCGCAAGAAGATCGAGGAGTTCGGGCGCGTCGGCTTCGACAAGCTCCCCATCTGCATGGCGAAGACCCACCTCTCCCTCTCCCACGACCCGACCCTGGCGAACGCCCCGACCGGTTTCACGGTCACCGTGCGCGACATCCGCGCGTACACCGGCGCCGGCTGGCTCGTCGCGCTCTGCGGTGACATGCAGACGATGCCGGGCTACGGGAAGACGCCCGCGGCGCACAACGTCGACATCGACGACGACGGGAGGACCGTTGGCCTCTTCTGAGATCCAGGTCTCGTGCCGGGACGTCTGGAAGGTCTTCGGCCCGAACGCCGCGAAGGCGATCGAGAGCGGCGACGTCGACCTTCCGCGCGCGGAGCTGATGGCGAAGACGGGCTGCACGGTCGCGTCGCGCGAGGTCTCGTTCTACGTCCGCCGCGGCGAAGTCTTCGTGATCATGGGGCTGTCGGGCAGCGGGAAGTCGACACTCGTCCGCTGCATCACGCGCCTGATCGAGCCGACGTCAGGCGCGATCGACCTGTGCGGCCATGACGTGCTCGGGGCCGATCCCCGGGAGCTGCGCGAGCTCAGGCGCACGAAGGTCGCAATGGTCTTCCAGCACTTCGGGCTCTTCCCGCACCGCAAGGTGATCGACAACGTCGCCTACGGCCTCGAGGTGCAGGGGATCGACCGGGAGAAGCGCTACACGCGCGCACGCGAATTGCTCGCCGTCGTTGGCCTCTCGCCCGTCGAGGCGTCGTATCCCGACCAGCTCAGCGGCGGCATGCAGCAGCGCGTCGGCCTCGCGCGTGCGCTTGCCGTCGACCCGGAGGTGCTGATCTTCGACGAGGCGTTCTCCGCGCTCGACCCGCTCATCCGCCGGGAGATGCAGGACGAGGTGCTGCGCCTCCAGGAGCGTCTGCAGAAGACCGTCATCTTCGTCACGCACGACCTCGACGAGGCGCTGAAGCTTGGCGACCGGATCGCGATCATGAAGGACGGTCGCTTCGTCCAGGTCGGTACCCCGGCGGACATCGTCGGGGCGCCTGCGGACGACTACGTCCGCGAATTCGTCCGCGACGTGCCGCGCGGCAAGGTGCTGACGGCCGCATTCGCAACGCAGCCGCACTCCGGGGGCGAGCGGCCGAAGGACGTCGTCCGCCACGATCAGCGGCTCGGCGAGCTGCTACCCGTCGTGTTCGGCGCGCCCGGGCCGATCGGTGTCGTCGACGGCAGCGGCGAGCTCGTCGGCATCCTCGACCGGCGCATGGTCGTCCACGTGCTCGCCGGCCGCGAGGGGTCGACCGTCCCGGAAGAGCTCCCGACGTAGTGTCGACGCCGACCGCGACGATCACGCTTCCGCGCGCGGTCCGCCTCCTCGAAGGCCGCCTCGGCCGGTGGGCGCCCCCACTCGCCGTCGCGGTCCCGCTCTCCGTCGCCGCCGCCGTTGCGGAGGGCTTTCACTCCGGGTTCCCGCGCACCTGGTACTTCGGCGTGCCGCGCTGGTTCGACAGCGCGGACAACTGGGTGACGAACCACGACTCGTCGAACTTCTTCCTCCACACCATCGTGGGCGGGTTCGGGAACGTGCTCAACGGGTCGACGAACGACGTCGTCAGCGCACTCCACTGGATGACGTGGGTCGGCGTCCTCCTGGCCGCCACTGTCTTCGCGTGGCTCGCGGGATCGTGGCGAACCGCGGTCTTCGCGGTGCTGATGGTCTCGTCGTTCGGCGTGCTGCAGATTCCGAACGGCGGCCCAAACGGCATCTCGCAGATGTGGCCGAGTGCGATGACGACCCTGGCGCTCATGACCGTCTCGATCGTGTTGTCGACGATCGTCGGCATCCCACTCGGAATCGCCTCGGGGCTCATGCCGCGTGTGAGCCGAGCGCTGCGGCCCGTGCTCGACCTCATGCAGATCCTGCCTGCGTTCGCCTACCTCGTTCCCATCGTCGTGCTGTTCTCGATCGGGAACCCGGCCGGAATCGTCGCGACGTTCATCTACGCCGTTCCACCGCTCATCCGGTTCACCGAGCTGGGCATCCGGTCCGTGAAGAAGGACGTGATCGAGGCGGCCGAGGCATTCGGCTCGACGAGATGGCAGATCCTGCGCAACGTGCAGCTCCCGCTCGCCGCACAGGCGATCATGCTCGGCCTCAACCAGGTGATCATGATGGCCCTCTCCATCGTGGTCATCGCGTCGCTGATCGGCGCGGGCGGGCTCGGCGACCCGGTGCTGAACGCGCTCCAGACCCAACAGATCGGCGAAGGTTTCGTCGCCGGCATCCTCATCGTGTTCATGGCGATGTGGCTCGACCGCGCATCCTCCGCGTTCGGCCGCCGCGCCGCGAAGGACCGGGCGACGAAGGCGCGGACCCTCGGCAGGAACCAGCTCGTCGCACTGTGGGGCGCCGTCCTCGTCGTCGTGCTCGTCTCGCGGTACGGCTTGGGGCTCGGGGATTGGCCGTCGGGCTGGGGCTTTTCGTTCGTCGACCAGGCGACGACCGCGCTCAACTGGGTGACGAACGAGTTCACCGGCATTTCCGGCCCGATCTCGAACTTCCTCACGCTCGACGTCCTGAACCCGCTGCAGCGCTGGTTCGGCGACGTCCCGTGGTGGCTCGTCGCCGCGCTCGTCGGCACGGTCGCATGGGTACGCGGCGGCTGGCGGCGAGGCGTGCTGCTCGCGGGCTGCGTCGTCCTCCTCGGCTTCATGCAGGCGCCCGCGGGGTACACCTTCCAGGGGACGACGTCCTACGACTTCGTCGCCTGGAACGACGCGATGGAGACGCTCAGCCTCGTGGTCGTCGCGCTCGTACTCGATCTGGCGGTCGGGGTCCCGCTCGGAATCGCCGCCTACCGCTGGCGCACCGTCGACCGTGTGCTGCGTCCGTGTCTCGACTTCCTGCAGACGCTGCCGGCATTCGTCTACCTCATCCCGGTTGTGACGCTGTTCGGTGTCGGCAACGTCGCCGGCGTCAGCGCGTCGCTCATCTACGCGCTGCCGGCCGCCGTGCGCGCAACGACTCTCGGTCTGCGCGCGGTGCAGCACGACGTGATCGAGGCGGGGCAGGCATTCGGTTCGACGCGATGGCAGCTCCTCTTCAAGGTCGAGCTTCCGATCGCGCGGCCGTACTTGATGTTGGCCGTCAATCAGACGATCCTTCTCGTCATGGCAGAAGTGGTCGTCGCAGGACTCGTCGGTGCCGGCGGGCTCGGGCTCGACGTGGTCACCGGCTTCTCCCGGTCGGAGGTCGGGCTGGGTGCCGCCGCGGGCCTGGCGATGGTCTTGATGGGAATCGTGCTCGACCGGCTGAGTCAGTCCAACCCGGATCGTGGGCGGGTCGCAACGTCATGAGGGACACAACGAGGAGGGTGCAATGAAGCAAGCCCGGAGGTTTGCGGTCGTCATCGCGGTGATCGGCCTGGTCGCAATCGCGATCTCGGCCGGCGCTGCGAGCGGCGGCGGCCGCGCGAGCAAGCCGACGATCGTTCTCGCGAACAACTCGTGGGAAGGCTCCGTCGCGAACAACGTCGTCGCGCAATACGTGATCGAGAAGAACCTCGGCTACAACGTCAACCTCCTCACCATCGACGAGATTCCGGCCTGGCCGGCGATGGTTCAGGGCAAGGTCTCTGCCGTCATGGAGGTCTGGGGCCACTCGCCGCTCTATGCGCAGTACGTGAAGGGAAACCACAAAGTCGTGGACGCGGGCCTCGAAGGGCCGAGCGGCAACATCGGCTGGTACGTGCCCACGTACTTGGTGCAGCAGCATCCCGAGCTCAAGACGTGGCAGGGCGTGAAGAAGGACTGGAAGCTCTTCGTCACCCCGCAGTCGTCGCCGCAGGGCCAGTTTCTCGACGGCTCGCCGAGCTACGTCACGAACGACCAGGCACTCGTGAAGAACCTCGGGATGAACTACAAGGTCGTATTCGCGGGAACCGAGGCGGCGCAGCTGACCGAGATCGAGTCCGACTACAAGGCGAAGAAGCCGGTGCTCTTCTACTGGTACACGCCGCAGTACCAGAACGCGATCTACAAGTTCTCACAGGTGGCGCTACCCGCCTGGACTCCGGCGTGCGGCAAGCTGAAGCCGGCGGCGATCAACTGTGCGTACCCGCCGTATCACCTGTACAAGGTGATGGCGGCGAACCTCGCCACGCAGGCACCGACCGTGGCCAACTTCATCAAGCGCTTCAACTGGACCTCGGACGATCAGAACTCCGTCTCGTACAACCTCGCGGTGAAGCACATGAGCAACTCCGCGGCCGCGGCGGCGTTCGTCAATTCGCATCAGGCCCTGGTCAAGTCGTGGCTGTCGACCTCGACGCCTCCGACGAAGATCGAGGCGCCCCCTCCGGGGACGTAAGAGCTCTCAGAGCGGGTGCGGGCTCAGGCTCGCACCCGCTCGCCCTTCGGGTCGTACAAGGGCTCGGCGCGGATCTCACCGCCGACCCAGTCGCCGAAGATGTCGATCGCGACCGGGGTGCCCGGTGCGGCGTGCCCGGCCGGGACGTACGCGTACGCGATGCTCGCGGCGACCGCATAGCCGTAGCCGCCGCTCGTCACGCGGCCGACGATCTCGTCGCCTGCGCGCACCGGCTCCGATCCGAGCGCGACCGCGCTCGGGTCGTCGAGGACGATGCAGACGAGCGTCTGGGCCGGTTCGCGCGAGAGGAGCGCGTCGCGTCCGATGAAGTCGCCCTTGTCCATCTTCACTGCGAAGCCGAGGCCGGCCTCGAGCGGCGTCGTCTCCGCCGTCAGGTCGCTCGCCCACGCGCGGTAGCCTTTCTCGAGCCGAAGCGAGTCGATCGCGCGATAGCCGCCCGGCGTGACGCCGTCGACGTGGAGTGTGTCCCACAGCGTCGCGCCGTACTCGGCGGGGCAGTACAGCTCCCAGCCGAGCTCACCGACGTACGTCACCCGGGAGGCGATGCACGGGATGTTCCCGACCGTAGCCTCGCGCGCGGTCATGTACGGATGGTCGAAGTCGACGACCTCGCGCGCGTTCGGCCCCCACAGGCAGAGACACGCGAACGCGGACGTGACGTCGTTGACGTAGACGGACCCGTCGCGCGGCATGTTCCGCTCGAGCCACGCGCGGTCGTGCGTTCCGAACGCCGTTCCGGTGACGAGCATGAAGCGGTCCTCCCCGCGCCGCATGACCGACAGGTCGGCCTCGACCCCGCCGCGGTTGTTCAATAGCTGCGTGTACACCACCGTGCCGACCGGTCGATCGATCTTGTTCGCGCACAGCCGCTCGAGGAACGCGAGCGCGCCCGGCCCGAGCACCTCGAGCTTCGAGAACGACGACTGGTCGAAGAGCGCAATGCCCTCGCGCGCCGCGCGCGCCTCGACCTCGATCGCCGGCGACCAGTTCTCTCCGGCCCAGCCGCGCGGCCGCAGCGACTCACCGCCGCGCGACGCGTTCGACTTGTACCAGTTGACGCGCTCCCAGCCGCCCTTCTCCCCGAACGATGCGTCCAGCGCGAGATGCCGCTGGTAGACCGGTGATACACGCAGCGGCCGCCCCGCCTTCCGCTCCTCGCCCGGATACTTGATGTCGTAGTACTGCGAGAGCGCCTCGTACGAGCGCTCGAGCGTGTAGGCGCGGCTTCGGTACTGCCGCCCGAAGCGGCGCCAGTCGAGCGGCCACACGTCCCACTCGGGGCGGCCGTCGACGATCCACTCGCTCATGATCTTCCCGATCCCGCCTGCGCCGGCGAGCCCGTGCGCGCAGCCGCCGGCGGCGATCCAAAAGCCGGGGACGTCGGTCTCCCCGAGGAGGAAGTCGGCATCCGGCGTGAACGCCTCGGGGCCGTTGAAGAACATCTTCACCTCGGCGTTCTCCATCGCGGGCACACGATGGATGGCGTTCGTGAAAAGCTCCTCCATCCGCTCCCACTCCTGCGGGAGGAGCTTCGCCTCGAAGCCGTCGGGGATGCCCTCGATCGCCCACGGCGCCGGCTTGCGCTCGTAGCCGCCCATGACGAGGCCGCCGACCTCGGTGCGGAAGTAGACGAGGTTGTCGGGGTCGCGCAGCGTCGGCAGCGGTTCGAGCGGCGGGTCGAACGGCTCCGTGATCAGGTACTGGTGGCCGAAGGGAATCGTCGGCACATCGACGCCGACGAGCGCCGCGACCTGCCGCGCGTACATGCCGGCGGCGTCGACGACGACCTCGCACTCGATTCGCCCCCCGTCGGTCTCGACCGCCGCCACGCGGCCATCCCGCGTCTCGATGCCGGTGACGCGGGTGCGCACCTCGATCTGCGCGCCGAGGCGACGTGCGCCGTCGGCGAGGGCGAACGTGAGCTGCGACGGGTCGAGGTAGCCGTCGTCGGGGATGAACGCGGCGGCGAGGACGCCGTCGGTCGACATCGGCGGGAACCGCCTCTGCGCCTCCTCGGCGGAGACGATCTCCATCGGCAGCCCGAACGTCTTCGCCCACGACGCCTGGCGGCGGATCTCCTCGAGTCGCGGCTGCGACGAAGCCAGTCGCAGCCCGCCGAGCTGGTGCCAGCCCGGGTCGTTGCCGGTCAGCTCCTTCAGCTCGGCGTACAGGCCGACCGAGTACTGCATCATCCGCGTCAGCGAGATCGACGACCGCAGCTGGCCGACGAGCCCGGCCGAGTGCCAGGTCGAGCCGTGCGTCAGCTGGAACTGCTCGACGAGGACGGAGTCGGTCCACCCCTGCCTCGCCAAGTGGTAGAGGCACGAGCAGCCGATGACACCGCCGCCGATGACGACCGCGCGGGCGCGTTCGGGGGGCATTGTGCGAGCCTAATACGGTGCCGGTGGAGGAAGTGCTCGAGGCGGTGCCGGAGCTGCGCGACGCGCGAAGCGTTAGCGAGCTCAGCGGCGGCCTGACGAATACGAACTACAAGGTGGTGACGGACGACGGCTCGTTCGTCGTGCGGATCGCCGGGCGCGACACGGAGCTGCTCGGCATCGACCGCAGGAACGAGGCACACAACACCGTTGCCGCCTCGGAGACAGGCGTCGGCGCGCGCGTGATCGCGGCGCTGCCCGAGCACGAGGCGCTCGTTCTCGAGTTCATCGAGGGCACACGTCTCCACGCGGACGACTTGCGTGCGGGCGGCGACCGCCTCCGTCAAGTGGCGGCGGCGTGCAGGCTCCTGCATGCAGGCCGCCCGTTCCTGCTCGAGTTCGACATGTTCGACCTGCAACGGCGGTACCTCGCCACCGTTCGCGAGCGCGGCTTCCGCCTGCCCGACGGCTATCTCGAGCTCGACCCGCGGATCCGCGCGATGGAGGAGGCGATGCGCAAGCGGCCGGAGCCGCGCGTCCCGTGCAACAACGACCTGCTCGCCGAGAACTTCATCGACACCGGCGACGGCCTGCGGCTGATCGACTACGAGTACTCCGGCAACAACGAGCCGTCGTTCGAGCTCGGCAACTCCTGGAGCGAGTCGCGCCTGAGCGAGGACCAACTGACAGAGCTCGTCGCCTGCTACTACGGCGAGCCGTATCCGGACAAGGTCGCGCGCGCACGGCTCTGGGGTGTGATCGCGAAGTACGGCTGGATGCTCTGGGCCTCGATCCAGGAAGGCGTCTCGACCATCGAGTTCGACTACTGGTCCTGGGGCCTCGAGAAATACGAGCGGGCGGTCGAGGAGCTCGAGGGGCTCGAACTCGAGCGCCTGCTCCTGGACGTGCAGCGCACCGGTTGAGTATTGTTCACCTTGTGGTGAACAGTTTGGATCGCAGCTTCCTCGCCCTCGCCCACCCCGTCCGGCGTTCCATCGTCGACCGGCTCTCGCACGGGCCTGCCACCGTGGCGGAGGCGGCGCGCGGCTCACACGTGTCGAAGCCGGCGGTGACGAAGCACGTGAGGGTGCTCGAGGACGCCGGCGTCATCGAGCGCCGCGTCGAGGGCCGGACGCACGTGCTCACGCTTCGCACGACGTCCCTCGACGAAGCCGAGCGCTGGCTCGAGCGGCACCGCGCCATCTGGGAGGCGACCTTCGACGCCGTCGAGCGGCGGCTGGCGGCGGACGAATGATCGAGGTGCGCCGCCGCTTCGCCGCCACGCCGGAGCGCGTGTTCGACGCGTGGACGCTCCCGGAGGTGCTGACCGAGTGGTGGTCCGCCGGCCCGTCGCATCGGCCCGGCCTCGCCGAGATCGACCTGCGCGTCGGCGGCGCCTACCGCCTCTCGATGATCCGCGACGACGGCGTGGAGACCGTCATCGGCGGCGAGTACGTCGAGATCCGGCGGCCCGTGCGGCTCGCGTTCACGTGGCGCTGGGAGCAGGGCGATGAGGACCCGACCGACGGGACGACCTCGCTCGTCGAGATCGAGTTCGAGGAGGACGGCGAGGCAACGCTAGTGACGCTCCGCCACAGCGGGCTCGTCACCCCTCAGTCGATCGCACGGCACGAGCGTGGCTGGACCGGATGCTTCGACAGCCTGGAACGGAGGTTCGCATGAGATTCCCGAACGAGAGCAAGGAATACCGCACCGCACGCGACGAGCTGCTCGCCGCCGAGGCCGAGCTGCGCCGGCAGGAGGAAGTGGTCGCCGCGCTGCGGCGCACACTCCCCGTCGGAGGCGAGGTCACGCAGGACTACGAGTTCGAGGAGTGGTTGGACGCGAAGGGCGACACGCGGCCCGTCCGCATGTCCGATCTGTTCGGGGACAAGACGACCCTGTTGCTGTACAGCTTCATGTTCCGCGCATCCGAACGTGGCGAGCTGCTCGAGGCGCCGTGCCCGTCGTGCTCCGCGATCATCGACGCGATCGACGGGACCGTCCCCACGCTGACGACGCAGGTTGCGTTCGCGGTCGTCACCAAGCCGCCCGTCGAGCGCATCCGCGCACACGCGTCCGCTCGCGGCTGGCAGCACGCGCGACTGCTCTCGTCGCAGCACACGACGTACAACCGCGACTACGGCGCCGAGGGCGAGGCCGGGCACCAGTGGCCGATCCTCACCGTGTTCACGAAAGAGGACGGGCAGATTCGCCACTTCTGGTCGAGCGAGCTCTTCGACGCGCCTCGGGAGGAGGGCCAGGATGCGCGCCACGTCGACTTCATGTGGCCGCTCTGGCTCATGCTCGACCGTACGCCGAGCGGGCGCGGGGACTGGAGCCCGGCCATTCCGTACGCATGATGGCGCCGATGAAACTCACGTCCTTCGTCGGCATGTGGCCGGCGATGACGGCGGCGATGATGCTTCCGTCCGCAGCGCCCGCGCTCGTGCGCGGCCGCGGACGGGGCGCCGTCGTCGCGGCGCTCGAGTATCTCGCCGTGTGGATCGCAGTCGGCCTCGCGGGCTACGCCGCGTACCGGCTCCTGCCGGCGATTCCATGGTGGTCGCTCGTCGCGGTCGGGCTCGCCTACGAGCTCACGCCGGTCAAGCGTGCGGCGCCCCGCCGCTGCCGTCGGCCGGCGCGCTCGGGCCTCGCGCACGGCGGCGACTGCGTCGTGTGCTGCGCGGGACTGATGCTCGTGCTCGCCGGCGTCGGCCTGACGAGCATCGCGTGGATGGCCGTCATCGGCGTCGTCATCCTCGTGCAGAAGGTGGGGCCACGCCCCGCAATTCGCTCGCGGGGCGTGGCCGCCGGATGAGCCGCTAGATCTGCACCGGCGCAGGGAGCTTCATCGTCTCGTCCTCCGGCGCTTCCGTATGCGCGGGCTTGTGGCGTTGGACGAGCACGAAGTACAGCGCCCCGACGATGACGATCACGCCGAGCACGCTCCACAGGACCGGCTTCGTGTTGAGCCAGTGCCAGTGGAAGTTCAGCGCGGGCGCTTCGCTCGCCGGCCGAGGGTTGGTCGCCGCGCGCGGCCACAGCATGTTCACGAACATGCCGCCGCCGTAGGCGATCGCGAGCACGCTGAGGGGAAGCCCCCAGCGTCCGAGCGAGAACGGAGCCTTGGCCTTCGGCCACCCGCGCAGGCGGGCGCGGAGAAGCGCGAAGTTCCCGATCAGGTAGCTCAAGTAGATCATTCCCGTCGCCGCGATCGCGATGATCGCCACGCCCGCGTACTGGATGAACGGGATCGCGGACAGGAGACCGACGACGATGCACGACAGGATCGGCGTGTGCAGACCCTTGTGCACCTTGCTCAGCTGCCGCGAGCCCGGAAGCGCGTCGTCACGCGACATCCCGAAGCACAGGCGGATCGTCGACGTCTCGATCGCCAGGCAACAGACGAAGATCGCCGCCGAGACGACCAGGAGGAACACCGTCGAGAACGCGTTGCCGAAGTT
Organism: uncultured Gaiellales bacterium; assembly: GCA_964645445.1. Lineage (GTDB taxonomy): Bacteria > Actinomycetota > Thermoleophilia > Gaiellales > Gaiellaceae > Palsa-739. The sequence continues at coordinate 12,837 of CAZXZX010000104.1, forward strand.
CGCGTCGATGATCTGCGCCGGGCCCCATCCTTCCTTGATCGCGGTGTGCATGTCCGGGATCCCGAGCAGCATCGCGTACAGGAAGATCCCGCCGATCACGAACGCGCCGATGACCGACCCGATGACGGCCTTCGGCGCCTCCGTCCGTGGACTCTTGGTCTCTTCCGACAGCGTCGACGCGGTGTCGAAGCCGTAGATCACGTACAGCGCCATGAACATCGCGATGAGGAACGTCCCGCCTGTCAGGCTCGTTCCCTGCGTGTGGAAGATGACCCCCGCGCTCTGGTGGCGGTGGAAGAGCGCGACGACGAACGCGAAGACGACCATGCCGAGGATCTCGAACAGCACGCCCGTGTTGTTCACGAGCGCCACGAGGCGGACGCCGAAGATGTTCATGATCGTGATCAACGCAAGG
>CAZXZX010000105.1:0-3905 GCA_964645445.1 uncultured Gaiellales bacterium
CGTCGACAACGCGTGCAGAGGCCCCGAGCCGTGGGGGATCAGCTGGTTCACGGCCATGTTCATGCACGGGAGCTGGGACCACATCCTCGGCAACATGCTCTTCCTCGCCATCTTCGGCAAGAACGTCGAGGACGCGTTCGGACACCTCCGCTACCTCGCCTTCTACGTCGCCGGCGGCTTCGTCGCGATGATGACCCAAACCGCCGTCACGCTGCTGTTCGGGACGGCGTCCGCCGCACGCGTCCCCAATCTCGGCGCCAGCGGCGCGATCGCCGCGGTGCTCGGCGCCTTCATCGTCCTCTACCCGACCGCACGCATCCGCACCCTGGTGCTCGTCTTCTTCGTCCGGATCCCGGCTTGGGTCTTCCTCGGCGGCTGGTTCGTCTACCAACTCGTCGAGGGGCACGCGGGCCTCACCTCGGCATCGGCGAACGGCGGCGGCGTCGCCTTCTTCGCCCACATCGGCGGCTTCGCCTTCGGCACCCTCGTCACATTGGCCCTACTCAACGCCGGGCGGGTCGTACCGCAGAGCACGTCGCGACGGGCCGCCCTCGCAGCGGTCTCATGATCGCCGCTCAGACACCGCCGGAACGCACCGACACGACGGGCGACCGCGACGTGACCGTCCGCGTGGCGAAGGCAACCGCCGCCGCACTCGCCGTCGCAGCGCTCGCCTTCGGCATCTGGCAGGTGCGGAGCGTCCTCATCCTCCTGCTCCTGGCGCTCACGCTCGCGGCCGCGATCCGCCCCGGCGTCGAATGGCTCCGCCGCCGTCACGTCCCCGAATCCATCGCGATCCTCCTCCACTTCGCCGTCGTCGGCGGAGCAATTGCCTTGCTGCTCTGGCTCGCGGTGCCGCCCGCGCTCCATCAGATCGGGCACGCGCTCGACCAGAGCGGGATCGGTGGAGCGCCGCCGACGGGTCATGCCGCCGGAGTCCGAGATCGCATGCTCACCTGGCTCCAACAGCACCTGCACCAACTCCCCAGCGGCACGGAGCTCCTCCACCCGGTCGCGACGTACGGGCAGAAAGCGGGCGAGGCGTTCGTCGCGATCTTCTTCACGCTCGCCGCCACCTGGTACTGCGTCTCGGAGCGCGACGCGATCATCAAGCTGCTCACCGCACTCGCACCCGAGACGAAGCGCGAAAAGGCGAGGGAGACATACCTCGCGCTCGACCGCCGCCTCGGCGCCTACACGCGGCTTCGCTTCCTGATGGTGTTCGCGGTCGGAGCGGTCCTGTCGGCCGGCTTCTACCTCATCGGCCTCAACTACTGGCTGCTGGTCGGCTCCTTCGTCGGTCTTGTTGAGATCGTGCCCATGATCGGGCCGGTCGTCGGCTCGATTCTCGTCCTCGCCGTCGGCGTCCCGCAATCCCTGCATGTCGCCGCGATCTCGCTGCTCTGGCTCGTCGTCGTCCGCGAGATCCAGAACTACGTCGTCAACCCTCGCATCGGCCAGACCGTGGGACTCTCCCCCCTCGTCACCCTCCTGTCCGTCGCGGTGGTGGGCGTGCTGTTCGGCGGACTCGCTGTTATCCTCGCCGTCCCGTTCACCTCGGCGGTTGCGACACTCGTCGACGTCCTCGTGCTCGGACACGAACCACCCACCGCACCAACTCGGCGCTCGCTCCGGCTACGTCGCTCCGAATGACGCTTTCCGGCTGGCACGCCGTTTACCCTCCGCAGCGACCGGTGCTCTTCGTCAACCCGAGGTCGGGCGGCGGCAAGGCCACACGCGCCAACCTCGCCGAGCGGGCATGCGAGCGCGGCATCTCCGTGGTCGTTGTGCGCCCAGACGACGACCTATCAGCGCTGGTCGTTGACGCCGCGGAGCACGGCGCCGATGCAGTCGGCGTCGCTGGCGGCGACGGGTCGCTCGCCGTCGTCGCAGCAGTCGCGCTCGCCCACGGACTTCCTTTCGTCTGCGTTCCCGCCGGCACACGAAACCACTTCGCGCTCGACCTCGGCGTCAATCGCCACGATCTGATCGGCTCGCTCGACGCGTTCACCGGCGGCATCGAGCGCCGGATCGACGTCGCGGAGGTGAACGGCCGGCTCTTCCTCAACAACGTCTCCCTCGGGATCTACGGCGACGCTGTCCAGCAGCCGTCCTACCGCGATGCGAAGGCGCGCACGCTGCTCGAGACGGCCGCGCACGTGCTCGGGCCGAGTGCCGCGGCAGTTGACCTGCAACTCGTAGACGACCGCGGCCGACCCCATCTCAACCCCGCGGTCGTGCTCGTGTCGAACAACCCCTACTCGCTCGACCCTCCGCGTGCGCCCGGCATGCGGCCGACACTCGACAGCGGGCAGCTCGGGGTCATCGTCCTCGACACGCCGCGCGCCGGTCAGAGCCCGGGACTGACCTGGACCGCCACGCGACTCGAGATCGCCGCCCCCGCACCCATCCACGCCGGAATCGACGGCGAGGCGGTCGACCTCATCCCGCCACTGCGATTCGCGATCCGGCCCGGCGCGCTCCGCGTCAGGATGCCGTCTCGAAACTCGACCGTGTAGACCCTGAACGTCGAAACCCGCCGACCTTGCGGTCGGCGGGTTTCGGATCACCGTAGGTGGCGCGCGTCGTCAGGAGACGTGGAGCGTCTCCTTCAGCTTGCCCACGCGCTCCTCGACACCGGCGTGGAGGTTCGCCTTTCGCTCTTCGCGGACCACTCTCCGCGCTTCGCGCGCGGCGGCGTCGGCGGCGTCCTCCGCCGCCTCGAGCTCGCCCATGACCTCAGTGACCGGGCGGCGCGTGACCTCGCCGTCGAGCATGGCCATCTCCGCATCGATCACCTCGACCACCGGCTCCTCCACGCTCGCGATCACGGCCGTCGATCCCGGCGGGATCGCCTGGCCGAGAACCGTGAGCGCCTCGTCGGATGTCACGGCGCGATCGATGTCGAACGCGCCGCCCATCATGGCGCCGGCGCCCCAACCGAGAAGGGCACCGACCGGCCCGCCGAGGACGCCGACGAGCATTCCGATCAGCGAGCCGCTCGCCGTGCCGACGAGGCCGACGTTGTCGGCGCTCTCCGGAATACGCAACTCGCCCTGCGGCGTGCGCTCGACGACGGCCGCGGACTCCAGATCGATGCGACCCTGAGCGTCGCACTCCTTCAGCACGCTCAGCGCCTGATACGCCTTGCTCGGCTCCGTGAACCGAACGACCACCACGTTTTCCTGAGCCATTGCCACTCCTTTCGTTCGAACATCTCTGACGACTGCACACTGCCGCGCGTCGATGCCAAACCGATGCCACGCCGTGGACTGCCGCTGCCACCGACGCCGTTGGCAGCGCGGGTCACGGGCGCGGCAGCCGCCCGGCAGCCACACCCGCCATGGTTCCGGGGCATCCGCAGGTTCGTTGCCTGCACAGTGCGACACCAACGAATGACGCTGGAGACGATGACGAAGACAACCCCCGAGCAAGAGCGCGAGATCAACGGGCCGTCGCGTACGTCAGGCGAATCGTTTCTCGCGCATCCGGCTCACGCGCGTTGGGCAGCCACCGCAATGCTCGCTTTCGTAGTGCTGATCGCCATCCTCGTACCGGCAGGACCGCTCGAGCTCGACCGCAGCTGGACCGAGGCGATGCGTCACCTCGAGACGCCGTTGCTCACCGATCTCGCGCTCGTGTTCAACTGACTCGGGCGAGGGCTCGGCCGTGCCCTTGCGCTCGCGCTTGTCGGACTGCTCCTCCTTCGCCGACGTCGCTGGCTCGCCCTCGCCGCGTTCGCCGTCGCCGAGAGCCTGGCGCCGCATTGCCGGCACACTCCTCGGCAGCAGCATCTCGCTGCTCGTGTTCGCCATGGCCCAGCGGCACGTCCATCCGGGGAGAAGGTCGAGAGCGCGATTTGACCACCAGCGCTCGGGCGGCACTCGGGCAGCAAACGTCTCAAA
>CAZXZX010000106.1:0-7647 GCA_964645445.1 uncultured Gaiellales bacterium
CGCGGCCCTCGTCGACGAACATGACAGCGGTGAAATGGAGCTTGTGCAGGATGCTGTCGGAGCCGGTCCACGAGTCCGCGCGTGCGTCGTCGAACGTGAGCAGCAGCGGCCGCGGCGGAAGCTTCACCGTCTTTCCGCGGACGAAGTCGACGAAGGTCTTCAGGCCGATCGTCTGATAGCCGGCGTGCTTGATCATCGTCATCTGCTTCGCGAAGTCGTACGCACTGACGCCGTAGTCCGCGTCCGCTGCGTTGGAGAAGTCGCTCGGCGCGCCGATTCCGTGGTAGAGCAGCACGGGCACGGCGGAGCGGTCCGGAGGAAGCGGCGCCCAGACCGCCTTCTCCTCGGGCGTGAGCACGACCTCCGGCGCCGGGATCGGTGTCCGGGGCGACGCGTGTCGACACGATGCGGCGGCGCCCGCGCCGGACCTCCCGCAGCCGGCGGCGGCGAGCGTCAGGCCGCAGCTCAAGACGAGCACTGCCGCCGCCGATAGCTTCATTCGAGGGTAATAGGATACCCGCGGGTCACGCGACTCCTCGTCGCCGCAGTTCCATAGTCTCGAATGCGTCTTGTCACAGTCCTCTTCCTGTGGGCCTTCGTCGTGATCGCCACGACTGCGTCGTCGTCGGGTGAGACGACGTCCCGCCCGACGAGGGCGGCAGCGCTTGCGGTCGTGCGCATGGCGGCGGACTCGCTGCTCGCGCGGCACGAGACCATGCCGACCGGAGGATGGGCCTGGCGGTCGACGATCCAGGCGCCGCACTTCCAGACGGACCGCGACGTCGGTGCGGCGTCGATCGGGGAAGGGCTGCTCGCCGCGTACGGCGTCACGCGCGACTCGCGGTACCTGAGCGCGGCGAAGGCGGCCGGTGACTTCCTCCTCGGGGTCGCCGAGCCGGACTCGGGTGGCCTGCGTTGGCCTGACTGGGCCGACCCGGACGGACAGCGTTCGGCGACGCACTACACGAGCTACGACGACGGGGCGGCTGGGATCAGCGACTACCTCCTCCAGCTGTCCAGCGTCACGGGCGAGTCGCGCTTTCGCACGGCCGCGCTCGGCGGGATGCGCTGGCTGGTCGCGCAGGCGGTCGGGCCGTCCTGCCCGCAGACCGAGTGCTCCTGGAAATGGACGGACGATCCGTCCGACGAGGTCGCGTACAACGGCGTCGGCATGGGCGAGGCGGGCATCGTGCTCGCCCTCGACACGTTCGCCGACGCCACGGGAGACCGCACCTTCCGACAGTACGCCCGCGCGGGGGCCGCCCGGCTGCGCGCGCTCACCCGGGACGGACGCCGTCCGCTCCCGCAGGGGTCGGAGCACCCGGGAGTGTTCGAGACGGGGTTCCTGAACGGCTCGGCCGGCGCGGCGTTCGTGTTCCTCGAGCGCTACGCCCACGACCACGCTCGCGTCGATCTCGAGACGGCGAAACGGCTGCTGGGATGGGTGAACGACCAGGCCGAGGCGGACGGCCGCGGCGGCGTCCGCTGGCCGCTCGCCGTCGGCGACGCCGCAGCCGCGTCCGGCTTCGAGCTTGGCACAGCCGGGATCGCCTGGGTCAACCTGCGGGCGGCCCAGGCGACCGGCGACCGTTCCTACCGTGAGGTCGCGCGTCGCGCAGGCGTCTGGCTTCGCCACGTCGCCACCGCGGGGTCCGCGTGGAGCGAGTTGCCGGGCGACCTCGGCGCTCCGTTTCACATCGGGCTCGACAGCGGCGCGGCGGGCATCGGCTGGGTCCTCGAGGACCTCGCCGATGCCGGGATCGACACCGCCGCGAATCGGGCGGCCGCGTGGTCCGCGCTTGCCGGGCTGCAATCCGGCGCCGTGCACGACAGCCTCGGCACGTTCTGGTACGAGAACCGGACCGGTGGAAAGCCGGCTCTGCCCGCCGAGCCGTCGTGGCACTGGGGCACCGCGGGAATTGCAGCGTTTGCGGCGCGCCTCCTCGGGTGGTCTGGACGAAGCCCGGGCGGACAGCGCACCGGCTGAGTCCCAGGCGGCTGACATGATTCGGTGGCCGTGAACAACGATCCCGAGTTGTCGGTCGTCCGCTTCGAGCCGCTCCGTCCGGCGTCGCGGAAGCGCATGCTGCTGGGCATCGTCATCGGCCCGTTCCTCTGGCTCGTGGGCCTCATCACGGTCGCCTGGGTGCTGCACATCAGCTCCGCGATCGAGCTCGGCCTGCTGATCGCCTTGATCTCCGCCGTCGTCTCGACGATCGTGCTCGTCCTCCTGCGCCAGGGTCGCGTGCGCCAGGAGAAACGGTATGCGGCTCGCGGCTGAGATCATGCTCGCGTTCGTCGCCCTGTACCCGGTGTGCACGGCGGCGCTCTGGATCTCCGGCGGCCTGATCTTTCGCGGGCTCGACGAGCATGTCGCCGATCCCGGTCCGGAGCACGAATGGCCGGGCGTGACGATCCTGATTCCGGCGTACAACGAGGCGGCCGTGATCGCGACGTGCATCGGCTCCGCGCTCGAGTCCGACTACTCACGCCTCGAGGTTCTCGTCCTCGACGACGGCTCGACCGACGACACCGAAGCCGTCGCGCTCGCCGCCGCCGGTGGCGATCCGCGGTGCAGGGTGCGCCGTGACCCGGTCAACCGTGGGAAGGCGGAACAGCTCAACGTCGGCTTCCGCGAGGCACGGCACGAGCTCGTCGCGGTGACGGACGCCGACACGCACGTGCACCCGGAGGCGCTCAAGCTCCTCGTAGCGAGGATGGAGCGCTCTCCGCTCGTCGCAGCGGTGGCCGGTGCGCCGCACGTCACGAACCGCGGCAGGCTGATCCAGGCGCTCCAGGTGCTCGAGGCGGCGTCGATCATCGGCTTGATCCGCAGGACGCAGTCGCTCACAGGCCGTGTCGGCGTCGTCGCGGGCGTGCTCGGGCTCTTCCATCGCGAGCGCGTCCTCGCGGTGGGCGGCTACGAGCCACGCATGGCCACCGAGGACATCGACCTTTCGTGGAAGCTCCTCCTGGCCGGATGGCACACCGCATACGAACCCCGCGCGCTGGTCGGGATGCAGGTGCCGTCCACGCTCCCGGCCCTGTGGGCGCAGCGCAAGCGCTGGGCCCGCGGTCAGGGCGAGGTGCTCAACGTCCACCTCGGACAGGTGATGCACTGGCGCAACCGCCGGATGTGGCTCGTCAGCCTCGAGTCGCTCGCCTCGATGCTCTGGGTCGTCCTCCTGACCTTGTCGTTCGTCCTCGCCGTCTTCACGGCGATCTTCCGCGGCTTCGGTCACGACCTGTTCGGCTTCGGCATCGCGTGGGGCATCGCGATCGCCGTCCTGGCGATGATCCAGCTGAGCGTCGCGCTCATCCTCGAGTACGACTACGACCCGACCTCGTTGCGGGCGTTTCTCGTCGCCGTGCTCTATCCGGTCGGCTACTGGGTGGTCGGCGGCTGCGCGGCGCTGCGCTGCCAGACGGTCGCACTGCTGCGCGGCCCGCAGGACAGGCGCGTTGTCTGGGACATTCCGCGCCAGTCGCTCGAGGCCGGCGACGACTGACTAGGCCGAGTGCACCTTCCAGACGCGTTCCTTCAGCGCTCCAGGTGCGAGAAGTCCTCGGCCGAGGGATCGGCGTCGCCTCGCGGCAGCTAGGCGGCGACGTGCGCCCCGCACGCGGAGGGCGCCCGCCTGGGGGCGCCCTCCGGTGACCCGGGAGTCAGGCGACGCCGCCACCACCCTGCTGGCCGCCGCCGCAGCCGAACACGACCGTGTTGTTGACGGCATCGAAGGCGTCCTTCGCGAGCTGCTGGGTCGCCTTCACCTGTGCGTACCAGACCGAGCCGCCCGGGTTCGAGTGACCCGCCGCGTCGGTGAGTGCGGCGGAGACCGTCTCGCAACCGGATGAGAAGGCTGCGCTGTCGTCCTCGTACGTCCCGCTGCCGACCGGCGCATTGACCTTCGTCAGGTCGATCGAGACGCTGCCGATGGGGGCAGGCGCGTTGATCTTGTTTCCGCCGAGGGCAGGATCGCTGAAATACACGTCGAGTGCCGTCGCCAGCATCTGGGCCTTGAGCATCGGGTTCATCGCCGCGCCCGATGCATTGGCTGCCTTGATGATGTTGGTGACATACGTCCCGAGAGCGCTCGACGGTGCGTCGGAGAACGGGTGGAACTGCCTCAGCCAGTTCCCGAGGTTCGCCTGGTTCGCGCCGTTGATGATCCCCTGGCCGTTCTTGTTCTGCCAGTAGCCCATCGTGAGCGCCCCCGTACTGGCGAATCCGCAGACCGTGACCGTCGCACTCGACGACTGTCCGGTCTCGTTGATCGTTGCGGTGTTCGGGTAGTCGATGCAGTTCGGCTGGACGGTGATCGTACGCGAGTAGCCGAACGTCGCCGAGGCGAACGGTTGCGAGTCCGTCCCGGCAACCGAGCCGAGCGGCCCGCCGTAGCTGTCGCTGACGGTGATCGTCTTGTCGAACGTCTGCGCCGGCGTCGTGAACGCGAAGTCGGCGCTACCCGGCACGGAGCCGTCCGGCGTGAAGGACGTCGCCGGATCCCAGGTCACGGTCGCCGTGTTCGTCCCGTTCGTCCCGTCGGACGGACACGAGTAGCCGACGTCGACGAAGCCGCCGGCCAGAACTGTCACAGGCAGCGTCTTGTCGAACGTACAGTTGGGCAGCGAGTCGGACACATCCGCCGTGATCGCCTCCCAGTCGTTCGGGTTGTGCACGGTGATCTTCCCGCTCACCCGCTGATTTCCGTCCGAGAAGCCGGTCTGGCTCACCTGCACCGTGTACTTGAAGACCACGGAGCCGGACGCCTGCTCGACGCGTGTCCTGTCCACGGACTTGTCGATGTTCCAGGTGTACGTCCGGTCGAACGACGCGGTGGCCGTCTTCGACACCGTGAGATCGGCGCCCACGCACACACTGACGGGCTGACTCGCCGAGTCGGTCGCACCCGAGTCGTTCGTCGTGAGCGTTGCGGTGTTGTCGTGGCTGGTGCACGTCCCCGCCGGATCAGCCGTGAACGTCTTCGAATACGAGAAGGAGAAGTTCGGATCGCCGGTATCGCCCGCACAGAAGTGGTGAGCCGTGGGCGAGCCGGGCTCCATCGGATCGCTGACGTCGACGCACCTGTCGATCTCGGTCGCCGTGAAGGACACCGGGGTCGAGTAGGTGCTCGAGCTCGCGGCCAGATGCTCGCCGTTGTCGAGGGTCTGCTCCGACCATGCGATCGTCACGGTGTTGGTCACATCGCCCTGCGGCAGGCCCGCCCCGAGGTCGCATGAGTACCTGTAGAGGGTGTCCCCCGGGCCGACGACGAGGCCGCCCGAGGTGTCGACGAAGCAGTCCGTCCCGTTCGACAGCTGGTCCGTGATGCTCGCGAGCGTCTCGTCGGCGCCGTCGCCGTTGAGGACGTCGATCGTTCCGCCCACCTGGACGTTGCCGACGTGGCCGGGGCCGTGCGACACCGAGACGGTGTAGGTGAAGGTCGCCGGGCCGGAGGTATTGATCTTGCTGTTGTCGACCGACTTCTCGATCGTCCACGAGTACGTGTCGTCGTAGCTGCCCGTCGCATCCTTGGTGACGGTCGGTCCGGCCGCCGTCTCGCTCGTCTGTCCCACGACGAACGGCTCGCAGCCACTGGTGGAATCGCTATACGACTCGTTGCCGTGGAAGATCGCCTCGAAGGCGTACGACCCCGGCCCGAGATCCGATTCGTCCGGAGAGGCGGCGACGCCCGACTCGTTCAGCGTGCCGGTGCCGATGCTCGTGAACTGACCGGAGCAGCCGGTCGTGGAGAAGAAGAACTCCACGCTCCCCACCGGCGTGCTCCCGCTCCCGTCGCTGCTGCTCACGGAGACCCCGTCGTAGACCGAGGCCGGAACGGCCAGAGGGCCGGCGACCGGATCGCCTGTGGCGTTGTCGTAGACCGTCGTATCGGTCGTCGTCTGAGTGTCCTGCGTATCACGCGTAGCCCCGACGGCTGCCGACGGGACCAGGAGGACGGCTGTGATTGCAAGCGCAAGCGGCGCCCGCATGAGGAAGCGGAAGCTCATTGGCGGCGTGTTCCTTTCTCATCCCGCCTGCGGCGGCGGGTTGGCGGCGTTAGTTACGCCTCCGGTATCGGGCGCCGCTCCATCCCCGGGCAGTCCTCGCGCGAGGGATCGGCGTTGACGAACGGAAGCTAGGCCGCGACGCGCGCAGAAGCGAGCAGCAGTTCGGCGATCTGGATCGCGTTCAGCGCGGCGCCCTTGTTCAGGTTGTCGCACGCGAGGAAGAGCGCGAGTCCGTTGTCGCCGGCGCGGTCGACGCGGATGCGGCCGACGAGCACGTCGTCCGTCTGAGCCGCGTCCTTCGGGGTCGGCACCTCGACGACGCGCACCGACGGCGCCGCGGCGAGCAGCTCCGTCGCCCGCTCGGGCGAGAGCGGCTCCTCCAGCTCCAGCCACACCGCCTCGGCGTGGCCGACGAGCACCGGCACGCGCACCGTCGTCGCGCTGATCGGCAGCTCCGGCAGCTCGAGGATCTTGCGCGTCTCGTCGCGGAGCTTCGACTCCTCGTCGGTCTCGTCGCCGTCCCAGGTCCAGTCCATGGCGAGGTTGTGCTCCGCCTGCGGCTCGGCGAGCAGCGCCTGCATCCGCTGCGCTCCCGCGCCGGACACGGACTGGTACGTGGAGACGCGGAGCCGCCGCAGCCCGGCGGCGTCGTGCAGCGGCTTGAGCACGCACGTGAGCGGAATCGTGCAGCAGTTCGGGTTGGCGACGATGCCGTCGTGCTCGAGCGCGCGGGCGCCGTTCACCTCCGGGACGACGAGCGGGATGCCGGGCTCGAGCCGGTACGCCGACGACTTGTCCACCGCGATCGCGCCGCCGCGTACCGCGTGCGGCACGAGCTCGCGCGACGCGGAGGTGCCGACGGAGAAGAGCGCGAGGTCGAGATCGCCCGCGGCCAGCGCCTCCGGCGTCGCCTTCTCGACGGACAGCTCGCGGTCGCCGTAGGGCACAGAGCCGCCGGCCGACCGCGCCGACGCGAACGCGCGCACGTTCTCGTAGCCGCGCGCCGCGAGCAGCCCGAGCGTGACCGTGCCCACCGCGCCGGTCGCGCCGACGATGCCGATCCGCGCGTCAGTGCGCACCGGCCGCCTCCAGCTCGAACGCGTCGTGCAGGGCCGCGACCGCGCGCGGAACGTCCTCGGTGCGCACGTGACAGGCGATCTTGATCGGCGACGTGGAGATGACCTTCGCCTCGACGCCGATCCCGTCGAGCGTCCCGAACGTCTTCGCGGCGATGCCCGGATGGCTCTTCATCCCGGCGCCGATGAGGCTCACCTTGCCGAGGTCGTCGCGCATCGACCATTCGACGGCCAGCGAGCCGAGCACCTCCTCGCAGCTCGCCCGGTCCTCGAGCGGCGCGCTGAAGACGATCTCGTCGGAGGTGACCTGGAGGATCGTGTCGACGTTCACGCTCGCGTCGGCGAGAAGCGCGAACAGCTTCGCCGCGTCGATCTCGCGCACGCGGTAGAGCGGCTCGCAGTCGGTGTGGGCCACACCGGAGATGATTGCCTTCTCGAGCACCGGATCCTCCTCGTCGACGATCCACGTCCCCTCGGCGTCGGAGAACGTGGAGCGAACGTGCAGCCGCACGTCGTGGTTGCGCGCGAACTCGACCGAGCGTAGCTGGAGCACCTTCGC
>CAZXZX010000107.1:0-10503 GCA_964645445.1 uncultured Gaiellales bacterium
CCGGCTGCGGCGCGAGGTACGGGCAGTCGGTCTCCGCGAGGATGCGATCCGCAGGCACCTGCGTCGCGGCGACGCGCAGCTCCGGCGCGTTCTTGTATGTCGCGTTGCCGGCGAACGAGACGTACCAGCCGCGCTCCAGCGCGGTCGGCAGCAGGCGCGGGGACGAGAAGCAGTGGAGGACGACGGTGCCGTCGAACCCGGCGAGCGCCGCGAGCGTGTCGTCGTCGGCCGCCCGCGTGTGGATGACGACGGGCTTCCCCAGCTCGGTGGCGAGACCGAGCTGGGCCTCGAACATACTCCGTTGCGCCTCCGGTGTCGCGTAGTTCCGGAACCAATCGAGGCCCGTCTCCCCCACCGCGACCGCCTTCGGGTGGTGCTGCAACCGTCGCACCTCCTCGACGTCGCCGGTCGCGGAGTCGTGCGGATGGATGCCGACGATCGCCCACACGTTCTCGAACCGCCCGGCGAGCTCGACCGCCTGCGCAGTGCCGACCGTGAGAATGCGGCCGACTCCGGCGGCGGCGGCGCGGGCGACGACATCGGCGGGATCCTCGTCGAGCGCGTCGAGATGCGCGTGCGTGTCGATCACCGTTGGGTCAGACCGAGGCGCGCGAGCTCTTCCGCCGCTGTCTCCGGCGGGAGCTTGCGGAAGAGCGGAACCGGCTCGCGCAGCGTCCGCCCCGGCACGAGCTCGCTCGGCTTCCACTCGCCGACCCAGCTCGCGTAGTCGCCGGTGAGGACGTTGTGGTCGTCCACCCAGCGGATCTCCAGCGGCCCTGCGAGATAGCCGTCGTGTCCGAGCAACTCGTGCACAACCTGGGAGGTGAACGGCAGGAACGGCGCCAGCAGCGTCTTCAACGAGTCGACGCAGCGCAGCGCGACGTAGAGTACGGTGGCGGCGCGCTCGCGGTCGGTCTTGACGAGGTTCCACGGCGCCTGGTCGGCGACATACTGGTTGGCGAGCGAGCTGAGACGCATGGCTTCGCCGATCGCCGCCTTGAAGCGCACCTGCTCGATGAGGGAGCCGACCTCGTCGAAGCCGGCGGCGACCGCGTCGAGGACACGCCGGTCTGCGTCCGTGAGCCCGCCGGGCGCGGGAACGGCGCCGAAGTTTCTGTGGGCGTTCACGAGCGTGCGGTTGACCAGGTTTCCCCAATTGGCGAGCAGCTCGTCGTTGTTGCGGCGAACGAACTCGTCCCACGTGAAGTCGGAGTCCTGTGTCTCCGGGCCTGCGGCCGTGAGGTAGTAGCGCAGCGGGTCGGGGTCGTAGCGCTCGAGGAAGTCGTGCACCCAGATGGCGATGTTGCGGCTCGTCGACGCCTTCCGCCCCTCCATCGTCAGGAACTCGCTCGAGACGATGTTCGTCGGCAGGTGGAGGTCGTCGCCGTAGCCCATGAGCATCGACGGCCAGATGACGGCGTGGAAGACGATGTTGTCCTTCCCCATGAAGTAGAAGTGCTGCGCATCGGCGTTCTGCCACCACTCGCGCCACGCCTCCGACGTGCCACGGTTGTGCGCCCACTCGATGCTCGCGGACAGGTAGCCGATGACGGCGTCGAACCAGACGTAGATGCGCTTCGTGTCCTCCGGGTAGCCGGGCACGGGGACGGGGACGCCCCAGTCGATATCGCGTGTCATCGCTCGAGGCTTCAGCTCGCGAACGAGCCCGAGCGCGAAGTTGCGGACGTTCGGCCGCCAGTTCGTCTGCGCGGTCAGCCATTCCTCGAGGCGCGTCGCGAACGCGGGCAGGTCGAGAAACAGGTGCGTCGTCTCACGGAACTCCGGCGTCGAGCCGTCGATGATCGAGCGCGGCTCGACGAGGTCGACGGGGTCGAGCTGGTTTCCGCAATTGTCGCACTGGTCGCCGCGCGCGTGCGGGTACTCGCAGATCGGGCACGTCCCCTCGATGTACCGATCGGGCAGGGTCCGGCCCGTCGCGGGGGAGAACGCGCCGAGCGTCGTGCGCTCGATGAGATAGCCCTTGTCGTAGAGCGTGCGAAACATGTCCTGCGTGACTGCGTAGTGATTCGGCGTCGTCGTCCGCGTGAACGTGTCGAACGTGAAACCGAGGCGAACGTAGTCATCGAGGATGAGCGCGTTGTTGCGATCGGCGAGCTCACGAGGCGACACGCCTTCCCGGTCGGCCGACACCATCACCGGCGTGCCGTGCTCGTCCGTCCCGCTCACCATGAGGACGTCGCTGCCCTTGAGCCGGTGATAGCGCGCGAAGATGTCGGACGGCACGCCCGGGCCGGCGACATGGCCCAGATGCCGTGGCCCGCTCGCGTACGGCCACGCGACCGCGACGAGGATCTTCTGCGACTGCGACAGGGTGCGCTCCTTCGGACGTCTTCGAGGAGCTAGAGATCATACGAACGCCCTTGAGCACGGCCGCGGCGGCGCACGCAAGCAGGAGATAGATAGGCCACGGCACGCGCCCGTGACGCGCGCGCACGACAACCGCCTTCACCACCTTCGCCACCGTCGCCGACGGAGGGAACGGCACGGCCGGGTGACGTCGGCGCACCGGGACGACGACGGGAACGCGCCGGACCGCATGGGACACGAACCGCGGCAATGCGTGCGCCCTCGGTCGAGGCGCGATCGGCGGGGCGATCGCCGGAGTCGAAGGTCGCAAGCGCACGGCGGCCGCGGCCACGGGAACGGCGACCGCGGGTGCAGCCGGCGGCGTCGCGTGCACGACGAAGACATCGTCGCCTGCTGCCACCGCAGGCACCGGATCGGGCGCGAACCCGGGATCGAGCGCGGGCATCAGCACGGGCGGGGCGCCGTCCGAGCCCTGCGACGGCGCATCCGGTGCCGTCGGATCGAATCCGGGATCGGGATTGACGATGGTCGCGTGCGGGAGTGGTGGCGGCAGAGTCGGCGCAGGCGGTGCGACAGGCTCGGGCGCGGCGACCGGCGGTGGAGCGTCGCCGGCGGCCGGCGGGGGCGCAGGCGCACCGCTGATCGTGGCCGGCATAGGCGGGTCAGCCGCGGCGGAGACGTCGCCGGCACCGGTCGCCGTCGCGCTCGTCGCATCCGGCGTGGGGCTCGGCGCCGCGGCAAGCCCGTCAGCCGGCGCGGCGTCTGCGGGCGGCGGCGCCGCCGCCTGGGGAGCCGGCGGTGCAGGCGCGTCGGTGCTCGTGGTGGGCGCAGGCGTGTCGGCGGGTGCGGAGACGTCGCCGGCCTCGCTCGCCGGCGTGCTCGTCGCGTCCGGCGTCGTATCCGGCGCTGCTGCAGCGGCGTCCGGCGAAGGCGCGTCGGCAGACGTCGTCGTCGTATCCGGAGGAGACGCCGCGGGAGGCGCGGACAGCGCGTCGGTCGTACCGCCGGCGTCGACGGACGTCGACGGCGTGAGCAGCGGCGGCGGCGGCGGGGTCGGCGCCGGTGACGACGCGACCGGAGGAGGCAGCGGCGGCAGGAAGGAGAGCGGATCGAGGTATCCCTGCGGGTTCGCCGTCACACGGACGCCCATGTACAGGTACGGCACGTCGAGCTCCGGCGTCCCGCTCGGACCGACCGTGCCGACGTCGCCCCCTTCGTTCACCGTCGTTCCCTTGTCGACGTCGATCGAGCCGAGGTGCGTCAGCGTCACCGAGTAGCCGTCGGCGGTCGCGATCGTCACCGACTTGCCGCTCGTAGGCACCGTGCCCGCGAAGCTGACGGTCCCCGACGCCGGTGCGACGACCGGCGTTCCGGTCGAGGCGCCGATATCGATGCCTCGATGCTGCCCAGCCGCGTATGGATGGCTCGGGTCGAAGACGAAGCCGAGCAGGACGGGCCCCTCCACGGGCCAGGTCCACGCATAGGCGCCGGGAACCCAGAGCAGGAAGAGCACGACGGCGAGAACGAGCGGGCGCATGGAGCCTCCTCTGTTGTCTTGATTGAAAACGAAGAGGGCGGCAAGCTAGCAACGCCGTCGGACGTTGTCAAAACTGCTTACAGAGAGCCGCGGTAGAGCCGATTGCGCGCGATGCCGCTGACGCGCGCGATCAGCTCGGCGGCGCGCCGGCGCGGCACGCCCGCCTCCACCAGTTCGGCCACGGCCGCGAGAGCCACGTCCTCGTCGACGACGGCGACGGTGCGCGCGGGGCCGAGGACGAGTGTGATCTCGCCCTTCGGCGGATCGGCGAAGCGCTCTGCGAGCTCGGACGCGGTCCCGCGGGCGACCTCCTCGAAGCGCTTGGTCAGCTCGCGGCAGACGGCGACCTCGCGGTCGGGATCGGCCTCCGCGAGCGACTGCAGAGTCGCCGGGAGACGCCGAGGCGACTCGAACGCCACCGCGGGCCACCGACTTGCGCGCAGCTCCTCCCACATGGCGGTGAGCGCCCTCGCGCTGCGAGGGAGGAATCCGACGAACTGGTACCGCTCGCCGACGAGCCCGGACGCGACGAGTGCCGTCTCCACCGCCGACGGCCCCGGGAGCACGGTGACGGGGATGCCGGCGTCGAGCGCCGCGCGCACGATGCGCGCGCCGGGATCGGAGATGCCGGGCATCCCGGCGTCGGACACGAGCGCTACGCGTCCCCCCGCCTGGAGGCGCGGCAGGAGCTCCGCGGTGCGCGCAGCCTCGTTGTGCTCGTGGTACGAGAGCACGCGCGTGTCGATCCCGTGCCGCGCGAGCAGCGTGCGCGTGTGACGTGTGTCCTCGCACAGCACGACGTCCGCATCGCGCAGCTCCGAGAGCACGCGCAGCGTCACGTCCTCGAGATTGCCGATCGGCGTTGCGCAGACCGCCAGCGGCATCTACGCCTCTGTGTCGAGCGCCTCGAACGCGACGAACGCCGCGCCGATCAACCCCGCCGCAGTCCCGAGCTCGGCGCGGACGATGTGCGCTTCGTCGCGCATCGGGCGCAGCGCCTCACGGCGCATCACCTCCTCGGCAGGCCCGAGAAGGTGGTCCCACGCCGCCATGCCGAACCCGCCGCCGATCACGATCAGCTGCGGCTCGAACACGTTCGCGAACGAGCCCAGGCCGGAACCGAGGTGGCGGCCGATGTCGGCGAGGATCGAGCGCGCCGTCTCGTCGCCCTCGTTCGCGAGCCGCACGAGCCGATGCGCGTCCGCGGCAGGCCCGAATGCCTCACGCGCGGCCGCCGTCGCGGCGACCCCGGTCACGTACGCCTCGAGGTGGCCGCGGCCCGTGCAGTGGCCCTGGCAGGGGCGGCCGTCGTGGACGATGACGACGTGGCCGAGCTCGACACCGGCGCCGGTCGAGCCGCGAAAGGGCTTCCCGCCGATGATCACCCCGCCTCCGACGCCCGTCCCGAGCGTGAGCATGACGATGTGGTCGACGTCGCGCGCGGCCCCCGCCTTCCACTCGCCGATCGCCGCCGCGTTCGCGTCGTTGTCGATCCCGACGGGCAGCTCGAATCGTTCGTGCATGCGGCCGCGGAAGTCGACATTGGCGATGGGCGTGTTCACCGCCTCGTAGATCCGGCCGGTGCGCTGGTCGATCGGCCCGGGGATGCCGAAGCCGAGCGCGGCGACGTCCGGGGTGAGCAACTCCTCGACCGCCGCGTCGAGCTCCACGAACAGCGCCTCCTGCGTCTTCGGAGTCGCCCGCTCGTGGCGCCGGAGCACCTCGCCCTCGCGCGTGACGACGCCCGCGAGGATCTTCGTCCCGCCGAGGTCGACCCCGATGGCATGCGTGGCGCTCACGATGAGCGGGTACCGTAACCCGCCGGATGGCCGCCTCCGGGGAGAAGCCGTACCGCGTCTACAAGGGCGGTCGACAGAAGGGGAAGGTGCCGCTGTCGGGGCGCGACGAGCGCAAACGAGACGGCGGCGACGGGAACCGCGTCGTTCGCAGGCCGCGCAGGCGGCGGACGTGGAAGCGCTGGACGCTGCTCGTGCTGCTCGTCGTCGTCGTGCTCTTCGTCGTCTGGGGCGCCGCCGGCTACTTCTCGGCGAGGAGCGGCGTGTCGGCCGCGAACAGGCGACTCGCGCCGGGGACGACGGCCGCACTCTCGAAGCAGAACGGCCTCATCCTCGACTCGCCGACGAACATCCTCCTGCTCGGCACCGACCATTCGACGAACGGCCAGGCCGGCCGCAACGCCGACGAGCACTCCGACTCGATGATGTTGCTACGCACCGACCCGAGCCGCCACCGCATCACGTACCTCGCCATCCCGCGCGACCTCGGCATCCAGATCAACGGCGTGTACCAGAAGATCAACGCGGCGATGCAGCTCGGCGGGCCCAAGCTCGCCGTGCAGACCGTCGATCAGCTGCTCGGCTCGCAACTGCCGGTCAACCATGTCGTCGTCGTCGACTTCGGCGCGTTCCAGAAGCTCATCGACGCGGTCGGCGGGATCGACGTGAACGTGCCGGAGAACATCGTCTCCAACCGCTTCGACTGCCCGTACTCGACGGCGACACGCTGCCAGCAGTGGGAGGGCTGGCGCTTCCACAAGGGCGTGCAGCACATGGACGGGCACACCGCACTCATCTACTCGCGCATCCGCGAGAACCGCCTCGACCCGTCGTGGACCGACTTCAAGCGGAGCCAGAACCAACAGGCGGTCATGCAGGCGACGCTCGCGAAGCTCGCGAGCCCGACTCGCTTCTTCTCGCTTCCGTTCGACGGGTCGTCGCTGCTCGCCCCGATCTCGACCGACCTGTCGACCTGGGACTTCCTGCAACTCGCGTGGGTGAAGTTCCGCGCCGGCGAAGTCGTCCACT
This sequence comes from uncultured Gaiellales bacterium, assembly GCA_964645445.1. Lineage (GTDB taxonomy): Bacteria > Actinomycetota > Thermoleophilia > Gaiellales > Gaiellaceae > Palsa-739. The sequence continues at coordinate 6,691 of CAZXZX010000107.1, forward strand.
GCCGCCTCGGCGGCTCGGCAACGGGGAGCGGCTACATCACCGGCACCGAGGAGAACATCCAGGTCGTCCAGGAGGTGCTCGGCAACTCGGCGCCGCAGCCGCCCGCACCGGGCACCGGGCTCTTCGGGCCCGGCTGCGTCGTCGGTAACCAGCAGTTCAAGTAACTTCGGCGCTTACGAGTCGCCGGAGGCGGCGGCCTTCTTCTCCGGCTTCGACTCGGTCTTCTTGCCGTCCGAGGACGGCGGCGAGTCGCCGCTTCCCTCCTGCTTCGCCTTCTTCCCCTTGCCATAGTCGGTGGTGTAGAAGCCCGAGCCCTTGTAGTGGATCGCGACCGGATAGAGGACGAGCTCGACCGGCGCGGCGCCGCAGACGTCGCACTTCTCGGGCGCCGGCGCAGTCATCGACTGGAACCGCTCGAAGACGTCGCCGTTGGGGCAGCGGTACTCGTAGATCGGCACGAGTGCCTAAGGCTAGCGGCGGCCCCTGTCGTAACGTTCACGCGGTGAGGATCCTCGTCGGTCTCGTCGGCGCCGTCCTGATCGCCCTGATGCTGGCGGAGTTCTTCGTCGCCTTTCTCCTGCCGCGCCGCGTGAAGCGCGATCCACGCATTGCGCGGGGGATCTACGAGGCCGTGTGGAGGCCGTGGCGGTGGACCGCCCGCCGCCTGAAGCCCATCCAGGCGGACGCACTGCTCGGCTACTTCGGACCGCTCGCGCTCCTGCTCGAGCTCGCTGTCTGGGTGCTCGGCCTGATCGTCGGATACGCCTGCCTGCTCTGGGCGGGCGGCGGCAGCTTCAATCTCGACTCGAGCGCCGGGACGTTCCTCAGCGCGTCGTTCGAGCATGCCGGCACGTGGCACCGCGGGATCGCGTATCTCGAGGCGGCGACGGCGGTCGGCGTCCTCTTCACCGTCATCGGCTACCTGCCGGCGGTGTACTCCGCCTACTCGCTGCGCGAGATCGCGATCTCACGGCTGTCGACGCGTGCGGGGGCGCCGGTGAGTGCCGGCGGCCTGCTCGCGCACGGCTGGGGGGAGGTCGAGAGGACGCTCCGCGAGGCTGAGCAGTGGGCGACTGAGATGATGGAGACCCACCTCGCGTACCCGCTGCTCGCGTACTACCGCTCGCAGCACATCGGCCAGAACTGGCTGTCCGCGCTCACGGCGATCGTCGACGCGTCCGCGGTCGTCCTCGCCGCGGTCGACGACACGACCGGTGCGGACGAGCGGCGCGCGGCCGACCTCACGTACCGGGTGGGCCGGCACGCGCTCGCGGACCTCGCACACCAGCTCGCCGACGGCCGCACCGGGCCTGCACGAGAGTTCGCCGACGAGGACGCGGAGGCGCTCCGCGGCATGCTCGAGGCGGACGGGCTGCCGCTCGTCACTGTGGGCGAGTGCAGAGCGGAGCTCGTGCGGCTCCGCGCCGAATACGAGTCGAACGCGATTGCCCTATCGGCGCAGCTCGCCCTCCGGCTGCCGCCGTGGCGGCCGGACGAGGAGGCACGCGAGCGCCGGAAGCGCGCGCCTGCGTACCGTCGCTGACGGACCATCCGCGTTCTCCCGGATGGGACCGCGATCGATCGGTCCGAGGCTTTCGACGCGATGTCGGAGTCGACGAATCTCGCCGGCCGGGCCGGCCGCTGGAGCGCAGCCAACTGGAAGAAGGCCTTCTTCGGCTGGCTCGTCTTCGCCGTCGCGGCGATGGCGGTCGGCACCGTCGTCGGCCACGTGCAGATGCAGGACTCGCAGAGCGCGGCGGGTGAAACGGCGCATGCGCTCGCGCTGCTCGAGCAGGCGAACTTCAAGCAGCAGGCGGGCGAGAACGTCCTCATCCAAAGCGCGCAGTACACCGCGACGAGCCCGATCATGCAGTCGGCGATCGGCGGGGTCGTTCAGACGCTCGCGGTCCAGAAGAACGTGACGAACCTCCGCGACCCGCGAACGCTTCCCGGGAACGGCGGGCTCATTTCGCGCGATGGGCACTCCGTGCTCGTCCAGTTCCTCGTGCGCGGCGACCCGGACAAGGCGAAGGACAAGATCAAGCCGATCATCGACGCCGTCGCCGGGGCGCAGCGCGCAAACCCGAACGTCTCGATCAGAGAGGTCGGCGACGCGAGCGCGAACTACGAGCTCGGCAAGGCGTTCAACAAGGACTTCGGGAACGCCGAGCGGATGACCATCCCCATCACGCTCGTCATCCTGCTCGCTGCGTTCGGCGCGCTCGTCGCGGCCGGGCTGCCCGTCTTCCTCGCCTTCTCGGCCGTGCTCGCGTCACTCGGACTCTTCTCGGCGGTCACGCACCTGTACCCGGCGGACTACCAGTCGAGCTCGGCCGTGATCCTCCTGATCGGGATGGCCGTCGGCGTCGACTACTCGCTCTTCTACCTGCGGCGCGAGCGCGAGGAGCGCGCGGCCGGCAGCGAGCCCCGGCGGGCGTTGCTGCGCGCGGCGTCGACCTCGGGGCAGGCCGTGCTCATCTCCGGCGCGACGGTGCTGATCGCGATGGCGGGGCTGTTCATCGCGGGCAACCGCATCTTCACCGGCATGGCGATCGGGACGATGCTCGTCGTCCTCTCCGCCGTCATCGGGTCGGTGACGGTCCTGCCGGCGATGCTCGCGAAGCTCGGCGACCGGGTCGACCGGGGGCGCATCCCGCTCGTCGGCGGGGAGAAGCGCGCCGGGGGTGAGTCGCGTTTCTGGGGGTTCGTCCTCGACCGCGTACTGCGGCGGCCGGTGCTCTCCCTCGTTGTCGCCGGCGGGCTCCTGGTCGCGGCCGCGACGCCTCTGCTCGGCATGCACACGAAGCTGCCGAGCTTCACCGACATGCCGCGCGATCTGCCGGTCGTGAAGACGTACAAGGCCGCGATCGCGGCGTTCCCCGGCGCTCCGACACCCGCCGTCGTCGTCGTGCGCGCGTCGAACGTGCGCACGCCGGCGATGCAGACGGCCATCCGGGACGTCGAGCGCACGGCCGCCGGGACGGGGCAGATGTTCCGCCCGATGTCGGTCACGACCAGCCCCGACGGGACGGTCGCGAAGATCGAGATCCCGCTGGCCGGCACCGGCGACAACAAGGCCTCGCTCGCCGCGCTGCAGACGCTGCGTTCGACCGTGCTGCCGGCGACGCTCGGGAAGGTCGCGGGCGTGAGCTACGCCGTTGCAGGCTTGACCGCGGGCACGCACGACTTCAGCGAGCAGATGAAGTCGAGCATGCCGTTCGTCATCCTCTTCGTGCTCGCGCTCGCGTTCATGCTGCTGCTCGCCACTTTCCGCTCGGTCGTCATCCCGCTGACCGCGATCGTGCTCAACCTGCTATCGGTCGGCGCCGCGTACGGCCTGCTCGTGCTCATCTTCCAGCACACGTGGGCGCAGGGCCTGCTGCAGTTCACTTCCAACGGCGCGATCACCTCGTGGCTGCCGCTGTTCCTGTTCGTCGTCCTGTTCGGCCTCTCGATGGACTACCACGTCTTCATCCTCAGCCGCATCAAGGAGCTCCGTGACGGCGGGCTCTCGACGGAGGAAGCGGTCTCGCGCGGGATCAGGCGCACGGCAGGGACAGTGACGAGCGCTGCGATCATCATGGTCGCCGTCTTCGCGATCTTCGGGACGCTCCGGTTGATCATGATGAAGCAGATGGGCGTCGGGCTCGGGCTCGCGGTGCTCATCGACGCAACCGTCATTCGCGGCGTGCTGCTGCCGGCGACGATGAAGCTCCTCGGCGAGTGGAACTGGTACATGCCGCGCTGGCTCGAGTGGGTGCCGGCGCTGACAAATGCACTCTGGCTGAGGTTGACGGAGGAATGAACATCGAC
>CAZXZX010000108.1:0-19195 GCA_964645445.1 uncultured Gaiellales bacterium
GGCGACGTCACGCCGAGGCACGCTTCGGGCCGTATCGTCGCCGTCGCCGTGATGCTGTGGGGCGTCGCATTCCTCTCGATCCTGACCGCTGCGATCACGTCGACGTTCGTCGCACGCGCGGCGCGTGAGCGCTTCGATGTCGATGTGCACGCCGCCGAGGCGTCCGACGAACGGGTCTTCTCCCGCCTCGACGATCTCGCCGTGCGCCTCGAGCGGGTCGAGGCGATGCTCTCGCGGCTCGCCGACGGCTGACGGCGTTCAGGTTGCCTTCGCTCGGTCTGTCGCACGCTGCATGAGTGTCTCCTGCGCGGAGATCGGCTGCTCGCCCGCCTGCGGCGTCGTGCGCACCCACCCTCCGTCGCGCTCGAGCCGCCACGAGAATCGGGTGTCCGCGAGCAACGCATCGAAGACGAAGGCGATGTCGGCCCGTAAGCGAGCGTTCTCCACCGGGGCGAGCACCTCGACCCGGCGATCGAAGGTGCGGGAGGTCAGGTCGGCGCTGCCGATCCACGTCGCCGAGCGTTGCCCGGCTTCGAAGGAGAAGATCCGGCTGTGCTCGAGGAAGCGGCCGAGCACGCTGCGAACCGTGATCCGCTCGCCCGAGAGGCCGAAGCCCGGGCGAAGGGTGCATATTCCGCGGGTCACGATCTCGATCCGCGCGCCTGCCGCCGCAGCCGCGTAGAGCGCATCGACGACCTCGACGTCGACCACGGAGTTGACCTTGATCCGCACGAGCGCGGGCTCTCCGGCCCGCGCCGCGGCCCTGACTCCCTCCAGCTCGTGCATGATCCCGTCGCGCAGGAACCAGGGACCGACCAGGAGCTTTCGAAACGGAGCCGGCTTCGTCCGGGCGGAGACGGCGTTGAAGAGGTCCGCGACATCGGCTGCGATCTCCTCGTCGGCGGTGATCAGACCGAGATCCTCGTAGTCAGAGGCGTTCGGGCCACTGAAGTTGCCCGTTCCGATGTGCGTGTAGCGCCGTGCGACATCGCGCTCGCGCCGCACGAGCAACGCCAGCTTCGCATGAACCTCGAGCTCGGGCTCGCCGAACACGATCTCGACGCCTGCCCGCTCGAGCGCGCGCGACCACTCGACGCGGCGCCGCTCGTCGAAGCGGGCGTTGAGCTCGACGACGCAGACGGATTGCTTCTCTTCCTCGGCGGCCTTGATCAGCGACGCGAGCGTCGGGGACGCGCCGTCGGTTCGGCGGATCGTGGCCTTCAGCACGGCGACCTTCGGGTCTCGCGCAGCCGCGACGAACGCGCCGACGCTCGCCTCGAGCGAGTCGTACGGATGATGGACGAGGACGTCGCCTTGCCGGATCCGCGCCAGGAGCGCGGCTGGGCGCCTCCGTGCGAACGGGGCGCGGACGACGGGGCGCCAGCGCGGCTCTCGCAGGTCCGGCCGGCCGAGTCGTGCCAGCTCTCCGAGATCGCGGAGGCCGACCGGCGCTTCGTTTTCGTAGACGTGGCCCTCAGGGACGGAGAGCTCGCGCTCGAGGAGACGGACGAGTTGCGCCGGGGCGGCCGCGTCGACCTCGAGCCGGACGACGTCCGCGAAGCGGCGTTCCATGAGCTGTGTCTCCACCGCTTCCAGCACGTCCTCCGCGTCGGGCGAGATCGAGATGTCGGAGTCGCGCGTGACCCGGAAGACGACGACACCGTCGAGGTCGACGTCGCCCAGGAGCGTGTGCGCGAGCTCGGCGATCGCATTCTCGAGAAGGACGAATGCGCCTGTCCCGACGGAGACGAGGCGGGAGACGCCCTGCGGGATGGCGACGCGGATGAAGCGGGTTCCGGCGGTATCGGGATCGCGCACGCCGAGGCCCATGTTGAGAGCCTGCGAGCGAGCATAGGGAAACGGCGACAGCGCCCCGACGGCGATCGGTGTGAGTATCGGCGCGATCTCGGTGGAGAATCGTCGCGTCAGTGTCGCCAACTCCCGTGGGCGACACTCGTCGACGCGAGCGATGCGGATGCGCGCGTCGGCAAGCGCGGGTTGAAGCTGGTCGAGCCACAGCGTCGCCTGGTCGTCGATCAGATCGAGCACCCGGTCGCGGCAATCGGCGAGTGTCTCCGCCGGCAGCCGGCCGTCCGGCGACGGGGCAGGGGACGCCGTGCGCGCCTGCCTGAGAAGCCGCGCCACCCGGACGGCGAAGAACTCGTCGAGGTTCGCGGAGACGCCGGCGCAGAGCTTGACGCGCTCGAGCAGCGGGACACCCGGATCGGCCGCGAGCTCGAGGACGCGCCGGTCGTAGTCGAGCCACGACAACTCCCGGTTGAGAAACCGGTCCGGGCGCGCAGCCCCGACCCGGACGGTCTCCACTGCCGCCCGAACGGCCGGGCGGAACCCGGCCAGCGGTTACACCCCCTCCGTCGCCTCGATCGCTCCCGACCGTGCCGCGGCGCCGAGCGCCGCGTGATCCTTCTCGTTGAGGTCTGCGTACGCAGTCGCAAAGTCGGCGACCGCGCGGTCGAAGGCGTCGCCCTTGCCGAGGTAGGCGGCGATCGCGATGCGGTCGCCGGAGCGCGCGTGCGCGCGTGCGAGCGTCCAGCCACATGCGCGCGCATAGAGCTCGAGGCCGCGTGGCACGATCGCTTCCAGGTCGACCGACGTCTTCCAGTCCCACAGCTGGCGGACGTAGAAGTCCCGCTGGACGCCGTCGAGCCCCTGCTTGCTGCGGACCCAGCCCAGGAAGATGTCGCTCGACGCCTGCATCAGGCGCTGGCCCTCGACGACCCGCTGACCGTGGTTGGCGAAGACGCTCCGGCCGAGCATCGGCTCGAGCACCGACGGGCCTGCTTCCTTGACCTGGAGGAACAAGGGGTCCGCGTTGTCGCGGCCGAGCAGCAGCATGATCCAGCAGCGCGTCCCGACGCTGCCGACGCCGACGACCTTCCGCGCGAGGTCGACGTAGCGGTAGTTCTCCAGCAGCTCGCGACGGTCGTGCTGCAGCGTGCGGCGATACGTCCGCACGAGCTCGCGTAGCTCGTGTTCGAGCTCGGCCGCGTCCCGGTCGCCGGCGAGCTCGGACAGCGGGACGACGAGCGGCGGATCGGAGACGATGCGCGGCTCGCCATCGACCTCGTGCGTCAAGCGCGAGAGCGCCTTCATGCTGTCCTTGGTCCGGGCCTTGGCGACCGAGCGGGCGGCAGCGCGCGCCTGCTTCGCGTCGTGGCTGTCTCGAAGATCGGCGACGAGCGCGTCGGCGTCGAGCCGCGAGTACCAGATGTCGAGGTTCCGCATCGCCGCGAACGCTCTCGTCGCCTCTCGGTAGGCACGCACCGCCGCGAGCACGGCGGTTCGCCGTTCGCCCACGGTGAAGCCTCTGTTCCGGCCGGCTATCTCGAAGCTCGCGGCGAGTCGCTTCACGTCCCACTCGAACGGGCCGCGGTGCGTTTCGTCGAAATCGTTGAGATCGAAGAGGAGCGCTCGCTCCGGCGAGCCGAACACTCCGAAGTTCGCGAGATGCGCGTCACCGCACAGCTGGACGTTGAGGCCCGATCGTGGCGTCGGACCGAGGTCGCGTGCCATGACCGTCGCGGCTCCACGGTAGAAGGCGAACGGCGAGACGAGCATCCGGCCGTAGCGGATCGGGTTCAGCTCGGGCACGCGGACTTCGCTGACTTCGTCGAGCCACAGCACCGGGTCCCGGTCTGGCACTGGCTCGAGAGAGGCGTGGCTCGTGCGCGGCGTGTCGACGCGCGCAGCACGGCCGCGCGCAGCGCGCTCCGCGACAGTGAAGTGGAGGACGTTGGGAGCGGCGTGCTCCTTGACCGGCGCGGAAGCCAACCTACGAGCTTTCCAGCGACGAGCAGGACTCCGCCTTTGAGAACGCGTCGTGCAACTCGCCCTTCGGATCGAGTGCCTTCAGCTTGTCCCAGGCGGCGTTCACCTGCGACTGCGCGGTCAACAGCGCCGTGCTCGCCACCGACACGGTGCTCAAGGTCGATCCCGACGTCGACTCCCGGATCGTCTGCGCGCCCTTCTGCAGGCTCGCCGAAAGCTCGCCGATCGTCGCTGTCGCCTGTTGGCCCGCATCGGTGCCCGGGTTGCCGATGTCGCGAATCGTTGCGGTGAAGTCGTGTGTCGCGCTCTTCACGCTCGTCACCGCGTCCTCGAGCGCCGACTTCGAGATCTGTCCGCGCTGCAGGGTCGAGGCTGCGTCACCGAGCGCACTCTTGTACGAGGTGATCGCCGAGCAGACGCCGTCTGCCCAGGTCACGGCCTGCGGTGTCGTGCTGTTGCTGCTCGAGCCGCAGCCGCTGACGACGAGCGATGTCGCCAGACAACCGACCGCGGCGCCGAGCGTGACCTGCACGAGTTTCATCGCTCAAGGGTGGCAGCCCACGTGGCCAGAGTGTTCATCCCAACAGGACGATGCGTGCGCGGCCGACTGGCGCGAGTCTCGGATCGAGGCAGCCCGTCTCGCCTGCCTCGGTGTTCATACACGAACGCGGGACGGAAGGAGATGGAAGATGGCGGATCTGATTGCGATTGGCTACCCGGATGAGACGACGGCGATCGAGGCGGAACAAGAGGCCGAACGGCTCGCCGGCGACCTCATCATCCAGGCGGACGCGATCGCGGCGATCGTGCGGGACAAGGACGGGAAGTACAAGGTGACGACGAACCATCACGCGGTCGCGGGCGGAACCGCATGGGGCATGTGGTGGGGCCTTTTGTTCGGGCTGCTCTTCTTCGTCCCGGTCTTTGGCATGGCGATCGGAGCCGGGTTCGGCGCGCTGTTCGGCAAGCTCGAGAAGTCCGGCGTCGACAAGGCGTTCCAGGAGCAGGTTCGCGAGATGCTCAAGCCCGGAACGTCGGCCTTGTTCCTCGTGATCGAGAAGGTCACGCCGGACAAGGCGATCGAATCGCTGCGGAAGTTCGGCGGAACCGTGCTGAAGACGTCGCTGTCCGAGGAGACCGAGGCGCAGCTGCAAGCCGAGCTGAGCAACGCGAACGAGCCCGTCGGCGCCGGCGCATGAGGAGGACGCGATGCTGAGACGAAGACGACCTCTGCTCCGAGCAGCTGCAGTGGGCGGCGCCGCGTACTACGCCGGCAAGAAGGTGCAAGAGGGGCGGGAGCCGGATCCGTCTCAGGCCGACGAGCTCGAAGACTCCGGCGACGACACGGGTTCCGGCGGGCTCACGCAGGACGCGATCGACCAGCTGAAGGAGCTCTCTGCCTTGAAGGAACAGGGAGTGCTGACCCAGGATGAGTTCGATGCCCAGAAGCAGAAGGTCCTGGGCATGTGAGTCGGACGTTTCCTTCCGCAGCGAACGGGCGGTCGTTGCGAACGCGGCCGCCCGTTTTCGTGGTCAGACGCCGGTGCGAGAGGCGATGACGGACGCGAGCCGTCGCGCCGCCGTCGCGCGCAGCGGGCCCATGACGACGACGTCGTCTGGGGCATGGGCGCCGCGTTCCGAGACGCGGACGGTCCCTTCCCAGAGTCCCTCGACGAGGTCGACGTCGACGATGGCGGAGAGAGGAATCGAACGCGTGTGTCGCCGGATGAGCCCGCGCGCCACGATCAGCCGGCGGGTGGTGACGGCGAAGAACGTCGTCTTGCGGTCCAGCTCCCACAGGCCGAGCGTGAGCGCGTAGCGGAGAAGCGCCTTGCGCGGACGACTGCGGAAGAGGACGAGCTCGTCACGAGGCAGCTTCGGCTCCCGAGAGCCGGCGGCCACGAGAAGCCCGAGCACCAAGACGGCGGCTGCCGTCGCCGCAACGGGAGGGACCACGTTCGGAATCGGGCGCGGCGGCACCCGATTGACCTCGGTCTCCGGCGCGGTGCCCTCCCGCTGGGGTTCGGGCGATGCAACCCGACTAGCGTCGCCTCGAGGTACGCCGGGCCGTTCTGCGCGAGGTTCTCCGCGCCACTCGCCGTCCTCCGAACATGTCGTCACCTCCGATCCCGTCCGTCAGTGAGCAGCCCTGGCTGTCCCTGTTTCCATCGCATGCAGCTCCTCCGCCTCCTCGGCGCTGACCATGCCGATCGCCACGAGGTCGAGCGGGCTGATGAATCCGTCCGCGATGCGAAATCCCCCGGCGCGCGCGATGGCGTCCCGCAACGGGACCGCCCAGTGATGCTCGAGGAGGATCAGCGCAGCGGCGGTGTCCTCGGGAATCTCCTCGATCACGTCCCACGCCTCGGCGTCGGAGAACGCGTGGATCCCGTCCTTCGCGGCCTCCGCTCCCGCGGCCGCGCCGGCCTCGAAGCCTTCCTCGCCCTCGATCCCGAGGCCGATCAGTGCGCCGACCTTCGTGCCGAGCTCGATCGCCTCCTCTTCGGTCAGGTTGCTGAGGTGCTCGACCTCGAGCTCGTCGTCCGCGTGCTTGTAGACGGCGAGGGCATCGATGACGCGCACCGTGTCGCTCTTGCGAAGCCGTTCGAGCTCTGCGATGACCTCACCGTGAAAATCGGGATGGTCGAACCCCAGGACGACGAGCTGTACCGGTCCAATGGCCATGTCGAATCCTCCAGTCTGGGCGGCGTTCGGGGCGAGTCTCGTCGCGGCGCGTCCGAGAGGCATCATCCGGCCGGGATGATGAGGCTCGATCGGCGTGAAGGAATGCCTCACGTCGGAACGGTGTACGATCGTGTTGCACCACGCCCACCCGTCAGGTAGCTCGAGCCTGCCCCTCAGTCCTCTCGGGTGACAGTCGTGAAGGGGCAGGTTCAGGAGTACGCCGATGGTCATCGGGCGTATGCAGCCAGCGGCAGTGGCACGCGGTGGCGTCGTGACGGACGAGGAGCTCCGAGCAGCCCTCGAAGCTCGTCTGGGCGACTGCTGGGAACGGCTGGAAGACGCCGTCTCCGAGCTCCACGCCGTCCACGACGTCGGGCTGACCGCGATCGTCGAGCGGATCAGCGCCTTGGTTGCCCGGGAACACGGGACCTAGAGGGTCGATGTGAAACTGGGCCGAGCTGCGGCCGTGTCTGACACGTCGCCGGGCAGCGGCTTTGTCGCGCACGGCGCGGCGTGCGCGCCCGCGGCCGCTTCCGCCATGTCCGCCCGGGAGTCGTAGCGCGGCTACGCCTCCCGAACGGCCGGCGTCCGGCTCGGTCAGCCGCACCCGCAGCGGCGGCCGACTTTCACACCAACCCTCTAGGCGCGTCGTTCGCGGGGGAGCGTGTCGACGTCGTCCTTGGACAGGCGCACGGTCACGACGTCCGTCTCGATCGCATCGACCGCGTCGATGGGGATCGCGACCCGCCGGAGTCGCCAGAGGTGGCCATGCGCGAGCACGACGTGCGTGATCCCGCGGTCGCCGAGGATGAGGCCGTCGACATGTCCGAGCGCGTGACCGTCGGCGCTGAGCATCGCGCTCGTGCGTCTGAGCTCCGCCTCGCCTTTCGGTATCTCGTCATACGTGAGCGCGACCCCGGCGTCGAAGTCGCCGACGTAGTCGCCGAACTCGGTTGCCTCGAAGCAGGGCAACGACACCACTTCTTCGACGCCGACGTCCGAGCCCGGTTCGGTCGTCGCGGGCTCGCCGAATTCGAGATACGCGAAGTGCCGGATCGGCTCGAGGGCGGCAAGCTCCTCCTGCGTGCACGTGAGTGCCACGTCGGGGCGGTCGTGCACGAGGTCGACGAGCTCGACCGGCACGCGGCGGACCTGCTTGTCGCGGGTCTTCACGACGATGTGCGTGAGGTGCCGGTCGACCGGATCGACCAGGACGTCGGCGACCTTTCCGACCTGAGCGCTCCTGCACCGGACGGGCGCGCCGAGCGCGATCTTGATCCCCTCCATCGCGCGAGTCTCGATAGCGGCCGGTTCTCTCGCTTCCCCCGGACGGGATGAAGACCGAATTCATCCGCTCGGGATGACCCGCCGCGCCGTCGAGCCGCCGACAATCACATCGTGTCGAGAGGAGGCATGGCGTGATCGGCGTGGCAGTGGTCGTGACGATCACCTGCTGGACCGCAGCGATGATCCTTCTCGGCTGGGTGCTCGGGGACGGCCGCCGCGACGACCATCGCCGTTAACGCGTGCTCGACTCTCCCAACGAGCATCGACGGACGTACGCAGCCGCGATGGGGGCCAGCGCCGGGCGCGTCGCGTCGATGAAGACGGAGCAGCCTCCGGTCTCGGCGGGGACCGATCCCTCGACGACGTCGATCGAGTACGTGAGCGCGTCGCCGAGCATGACGGGCTGGCGGAGAACGACCGTCACGTCGTCCGGCGGTATTTCGTCGGGCTGCAGCAGACGATCGAAGAAGGAGAGAACGGCCTCAGGGGGATCGGCGGCGAAGCTATCTGCTCCCTGAGTCCACAGGGCGACGAAGTCCACCGTCGGCAGCTGGCCGACCTCCCTGCTTGGCCTGCTCGCGAAATACAGCGTCGGCGTGAGGCCGCCGAGCGTGATCGTGCTGCCGTCGCTCGTGAACTTCCTCGCGGTCTGGACGAAGAGCGCCTCGACCACCGAGAGGTCGGCGGACGCGAGCTCCGTCGCGGCGGGAGACCACGGCCGGCGCGAGCCGCGCTTCGCGGGAATCACTTCGCCGGTATGTGCGTCGCTCGCCGACGTGGATTCAGTCGGCTCCCTCAACGCCGCAATCGTGGCATCCGTTGTCTGGATTGGCGTCATCCCGATCGGACGAACCTCGACGCATCGCCGCCGGTCAGGAGATCGCGTTGCGCCGCGAGCGGCGGCGAGAGTGCGGCGCCGACCACGACGAGCGTGCCGAACAGGACGAGCCACGAGAAGATCGCGAGGACGATGCCGAAGCCGCCGTAGTTCGTCGAGTACGACGTGAGCCACCATGCGAGGAACACGCGGGAGGTGGATCGCAGCGCGACGAAGCCCAGGCCGACGAAGAGCGCGCCCGGAAGGAGCTGCGCAGCGGTGACACGGTGGTGCAGCAGCAGCCTCGGCGCCCAGACGAAGTATGCGACCGGGTGAAGCATGGGACCGGGTGAAGCCGCGCTTCCGGGCTACGACCGTACGGTGTGCGAGGATGCCGTCTCCTCGACGGGCGGGGCGAGGAGGAGGTGGCTCTCGAGAAGAGCAGCGGCGATCTCGGTCACCCTTCGCGATTTCTGGCGAGCGTGGCTTCGGAGGAGCTCGAAGGCCTCGTCCTGGTCGACCCCGTGCCGTGCCATGAGAATGCCCTTCGCCTGCTCGAGTACGGCTCGGCGTACGAATGCCTCCTGCAGCATCCGGTACTGGTGAAAGCGCTCCACCGCGATATCGATCGCCGCCTGGATGTCGCATGCGTTCGTGCCGACGACGAAGCCGTACACGCCGGCGTGCGCCGCCTCGATGACGTAGTCGGCATCGGGCGCGGCGAGCGACGCCACGATCGGAAACGATCCGACGTGGACGAGATGCGTCACGACCTCGAGCGGCGCCCTCGCGACGTTCGAACGGCCGACGAGCGCGACGTCGGGCGGCCGCGCGTCGTCCCCTTCCGGCGCGGGGATGAGCGATACGTCGCGCACGAGCACCGCATGCCCGAGCCCGATGAGCGCCTCGGCAAGGAGGTCGAGCCGCCGGGGCTCCTCGTTTGCGATGAGCACGCGTAGCGAAGCGGTTTCCCTCGCAGGCGACTTCATACCAGGGGGGTGATGACGGCAGGCATCCCCAAGCGGATTATCGCCCCCAGACACGAGCCGTTACAAGCCGGAGAGGAGGCTCGAATGGCTTCGAAGCAGCATCTGGTCCTGGCCTTCTTCGACAGCGAGGACATTGCCGACGGCGCGGCCGACGCCCTCCGCGGCTGGGCAAAGGCGAACCAGCGGGCCCGCCTCGCCGCCGTCGGCGTCCTCGTGCAGGACGTGAACGGGAACGTCAAGACGCACAAGCTCGGGCCGCGCGAGGCCAAGAAGGGCATAGGGATCGGGACGGTCCTGGGCGTCGTCGGAGCGGTGGCCAGCGGCGGAGTCACACTGCTCGAAGGCGTCGCCGTCGGCGGCGCCGGCGGCGGTCTTCTCGGGTCCATGTTCCACAAGGGCCTCGGGATGACGAAGGAGGACGTCGCCCGCATCGCGTCACGCCTCGAAGACGGCCACGCGGCTGTCGGCGCGCTCGTCCCGGCGAACCAGGCGCCGGCGGTCTCGGATGAGCTGGAGTCGCTCGGCGGCGATCCCGAGGTCCACGAGATCTCGCCGGAAGCGGTGCCCGAGGTCTCGGCGAGCGTCGCCCCGCAGACGTAACGCCGCGTCACGCCGAGACAGGTCCGTGGCGTGCGCGGGCCACGGCCTCGAGACGGGTGTGGGCGCCGAGAGCGCGCAGGAGCCGCCTGATGTGGTTCCGGGCCGTCTCCGGGCTGATGTGGAGCTCGAGCGCGATCTGCCCGGTCGACCGGCCGTGCTCGAGGAGGCTGAGCACTTCGTTCTGGCGAGGCGTCAGAGCCGAGAGGGATGGGCGCTCGTCCGGTGCGGGCTCGACATCGGAGACCTGTCCGAAGACGCCGACCACTCGATGCCCTTCGACGAGAGGCACCGAGCTGACGTCGACCTGGACGCTCTCACCGGCGGATCCGAGGAGGACGAGTTCGGCGTCGGTGACGCGCTCTTTCCCGGCGACCTTGCGTGCGAAATGCTCCCGCGCGCGACGCCGGTCCTTGGACGCGACGACCGACGTGAACTGGCGTCCCCGCACGTCGCCCACGAGCCGCTCGGCGGCCGGATTGATCCACCGGATGATGCCGCTCGGATCGACGACGTAGCTCGGGACGCTGATGTCCTCGATCGCGTCCGCGAGATCGCCGCCACCGAGTTCCCGGAGCGCGTTCACCTTTTTCCCTTTCGAGCGGCGCCCCCGCTAGGCGGGCGAAACGGGCGAGAGCGCGGACGCCCGTGCCAACAGCGTGTACAGCCGACCATCGAGCTCGAAGCGCAGCGCCGGCAGTCCGCGCTCTGCGATCCACGACTCGACGGTTCGAAGCAATGCCGCGAGGTCCTCGGGCTGCGAGCGGAGCGACACGGCGACGAAGTCCTTTCCCTCACGGTGCTCGTGCCAGACGAGACGTTCCGGCTGCAGCCGGTCGCGTAGCTCATCCGACCCCTCGAAATCGACGAACAGGACGGCGTTGTCCATGGCGTCTCCCGAGTACATGAGCGCAGGGTGGCAGACGAGTGCGCGTGATTGCGTGACCTGTCCGTGTCATTTGCGCTCGCGGTCGCCCTCGTGCGAGGTCGCGCGTTCTTCACGTGCATCAAGCATGTCCGCCGCGTCCAACCGCTGCCTCATGCCGACAGGATGAGGCGGGACGGTCCGCGTCACCGGCGTGCGGCCGTGACCCGCCAGAGCTCGCGAATCGATTCGCGTCCGAGGGTGGGACGAGCGGCTGCCGGCGAGAGGCCGAGCGCATTCGGGGGGATCCGGACGGTGAGGGCTCGCCGCTCGATGCGGAAACGGAGCGGCGGGTCGAGGACGGTCGCCTCTCCGTCGATCCCGGCCGCGATCGGGGAGCTCGAGGTCACCTCGAACTCCTCGGCAGACCACTCGCGCCATCCCCCGAAGCGCCGTACCTGACCGAGTGCCTCGAGCGCGACGAACGCAGCGGCCTGCGTGGAGCCCGAGATCTCCGCGGCGACGATGCCCAGCCGCCCGGTGTCCAGGCGCGGCCGCGACCCCATCCCGGCGAGGCGGTCGAGCACGTACGCGTTGTTCGAGACGAGAATGAGCTGCGCCGAGTCGCGCTGCGTGCCGTCCCCGTCGCGATAGCGAAGATCGAACGGCGCCGCCTCGGGGCCGAGAAGCTCCGGGAGCAGCGTCTCCATCGTTTCGAGCTTCGCGTCGCGATAAGCCTCGCTCTGAACGATCTGCGCGTAGATGCCGAGGGAGACGTTGTTGACGAAGACGTGCTCGTTGACGAACGCGAGGTCGATCAGCCGCTCGTCTCCGCTTTCGAAAGCGTCGAGCGCTGCGACGACGTCATCGCGGTCGAGTCCGAGATCGAGTGCCAGATGGTTGCGAGTGCCCGCAGGCACGCAGACGAACGCGACGCTCTGCTCCATCGCGACTTGCGCAACGAGAGCCTGGGAGCCGTCGCCTCCCGCCATGCCGATGACGTCAGCAGTTCGCGCGGCCTCGCGCGCGACGGCGCGAAGGTCATCGCCGCGGCGCAGCAGTATCGGGTCGATGCCCCGCCGGCGCGCCTCGTCGACGAGACCGAACGTCTCGACCTTCCCGCCGCCGGACTTCGGATTCATGATCAGCACCTTCCGTCCCAGGACGGGTCGCAGCCGGCGTCGACCGGGCGTCTCGGGCTCGAGTCGGCGCACGCGTCGAAGCGCGGCGCGTCCGGCGAACGCGAACGACGCTGATGCGGCGACGATCACGAGCAGTTCCCCGACGACGCCGAACGCGATCAGCGCTACGGCCAAGCCGACGAACGCGAGCGACGCAGACGCGAGGCCGAGCGTACGCCCTCTCCCCCGGTGGGTGAGCCCGATCCAGGCTGCCGTTCCTGCAGCGACGAGCAGAGCGAGCGCGACCAGCATCGCGAGGAGGTTCTTGAACACGAGCTCGACGAGCGTCGCAAAGACGATCGCCGCAAAGGCGAGGGCGACCAGCGCCGCAATCCTCGCCCGGCGGTCGTCATGTGCGCGCACATCGAACGTCTGGCAGGCCGCGTGCCGGCCGACATCGCCCGGTCGGGATGAATGCGACCCGTCCGAGACGGTGTCGCGCGAATCAACCGATCCGGACGATGAGCGCCGACTGAACGCTTCGTACGCTCGGTCTCGGCCGTGCCGGCCGGACGGCGGCGCGTCGTCGAAAGGAGTGCCATGCCCAGGTCAGGACTGCTTGCGCTCGTGCTCGGAGGGTGCTCGGCGGCGTTTCTCGCCGGGACCGCGAGCGGTCTTGACGCCGCCGCTCCGACTATTTCCACGGAGCCTTCGATTTCGGGCGTGCCGCTTCAGGGCAACGTGCTCAACGGCAATAGAGGCAAGTGGAACGGCACTGCCCCGATCACATATGCGGCCGTCTGGGTTCGCTGCGATGAGAAGGGCGCGACGTGCGCATCCATCGCCGGCGCAACGAGCGACCGGTACACGCTGACCGCGGCCGACATCGGGTCGACGGTCCGCTTCCGTGTGACGGCGACGAACGCGAGCGGCTCCAACACCGCCGACTCGAACGAGACCGAGGTCGTTTCGACGCCGAGCGGATCGCCCGTCAGCTCGAAGCCGCCGACGATCTCCGGGTCGCCGGTCGTGGGCAGCACCCTCTCCGCGCTCACCGGCACCTGGGTCGGCGCGACACCGATCACCTACGCATACGAGTGGCAGCGTTGCGACCAGGCGGGGAACGCGTGCAACGCCGTGTTCGGCGCGACACAGTCCGACTACCACGTCGTCAAGGGCGATGTCGGCCGGACGTTCCGCGTGGCGGTGACCGGCACGAACAGCAAGGGATCGGCGTCGGCGATCTCGAACGCCACCGCCGCCGTTCAGGATGCCGGCGGCACCGGCATCATCGTCCTCCCGGACGGGCTGAAATCGGCCCCCGCGGCGGAAGTTCCGAAGGAGGAGCGGCTGATCGTCGATCAGGTGAAGTTCAATCCCGGCACGGTGTCGTCCCGGACGGCGCCCATCAAGATCAGCGTCCGGGTCAAGGACACCCGCGGGTATGTCATCCGCGACGCGTATGTGTTCGTGCGGTCGACTCCGATCGTGACCACGACACCGACGGAGCAGCAGACCGGGACCGACGGCTGGATCACCTACACGGTGAAACCGGAATCGGACTTCCCGCTCAAGAACGGCTACAGCGTCCAGTTCTACGTGAAGGTCTTCCGAAAGAGCGACCCGAGCCTCGCCGGGATCTACGGCTCGCGGCTCGTTCAGGTTGCGACCGTATCGCCGTGACGCAACCATCGCATCCGGCCGGCCGCGACGAACCGATCGAGCTCCTCATCGGCGACCACTCCGTCCCCCTCGGGGTCGAGGAGCTCGATCGGCTTGTTGTCGCGCTCGCCGAGCTGGAGGAAGACGAGGCAGCGCGCGTCGCCGACGACATCGGTGCGCTCCGCCTGGCGGGAGGCAGCATTCATCTCATGCCGACAGGCCCGGAGCTCGATTCGATCCGCGACGCGCTCTCCGTCGCAGCCGCGCACGAGCCGCTGAGCGATGGCCTCCAGCTCGTCGCCGAGCTGTGCGACGCGGTTCTCGACTCCCGCTAGCGCCGTCTTCGTCGGCACACGACCGCAGCCGTTCGCCTGATCAGGCTGACGACCGCGCGCGGCGTGATCACCAGCGGCGCCTCATTGCCCGGCGGGTGCCGATCGGCGGCTCGTTTCATGTCAGCGACGGGCGGTGTGACGGACATGGCTCCGATCATCCGGCCTGATGGCGGTCGCCCGCGTCGGTGCGACAGCCGAGCCGTTGCGCTAAAGCGCGGAATCGGGAGTCGTCCTTTCCGCAACCGGTCCGCGGCCGCGCCGATGTGGTGGGGCACCGGCCGGCCGGACGATTGTCGGCGTCCGTTCACTCGAAGAAGGGAGCACCACATGTCTCGGAACGACGATCTCGGCCGGAACGTGACCGACGAGCTGTACTGGGACCCGAAGGTCCACAGCGACGCGATCGCGGTCTCGGCCGACGACGGCAAGATCACGCTTCGCGGGACCGTGGGCAGCCTGCGTGAGAAGCTCGAGGCGAAGAAGGCCGCGGAGCGCGTCTACGGCGTCGTCTCGGTCGACAACCAGCTGCAGGTCAAGTTCATGAACGCCGAGAAGCGCGACGATGCCGAGCTTCGCGGCGACGTCCTGCAGGCACTCATGCTCGACAGCCTCGTGCCGAAGACGGTCGATGCGAAGGTCGAGGACGGGTTCGTCACCCTCACCGGCACGGCCGACTGGCAGTACCAGCGGGACGAAGCGGAATTCGTCGCGTCGAACATCGCAGGGGCGTACGACGTCTTCGACGAGATCGAGTTGAAGCACCCGACTCCAAGCGTCGACGCCGTGGAGGAGTCGATCAAGAAGGCGTTCAAGCGCAATGCCGCGATCGACGCCGAGGACCTGAGCGTCAAGACCTCGAACGGGACCGTCACGCTCGAGGGCACGGTCGCGTCGTGGGCCGAGCACGACGAGGCGATCGACGCCGCCTGGGCGGCGCCGGGCGTCTCGAGCGTCCACGACCACATGACGGTCGCCTACTAGCGGGCTGCGGGCTCCACGCACGGAATCGGCCGAGGCCGATTCCGTGCGGCAGGAGTCGTCGGCTGGGATCGCAAACCGTCGACAAGTAGGAGCTTTGCGCAACCGGTCCGCGATCCATCCGATTCGCGGAAGACCGCTGAAGCAGAAAATCCCGTCATGCTCCCACTCTCGGACGGTCTCCGCGCTCGCACCTTCCCGTTCGTCAACACCGCGCTCATCGTGGCGAACTTTGCGGTGTGGATCTTCTACGAACTACCGCATCTGAACTCGTCGATCTACCACGCGTCGTTTTACCCGTGCGCGGTCGACAACGCCTGCCATGCGCCGGAGCCATGGGGCATCGCCTGGATCACCGGGATGTTCCTCCACGGGAGCTGGGACCATATCCTCGGCAACATGCTTTTCCTGTTCATCTTCGGCAAGAACGTCGAGGACGCGTTCGGGCCGTTGCGGTATCTCGTGTTCTACTTCGCCGGCGGCTTCATCGCCATGATGACGCAGACCGCGATGACGCTGTGGTTCGGCACTGCGGCCGACGGGCGCGTCCCGAACCTCGGCGCGAGCGGCGCGATCGCGGCCGTCATGGGCGCATACTTCGTCCTCTATCCCGAGTCGCGCGTGCTCACGCTCGTCCTCATCTTCTTCGTCCGGATTCCGGCCTGGGTCTTCCTCGGCCTCTGGTTCCTCTACCAGCTCGTCGAGGCGAACTTCGGACTGTTCTCCGCGTCGGCGAACGGCGGCGGCGTCGCCTTCTTCGCCCATGTCGGCGGTTTCAGCTTCGGTCTCCTCGTCGCCTGGTGGCTGTTGAACGCCGGCCGAGTCAGGCCTCAGAGCTCATCGCGAGCCGCCGGCGCGCTCGCCTGAGCACGCTCGAAGCGGTAGGAGACGTGAAGCGCGAGCCCAACGGTAGGCTGACGGTGACGCTCGGCGTCGACCTTCGACTCATGCCGGGGAACGCGGGATACGAAGCATGACGGTCATGTTGCGCGACAGTCCGGCGTCGTGACCTGGCTCGTCGTCGTCCTCGGGCTCGCAGCGCTCATCTTCCTGCACGAGCTCGGGCACTTCACGGTCGCCCGCCTCGTCGGGATGAAGCCGCGCGCGTTCTACCTCGGCTTCCCGCCGGCGCTCGTCAAGGTGAGGCGCAAGGGAATCGAGTACGGGATCGGCGCGATACCGCTCGGCGGCTACGTGCGCATCCCCGGGATGCTGCGGCCCGCGGCAGGCGACTTCCAGACGCTCATCGCTCCCGCGATCGGTGAGGACTCCGCGCTCGGGCCGGCCGCGGGCGCCGTGCAGCAGGCGCTCGCCCGCGAGGACTACGACGCCGCTCATGCTGCTATACGGGTGCTCCGCTCCGCGCTCGATCAAGCGGAGCTGAGCGCGTCGGCGCGGCGCTCCGCCGAGCAGGCGCTGCGGAACGCGGACGAGGGCACGGGAACGGACGCGTACTGGCGGCAGCCGACCTGGAAGCGGGTCGCTGCGATCGCGGCCGGTCCGGGAATGAACGTGCTCGTCGCCTTCGTGATCTTCTTCGCGGTCTACGCGACGGGAGCGCCTTCGTCGACGCCGAGCACCGAGGTGGCACAGGTGCAGGCGCGCACGCCGGCCGCGGCGGCCGGCCTGAAGGCCGGCGACCACATCGTCGCGGTCGACGGCCACCCGGAGCACACCTTCGAGCAGGTGTCGACCGCGATCCGCAGCAGCCACGGGCGCCCGATCACGGTCACGGTCGCCCGGGGCGGGCGGACGGTCACGCTCGGGCCGCGCCGCACCATCGAGCAGCAGGGCCGCTGGATCTGGGGCTTCGTCCCGGCGACGAAGCTCGCCTCCCACCCGCTCGGCACGAGCGCCCGCTTTGCGGCCGACGATTGCTGGCACGTCGTCACGGGCACGGTCGCGTCGCTCGGCAACCTCTTCCGCGGTCGCGGTGGTGCGCAGGTGAGCGGGCCGGTGGGGATCGTGCGCACTTCCGCGCAGTTCCTCCGGGTCGGCCTCCAGTGGTACCTGCAGCTACTGGGGCTGATCAGCATGTCGATTGCGCTCTTCAACTTCCTGCCGCTGCTGCCGCTCGACGGCGGAAACATCCTCTTCTCGATCATCGAGGGCGTGCGTCGGCGCGCCGTGCCGCAGGTGGTCTACCAGCGCTTCTCGGCGTTCGGCTTGACGCTGATTCTGCTCATCACGGTGATCGCGTTCTCCAACGACATCGGGGGGACGCCGCGCTAGCCGAACGTGAACACGTTCGACTCGACTCCGGGACCGTCGAAGACGATCTCGAAGGTGCGATCGTCGATCGTCTCCTTCTGGCGGACGAGCTGGTAGACGCGCTGCCGGTCGGCGACGCCGCGCCCGTCGCCGTCGACGTCGAGCCCGTGCGCGTTGCGGGGAGGCTCTCCGTCGACGAGGACGCGGAACGCCACCGACGCGCCCCGCTCGGGTGGCCCCATGACGAGGTTGACGTCGCGCGCGTGATACCGAAATGCGATTCGCCCACCGGCCCCGTTCAGGACGACGCCCTGCCGCCGTTCTGCCCAGTCCCCCATGAGCGCCCAATGGTTGAGCCGTAGCTTCGATGCGTCGTCGTCGCGCCGCTCGGCTCGCTCGAAGCCGAGGTAGGTCTCGGGCGATTGGAGGTGATTCAAGTCGGCCTGCTTCTCGAAGCCCTCGTCGGGGACCGACACGAGTCCGCGCCCGGTGGCGCCCAGCAGCTCCTGGATCACCTCTTCGCACTCCTCGTACGCGCCCTCGCCGAAGTGGTGGTACTTGATGCGGCCCTCCATGTCGGCGATGTAGACGGCCGGCCAGTACTGGTTGGAGAACGCCTCCCAGACGCCGTACTCGCTGTCGACCGCGATCGGATAGTCGACCTTCATCTCCCGCGCGGCCCAGCGGACGTTCTCGAGCTCGCGCTCGAAATAGAACTCCGGCGTGTGCGCGCCGATGACGACGAGCCCGTCGTTCCGGTACTTCTCCGCCCACGCACGGAGGTAGCCGAGCGTGCGCAGCCAGTTGATGCACGTGTACGTCCAGAAGTCGACGAGGACGACCTTGCCGCGGAGCCCCTCGGGCGTGAGGGGCTCCGAGTTGAGCCAGCTGGTCGCGCCGTAGAGCGACGGCAGATGGGTGTCGGTGAACAGGGCCACGGCTAGCGGACCGTCCTGAACGCGGATCGGAGCTCGCTCGAGAAGAGCTCGGGCTCTTCCCAGGCGGCGAAGTGCCCGCCCCGCTCGGCCTTGTTGAAGTACACGACGTTGGGATAGCTCTTCTCGACCCAGCTGCGCGGCGCGAGGAAGATCTCGCCGGGGAACTGGGTGAAGCCGACCGGAACCGATACCTGTGGAGGAGCCTGGCCCGCGGCGGCTGCCTTCGCCTGCGCTTGTCCGCTCTCCCAGTATGAGCGGGCCGCCGAGGCTCCGGTGCCCGTCAACCAGTACAGCGTGATGTTGTCGAGGATGTGATCGCGGGTGAGATTGCCCGCGGGCTTTCCGTCGACGAAGGCGCGGGAGATCTTGTAGTAGCTGTCCGTGTCGTGGTCGAGCATCCACGCCGCGAGAGCGACCGGTGAATCGAGCAGGGCGTAGCCGATCGTCTGCGGCCGCGTCGCTTGCTCCAGGAAGTAGCCGAAGCCGGTCGCCCTGAAGGCAGCGCCCTGGGCGGCGGCGGCTCTTTCTTCTTCCGTGTCCGTTCCGAGGCTCATGCCGCCCAGCGCCGTCACGAGGAGGTTCGTATGGATCGCGACCAGACCTTCCGGCGCCTGGCGGCCCATCGCGTCGGTGATAGCGGCGCCCACATCGCCGCCCTGGGCTACATATCGGGCGTATCCGAGTCGGCGCATCAGCTCCGGCCACGCCTGGGCGACGCGACCCGCCCACCAGCCGGGCTCGGTCGGCTCGGCCGAAAGGCCGTATCCGGGGACGGACGGCAGCACGAGGTCGAACGCGTCCTCGGCCCGGCCGCCGTGCGCGGTCGGGTCGGTGAGCGGGCCGACGGTCTCGAGCAGCTCGATGACCGAGCCGGGCCAACCGTGCGTCATGATCAGCGGCAGCGCGTCCTCGTGCTGTGAG
>CAZXZX010000109.1:0-7524 GCA_964645445.1 uncultured Gaiellales bacterium
GATGCGGACGAAGTCGTTGAGGATCGCCTCGAGCGCAAGCTCCTCGACGATGCGCTCGCCGGTGCGACCGCCTGCGAGCCCCGTTGCGATCACCGGTGTCTCGAGCGATTTCAACGCGCGCGCGACGTTGACGCCTTTACCGCCCGCGGACGTGAAGCTCGCGCTCGCGCGATGGCGGTGTCCGAGCTGCACGTTCGGAACGGTGAGCGTGCGGTCGATGGCCGCGTTGAGCGTGACGGTGACGATCACGAGATGAAGCCCCAGAGGTCTTTCACGGTTCGCCTCGCATACCAGCGTAGACGCCCGCCGACCCCTGGCCGAGGAACGGTTCGGGATGCGACGAGTGGACGCGAGCCGAGGAGCCGCTTCCCGGCCCAGATCTCGATCCGGCCGAGCGCCTGGCCCCGCCGCACGGGCAGCTTCACCGCGGACGGGGCGACGACTCGCTCGACGATCGGGCGTCCGGTCCGCACGAGCCGGACGAATGGCCTCGACGCCACGAGCGCGAGCGCCGGGCGCCCATACGGAAGGCCCACCTGCGCGACGGGGCCGCGGCCGACCAGGCTCAGCATCCGGTAGCGGGCGACGCCCCACGCGAGCAGGCGATCGAGATCGGAGTTCCGCTGCGAACGCGTCGGACTGCCGAGGATCACGGCATAGATGGTGTAGCCGGGCCGTTTCACTGCCGCCACCTCGCACCAGCCGGCGGCGTCCGTATGGCCCGTCTTGACGCCGACGAGGCCCGGGAACACCCCGAGCAGGTCGTTCCAGGTGTGGAGCCGAATTCGCCCGTTCTCGATCGTGTCGGTGCGCTTGCGCACGACCTCCCGCACGACCGGCAGGCGCATCGCCGCCTGCGCGAGCACCCCGACGTCGTGCGCGGTCGAGACGTGCCCGGGAGCGTCGAGTCCGTCCGGCCGCACGAAGTGCGTGTGGTCGAGCCCGAGCGTTTGCGCCTCCTCGTTCATCCACTCGACGAACCTCGGGATGTCACCGCCGGACGCACCGGCAGCGAGCGCGTCAGCGGCGTCGTTCGCGCTCTGGATGAGCGCGCCCTCGAGCAGGTCGTGCACGCTCACCGTTTGTCCCGCGCGCAGCGGAATGCGCGACTCGCCGACGTGCGCGGCCTGTGCGGTCACGCGGACCTCGTCGTATGTCTGCAGGTGCTGCAGCGCGACGATCACCGTCATGAGCTTCGTGATGCTCGCGATCGGGAGCTCGGCATCCGCGTGCGACGACGCGAGAACGGTCCCATTCGTCGCGTTCACGACTTCATACGCGCGTGCGTCCACGATCGGCGGCGCCGCGCGGGCCGCTCCGGCGAAGCCCAGCGCGACGACGAGGACGAACAACCCCCGGCGCATGCCGGCGAAAGGCTACTTCACCGTGAGCCGCTGGCCAACGCGCAACGCGGTCGGGCTGACGCCGGGGTTCAGCCGCTCGAGCGCCGCGACGCTCGTGTGCGTCCGCTCTGCGATCGCGGAGAAGCTGTCGCCGCGCTGCACGACGTACACGCGCGCGAACGCAGCCGTCCGCTTGACGCGTGGATGGTGCGGGACCACCGTCTGCGTGACCGGCGGCGCCGGCGCAGGGGACGCACGCTGCTGGAGCCCGTAGTGGACGGCGAGCACTGCCGCGGTGACGGCGAGGAGCGAGGCCGCCGGCGCCGCGTACTGCCTCACCAGCCGGAGGCCGCCCAGACGCCGTGCGCGAGCCGCGCCGCCGCGCCGCCGGCCGCTCCGCGCCAGTCGTCCGTCACGTTGCGATGGGCATAGATGATCGAGCGCGAGGCGGAGACGAGCGCGCTTGCGGGGCCGCTCGTGAACGCAGGCGCGAGGTCGGCCGGGTCGCCGCCCTGGGCTCCGACGCCGGGCAGCAGGAGCACGGACTGCGGCAGAAGCCGCCGCGCCTCGGCCACCTCGCGCGGGAAGGTCGCGCCGACCACGGCGCCGACGGCGGAGAGCCCCCCTTCGCCGACGAGGTCGTCGCTCCATTCGCCGACGAGCCCGGCGACGTGCTGCCATAGGAGCGTCCCGTCGGAGAGCCGGACGTCCTGCACATCGGCTCCTCCCGCGTTCGACGTCTTCACGAGGCAGAAAAGCCCGGCGCCGTCGCGCCGGCAGGCAGCCAGGAACGGCTCGAGCGCGTCACGTCCGAGATAGGGGTTGACGGTGATCGCGTCCGCGAGCGGTGGCGCGTCCGCGCGCGGCTCGACGTACGCGGCGGCGTACGCGCGCGCGGTCGAGCCGATGTCCCCGCGCTTCGCGTCCGCGATGACGAGCAGCTCCGCGGCGCGGGCGTACTCGCACACCCTCTCGAGCGCGCGCATCCCGTCCGACCCGAGCGCTTCGAAGAACGCGAGCTGCGGCTTGACCGCGACCGCGTACGGCGCGACCGCGTCGACGATGCCGCAGCAGAACCGCGCGCATGCGGCAGCGGCATGCTCGCGTCCGAGCACTGTCTCGCCGCGCAGCTCGACGGGGAGCTGGTCGGCCACGGGATCGAGGCCGACGACGACCTGGCTCCGCTTGCGCTCGACCGCCTCGGCGACGCGGTCGGCGAAGTGCGTCACGGCCACTCGGGACACTCGGTCAATCTACAAAGCCCCTCGGAACGCGCGAGAGGCCGCATGTTCCCCAGGAAATGCTTGCGCATTTCCTGGGGGCCCTAAGGGCGAAGCGGCCTCTCGACGATCCTCGGAGGAGACGTGCCCGCGTGCGCCGACTAGCTGCCGCCACCCTTGACGGCGGCCTTGAGCGCACTGCCGGCCGAGAACTTCGGAACCTGCGCGGCCGGGATGTGCACCTTCTCCGTCGGGTTGCGGGGATTGACGCCGGTGCGAGCCGCGCGGTGCTGGCTCGAGAACTTGCCAAACCCGGTGAAGGAAACGTCGCCCCCGCTCTTCAGCGTGTCCGTGATCGTGTCGAGGAAGGCGTCGACCGCCTTGCCCGCGTCGCGCGCAGTCAGCTGGCTCCGCCTCGCGACCTCGTTCACAAACTCCTGCTTGGTCACGTGCCTCTCCTCCTGTCGTTGATCGTGCCGGAATGACCCTACCAGGGGTACCGGATGCGCTCAACCATGCGGTTTTGCGGGGCTTTTCACGTCCTCCAAAAGCTCTCCCACCCTGAAGATCGGCCGGAGGCGCACGGCCTGCCGAGCGAGGGCGTCGGCGCCGCCCTCCTCGCGGTCGACGACGCACACCGCGGTCTGCACCGCGAGGCCGGCGCCGCGCAGCGCCTCGACCGACTCGAGGAGCGCTCCGCCGGAGGTGACGACGTCCTCGACGAGGCAGACGCACTCGCCCTCGTCGTACGGCCCTTCGAGACGGTTTCCCGTGCCGTACTCCTTCGCCTCCTTGCGCACGATGAGGAACGGCAGCCCGGATTCGAGCGACGCTGCAGCCGCGAGCGCGACTGCGCCGAGCTCGGGGGCGGCGAGCCGCGTCGCGTCGGGCGCGTGCGCCGCGACCTCGGCCGCTATGCGGACGCCGAGTGCGCGCAGGATGTCCGGGCGGGTCTCGAAGCGGTACTTGTCGAGGTAATAGCGCGACCGCTTGCCCGACCGGAGCACGAAGTCGCCTTCGAGGTAGGCGTGCTCGACGAGCGCGCGTCGGAGCTCAGCGGTGTCCACGAGCTGCAGCGAGTGCGTCGCGGGCAACCGGGAGGAGCTCGCCGGCTTCGGACGAGCCCTCGTCGTACGTGATCATCGCTCCGTCGTGGAAGTACACGTCGACGCGCTCGCGCCTGCGCGCGACCGTGCGCCGATAGAGGACGCTACCGGCGAAGAGGCCGGTGGCGAAGCCGAAGACGCCGAGCGCCTTACGCCTCATCGTCGGCCTTCCTCGGTGCGCGCCGCCGACGCGGCTTCTCGTCGGACGCACTGCCGCGCAGCGCGCTCTTCAGGTCGTAGAAGACGAGGCCGGTGGTCGGGTCCGGCCCCGTGGTTGCGACGATGCGCCGCGGTCCCTCGCGGACGACGAAGACGCTGCCGTCCGGGGTCGAGGCCTCGATCTGCGTGACCTCGCCCGCGCCGAGCTCGGCCGCCCGGTCGAGGAGCCGGCCCGCGGCACGCGCGAGTGCGTCCGCGTCTCCGCTCGGGACCGTCGAGGCGGCCACCTCGCCGCCCTCGTCGAAGAGCACGGCGGCCTCGACCTGTGAGGAGATCTCGGTCAGATCGGCGAGTGCCTGAGACGCGTCCATCTGTGGCCGACGTTACCACGGTGCAAACTGGGCCGATGCGTCTCCGCAAGCGCGCGCTCCTCGCGAAGTTCTTCGCCGACCGCGGGACCCACCTCGCGGCCATGGTGGCGTACTTCGCGCTGCTCTCCTTCGTGCCGCTCATCTTCCTCGCGCTGTCCCTGCTCGGCCTGGCACATCGCGCCGACGCGTCCGACTTCCTCGTGCGCGAGCTGAAGCGCGCGTTCCCGGGCAGCTCGCCGCAGAGCATTCTCACGCTCGTCCACCGGGTGCAGGACAACGCAGCGACGCTCGGCATCATCGGCGCGGTCGGTCTGCTGTGGTCGTCGCTTTCGCTCTTCAGCGCGCTCGAGTCGGCGTTCAACATCGTGTACGGCCGGCCGAACCGTCCGTTCCTCCGCGGCAAGACCGTCGCAGGCGCGCTGATGGTGAGCGTGCTCGTCACGCTGTTCGCAAGCCTCGTCGTCGGCGCGCTCGGCGTGGAGGTGGCGAAGCGCTACGCGCCCGGGTTCGTCGGCGACCCCGCCGCGGCGTACGCACTGTCGGTCGCCGTTTCCCTCGTCGGCGTCTTCCTGTTCCTGCTCGCCGTCTACCGGCTGCTGCCGAACGCTCCTGTCACGGTGCGCGACGTCCTGCCCGGCGCGGTGATGGGCGCGATCGTGCTCGAGGCGTCCTTCCAGATCTTGCCGGTGTTCGTGCGACTCGCCGACGTCAACGTGACGCTGCGCGTCCTGGGCAGCCCGGCGATCCTGCTCATCTGGCTGTACGTGATGGCGAACGTCATCATCCTCGGAGCCGAGCTCAACTGGTGGGTCGCGCAGCGGCGCGACGCTACTTCGTCTGCGGAGTTGCGGACCCCTCCTGTACCACCGACTGGACTGAGCCGTCCCGCCGAATGAAGAAGAACCACGTGTGCGCCTTCGCGCCGTGGTTCCACGCCTCCGTCAGCGTCACGACCGCGCGCGCCGGCTTCACGAGCGAGATGTCGGTCGCGCACGTCGCCTGCACCGTCGCGCCGTTGTCGCGAAGCTCGCACGGGAGCGTTCCCGGCCTGTGCGGGAAGCGCGTGCCGAGGGTGCGCGCCAGCGGACTCCCGGCGAAGAACGCACGCAGAACGTGCATCGCCGTCGGGTCGGTCCCGCCGCAGCCGGCGAGGAGCAGCGCCGCGCCGAGCGCGGCGAGGAGGGCACGGGCGGCGCGCGCGCGATGCGAGTGCTGTTCCTTCCACGCATCGCCGAGCTCGGCCACCGTGCGCTCCTCGCCCTCGGGAACGAACACCGGGTCGTAGCCGAAGCCCTCGTGACCGCGCGGCTCGCCGGCAATGCGCCCTGCGAGCGTCCCGCTGCCGCGAAGCTCTTCGCCGTCCGGTGTCAGGAGCACGAGCTCGGAGACATAGCGCGCTGATCGATCGTCGATGCCGTCGAGTTCGGCGAGCAGCTTCGCGATCGCAGTCGGGCCCCCGGGCGCGTATCGCGCCGATCCGATGCCGGGGCGGCCGCCGAGCGCGTCGACCTCGAGGCCCGAGTCCTCGCCGATGAGCCGGTGGCCTAGCCCCAGCAGGTCGCGCCCGAACCGCGCCTTGATGCGCGCGTTCTCGACGTACGTCGCGCCCGTCTCCTCGGGCCAGCCCTCGGCCTCGAGCGGCTCGATCGTCCAGCCGGGGAGCAGCCGCTCGAGCTCGCGCGCCTTGTGCGCGTTGCGCGAGCAGAGGATCGCAAGCCGCTCAGGGGAGCGCAACGGCGGTGGCCTCCGCCTGGCGGGCGCCGATTGCCGCGATCCCGGCCTCTGCAAGCGAGAGCAGCTCGTCGAGTCGCTCGCGCGTGAACGGATCCTTCTCCGCCGTCGCCTGCACCTCGATGAGCCTGCCGTCGCCGGTCATGACGACGTTCATGTCGGTGTCGGCGTTCGAGTCCTCCGAGTAGTCGAGGTCGAGCATCGGGACACCGTCGACGACGCCGACGGAGACGGCGGCGACCGAGTCGGCGAACGTACGCGAGAGGCCGAACCGGTCGAGGGCGCGGCGGCCGGCGACGTACGCGCCGCAGATGGCCGCGCAGCGCGTGCCGCCGTCCGCCTGCAGCACGTCGCAGTCGAGCCACATCGTCCGCTCGCCGAGCGCGCGGAAGTCGGCGACGGCGCGCACCGCGCGGCCGATCAGCCGCTGGATCTCCACGGTTCGCCCCTGCTGCTTGCCGCGCGAGGCCTCCCGCTCGACTCGGTCGCCGGTCGACGCCGGCAGGAGCGAGTACTCGGCCGTGATCCAGCCGCGCCCCTGGTTACGCAGCCAGCGCGGGACTTCCTCCTGGATCATGGCGGTGCAGAGGACGATCGTCCTGCCCTGTGTGACGAGCGCCGAGCCGTGCGGCTGCTCGAGATAGTCCGGCTCGATCGTCAGCTGCCGCAGCTCGCCGGGCTTTCTGCCGTCCGCTCTCATGCAACCGCTCCTTCGAGTCGTGCCATCGACACGTGCTCGACCTCGCCGATCGGGAGCTGGAGGAAGCGGCGTCCCATCTCGCGGAACGACGCGGGGTCGCCGGTCGTCAGAAAGCGATAATTGCCGGTGCGCGCGCCGTCGTTCTCGATGCGCTTGCGCGTGAGCGTGTCCGACACCTCGCCGGCTGTCTCCTCCGCCGAGAAGACGAGTGTGACGTCGCGTCCGAAGACGCGCTGGAAGAGCGGCCGGATGAGCGGGTAGTGCGTGCACCCGAGGATGACGGTGTCGACAGCCATGTGTTTCAGCGGCGCTGCATACTCGCGCACCGCCTGCTCGGTCTCGTCGCCGTACGGATCGTCGCTCTCGATCAACGGGACGAGTCGTGGGCAGGCGACCGGGTGGAAATCGACACCGGCGTCGAGCGCGTGCACGAGCTCGCGGTAGCGGCCCGCGTCGACCGTCGCCTGCGTCGCGAGCAGCCCGACGCGGCGGTTGGCCGTCGCCTGGACGGCGGCCCGCGCTTCCGGCGCGATCACGCCGATCACCGGCACGGACAGCTCGGACTGCAGCTGTGGGAGCGCCGCCGAGGTGGCGCTGTTGCACGCGACGACGATGAGCTTCACGTCCTGCCCCTCGAGGAACGCGCCGATCTCGCGCGCGAAGCCGCGCACCTCGTCGAGCGGGCGGGGCCCGTACGGCAGCCGGGCGTGGTCGCCGAGGTAGACGAAGTCCTCGTGGGGGAGCGTCACGAGGCACTCGTGGAGGACGGTCAGACCGCCGACTCCCGAGTCGAAGACGCCCACGGCTCGCGAATCCATTATCCGCTCCGGCACCGGCCAAGCCGGTGCCTCCGCTCTCTGTTGAGCTCCGTCGAGCCTACGCTCATGACGCCAT
>CAZXZX010000110.1:0-5059 GCA_964645445.1 uncultured Gaiellales bacterium
GGCGTGTCGGTGAAGCCGGGGCAGAGCGCATTGATGCGAATGCCGTGCGCGCGCATCCCCTCGGCTGCGCCGCGCACGAAGCCGACAACCGCGTGCTTCGTCGCCGTGTACATCGGGTCGAAGGGCATCCCCGTCAGCCCCGCGAGCGACGCGGTGCAGACGATGGAGCCGCCGCCAGGCATCAGTCGCCGGGCGCACTCGCGTGCGCCGTAGACGACGCCGAGGAAGTTCGCGTCGACGATCCGCTCGATCTCCGGGTCCGGCAGCTCGGCCACGTCGGGGTAGCCGATGCCGATTCCCGCGTTGAGGAACGCCGCGTCGAAGGGGCCTTCGACCGCGTTCCACGCCTCGCGCGAGCCGACGTCGAACTCAGGCAGGTCGAGGACGGCGACGTCGCCGCCCAACGCTGCCGCGATCGCCGTTCCGATGCCGCCTCGGCCACCGGTGATGAGCGCCCTCATGGGATGAGGACGACCTTGCCCACGCTCTTTCGCGACTCGACGAGCTCATGCGCGCGGTCGACGTCGCTCAACGGGAACTCTGCTCCCACCACCGGCTTCAACGCGCCCGTCTGCCAGAGCGCGAGCAGCTCGCCGACTGCCTCACCGACGACCTCCGGCTGGTGGCGCAGCAGTCGCCCGAGGTAGAACCCCTGCACGCCGACGTTTCGCCCGACGAGCGTCGCCGGACTGATCTCCGGCCACATCCCGCCGGCGAAGCCGATCGCGACGAGCGTCCCCAGCGGCCGCAGCAGCCCGAGCCCGCGCTCGAACAACGCGCCGCCCACGGGATCGAGGACGACGTCGACGCGGAGGTCTTCAGGGAGCTCGTCGTAGACGTACGCGTCTGCGGCGCCGAGGTCGCGGCAGACGTCGAGCTTTTCGCGCGAGCCGACGGCCGCGACGACGTGCGCACCGAGTGAGCGCGCGACCTGGACACCGGCGGTGCCGACGCCGCCGGCGGCTGCGGTGACGAGCACCGACGATCCCGGGCGCAGTCGCACCTGACGCGTGAGCGGGATGTACGCGGTCAGGAACGTCAGGAGGAACGACGCTCCCTCGGCGAAGCTCGCGTGGTCGGGCAGCGGGACCACCTGCGCGCCGTCGACCGCGACTGCGGCGGCGTACCCACCGCTGCCCGGCGTGATCGCCATCACGCGCGCACCGTTCTCCAGTTCGCCGGCGACCTCGCTGCCGAGGACGACGGGCAGCTCGGGCATCTGCGGATAGCGCCCACGGCGGATCAGGACGTCTGCGTAGTTGATCCCGGCCGCGCGCACGCGGACGACGACGCGCCCGGCCGCATCCGGCTCAGGCACGTCGCGGAGCTCGAAAGCGCCGTCGACGCTCGGGAGAACCGCCGCGCGCACTAGCGCAGAGACGCAGTCTCTGCGCCTGCGAACTGCTCGCGCAGCGCGGTCTTTCGGAACTTGCCGACACTGGTCTTCGGGATCTCGGCGATGAACTCGATTCGCTCCGGCAGCCAGAACTTCGCGAAGCTCGGCGCGAGAAACTCGCGGAGTTCTTCCGCCGACACCGACGCGCCCTCCTTCAGCACCACCGCCGCAAGCGGCCGCTCAGCCCACTTCTCGTCCGGGATCGCGATCACCGCGGCCTCCGCGACTGCGGGGTGCGCCATGATCGCGTTCTCGAGCTCGACGGAGGAGATCCACTCGCCGCCCGACTTGATGACGTCCTTGGAGCGGTCCTTGATCTGGATGAAGCCGCGCGGGTGGATGGACGCGATGTCGCCCGTCCGGAACCAGCCGTCCTCCGTCCAGCGGTCGGCCTGCTCCGGGGTGTCGTAGTAGCCGGACGCGACCCACGGGCCGCGGACCTCCAGCTCGCCCATCGACTCGCCGTCCCAGGCGATCTCCACGTCACCGACACGGATGCGGATCTCGACGAACGGAAGCGGCATGCCCGCCCACGACTCGATGTCGAAGCGCGTCTCCTGGTCGACGTCCGCGAGGTCGTGCGGCAGGCTCGCGGTCGACGCCACCGGCGACGTCTCGGTCATGCCCCAGCCCTGCACGATCCTGATGCCGTGCCGCTGCTCGTACGCGGCGATCATCGCGCGGGGAACCGCCGAGCCGCCGACGAGCATCGCCTTCATCGCGGATAGATCCCACTTGCCGGGGTTCGCATCGAGCTGGTGCAGGATCCCCATCCAGATCGTCGGCACGCCGGCGGCCCATCCGACGCGCTCCGTGGCCATCAGGTCGAGCAGGCTCTCGGGGTCGAGGTGCGGGCCGGGATAGACGAGCTTCGAGCCCGTCATCGTCGCGACGTAGGGATAGCCCCACGCGTTCGCATGGAACATCGGCACGACCGGCAGGATCGCGTCGTCGACCGAGATGCCGATGCCGAGCGGGTTGTTCGACCCGACGCCGAGGGTGTGCAGCACCGTGGAGCGGTGCGAGTACGCGACGCCCTTCGGCAGGCCGGTGGTGCCGCTCGTGTAGCACATGGCCGCGGCCTCGTTCTCGTCCAGCCCGGGGTCACGCCACTCGTCGGGTGACGCAGTCTCGAGCAGCTCCTCGTAGCCGTCCTCGACGACGAAGACGTGTTCGATCCTCGTGCGGTCGCGGAACTGCTCGAGCAGCGGCACGAGCGAGCGGTCGACGATGACCGCGCGATCGCCCGCGTGGTCGGCGATGTAGGCGAGGTCGTTCGGGTGCAGGCGAAGGTTGAGTGTGTGCAGGACGAATCCGCCGCACGGGATCCCGAAATACGCCTCATGGTGCTGATGATGGTTCCAGCACAACGTGCCGACACGGTCGCCGCGCTCGAGCCCGAGCTTTTGCAGCGCGACCGCGAGCTGCCGCGCACGCGCCATCGTCTCGCCATACGTCGTGCGGTGGATGGTCTTGTCGGGAAGCCGCGTGACGATCTCGCCGTGTGCGAGCAATGTCTCGGACCGCCGCAGCAGGTGCGGCAGCGTCAGCTGGAAATCCATCATCAGGCCGTCCATCGGCATCAAGCAGTCACTTCGACGCCGAGGAGCGCGTCGGCGATCTCCGCGCGCAGCTCCGGCGGGCGCTTGCCGAAGCCCTCGAGCCAGAGGGCGCGCTTGTAGAAGCGGTGCAGCGGATGCTCCCATGTGAAGCCGATGCCGCCGTGCACCTGGATCGAGCGCTCGCACGCCCTTACCGCGGCCTCCGTCGCGAACGCCTTCGCCGCCGCCGCTGCGAGCGGCCCCTGTTCATCGCTCTCGGCGACGCACCACGCGGCCCAGTACGCGAGCGAGCGCGCGAGCTCGACGTCGGCATACGTGTCGGCGAGCTGGTGCGACACCGCCTGGTAGACACCGATCTTCTTCCCGAACTGCTCGCGCGTCTTCGCGTACTCGACCCCGAGCTCGAGCGCGCGCTCTGCGACGCCGACCGCCTCGGCGGCCATCGCGGTCCGCGCGCGCGCGACGTCGCGGGAACCCGGCAGCGGTGTGCCGTTCGTGCGTTCCAGTCGGCCGAGCGGACGGCTTGGGTCGACCGACGTGAGCATCTCGCCGCGCGCCGGCTGCGCGTTGCCGTCCATGTCCACGACCATGTCGACCGAGCCGAGCCAGGGAACGAGCCCGCGATCCTCGGCCGACCACTTGACGTCACCGGCGGCGACCGCCTCGCGGTCCTCGTCGCCGAGGAACGGGAGCGCGAAGCCGACCGTGACGAGGAAGGGGCCCGGGTACAACGCGTAACCGGTCTCCTCGAAGAGGATGGCCTCCTCGACGAAGGTCAGGTCGGCGCCGCCGAGCCAGCCGAGCTCGGCAAGCTCCTGCCAGCGATCGTCCTGCCGCGCGTCCCAGTCGCGGTCGAGCGGGTAGTTCGCGGCGAGGAAGCCGCGCACCTCGCGCTGGAGCTGGCGCTGCTCGTCGGTGAACGCGAAATCCATCAGCGTGACCTCGGGAGGCCGAGCACCCGCTCGGCGACGATGTTGCGCAGCACCTCGGAGCTGCCTGCCTCGATCGTGTTGCCGCGGCTCCGCAGCTGCTGGTAGTGCCACCAGCCGTCGTCGACGATTCCCTCGGGACCGAGGAGCTCGCGGCCGAGCTTCGTCAGGCGCTGGTTCTGCTCCGACCACCGCAGCTTGATCGCCGATCCCTCCGGGCCGGGGATGCCTGTGCGCTGGTACGTGCCGAGCGAGCGGTAGTTCGTGTAGCGGAGGGCCTGGAGCTCGATCCACTCGGCGGCGATGCGCTCGCGCGTCGCGGTATCGCCGTCGACGTGGTCGCGAGCGGTCTCGAGCAGGCGGTCGACGCCGACGTCGAGCGCAGCCGTGAGCGCGAAGCCGAGCGTCCCGCGCTCGTGCAGCAGCGTCGTCATCGCGACCTGCCATCCGTCGCCTTCGTCGCCGAGCCGGTTCGATGCCGGCACCTCGACGTCCGTGAAGAAGATCTCGTTGAACTCGGCCTCGCCGGTGATCTGCCGCAGTGGGCGCACCTCGACGCCGGGCGCGTGCATGTCGACGATGAGGTAGGTCAGGCCTTTGTACCGCGGCGCGTCCGGGTCGCTGAGCGTGACGAGGATGCAGAAGTCAGCGATGTGTGCGAAGGACGACCACACCTTTTGGCCGTTGACGACGTAGACGTCGCCGTTGGGCTCGGCACGTGTGCGGGCCGCGGCGAGGTCCGACCCTGCGTCCGGCTCGGAGAAGCCCTGGCACCAGATCTCCTCCGCGGAGAGGATCTTCGACAGGTGCGCGCGCTTCAGCTCGTCGCTGCCGTGCGCGATGATCGTCGGCCCCGCCATCCCCAGGCCGATGACGCCGACGTGCGCCGGGGCCTGCGCCCGCGCCATCTCCTCGTAGAAGATCGCCTGGAAGCTGTAGGGCGCGCCCGCGCCGCCGTACTCCTCCGGCCAGGTCAGCCCCGCATAGCCGGCGTCGTACAGCTTCCTGCTCCACGTGCGGCCGAACTCGTCGCCGAACCGCTGCTCGCCGCCGCGCCAGCCGCGTCGATCGTCGGGCAGGTTGGCGTCGAGCCAGGCTCGCAGGTCGGCCCGAAATGCAGCCTCTTCCGGGTTGTCGCGTAGGTTCACGTCCCAGGCGCCTCGCTCACGCGG
>CAZXZX010000111.1:0-4377 GCA_964645445.1 uncultured Gaiellales bacterium
GCCCTCGTGATCGCGCACCCGCAACACCTCGGCGAGCGCCTCATGGCGGCGCACGAACCTCGCCGCCGCGTCGAACAGCCGGCCAGCCTGCCGATCCGAAGCGGCCGCGAGCAGAATCTCCGGCCTGCCCTGGCCGTAGACTCGCCGACTTCCTGAACGACGAATGGTTGCCCGCGGTAGAGGCGACCGTGAAACCGTTGACCTTCGCGACGTACGAGAACATTGCGCGGCGCCGACTCGTGCGACGGATCGGCGGACTCCGGCTCCAGGCCGTCACCGGCGGCCACCTGAACGCGGCATATCGCGACATGGAGGCGGAGGGTCTGTCGGTGTCGACGCGCCGGACGACGCACAGCGTCGCGCACCGCGCGCTCCGTGACGCCGTCCGCTGGGGCCACCTCGTCCGGAACCCCGCCGCACGGGCCGACCCGCCGTCAGCGGAAGACACGCGCGTCATGGCGTGGACCGCCGGCGAGCTGGCGCGCTTCCTCGACCACGTCAGCGGCGACCGCCTGTTCGCACTGTGGCGGCTGGGAGCGACCACCGGGATGCGCCGCGGCGAGCTCGCGGGGCTGACGTGGCAGGCCCTCGACATCGAGGGCCGACAACTCCGCGTCGAGCGGCAGCTGGTCGCGACACGCGGGGGCGCGTCGTTCGGCTCGCCGAAGTCGAAACGGTCCCTTCGCACGATCACGCTCGACGACGAGACGTGCGACGTGCTGCGCGTCCACCGCGATACCCAACTGCTCGAGCGGGACTTCGCCGGGGCCGCCTACGTCGACCATGACCTTGTTTTCGCGAACCAGCTCGGCCAGCCGATCCACCCGAAGACGCTGACCGCGGCGTTCGCGAACCACCGGAGAGCCGCCGGTATCCCGGTCGGGACCTTGCACGTTCTCCGCCATACGGCGGCGACGCTCATGCTGACGGCCGGCGTCCCGGTGCACATCGCGGCGGCAAGGCTCGGCGACCATCCGACCGTGCTACTTGGGACGTATGCGCATCTGTTGCCGCGAAGCGACGAGCAGGCCGCGCAAGTCGTCGCCGGCGCGTTAGCAGCGCGTTAGCATCGAGCCCGGAATCGCGCTTGCAGACTCGCGAGACGTTTAAGCAACTCGTAATGCGCCGGCAACGGGTGCGCAAGCGTCGCCGCATAGCCTGAGAAGCGACCGTTCCAAGCGGAAACGGAGGCCTCCATGCGTGTCCGCAAGCCCCTGGCTCTCGCCGTCGCCGTCTCGGCGCTCGGCGTGAGCGCTGTCGCTCATGCAACCATTACCTCGATGCACGCGCACCTCGCCGCCCACCTGTCCGGGATGGGCGAGCACGGCATCGTCAACCTCACCTCGACGGCCGACAAGGGGCGCGTCTGCTGGACGTTCGACGTGCCGACGAAGGGGATCACGTCATCCTCGATCCGCGACGCGAGCGGCATGAAGGTCGTGGAGCTCGGGATGCACTACACGGCCAAGGGCTGTGACACGGCGTCGAAGTCGGCGCTCGACTCGATCGAGTCGCACCCGTCCCACTACCGCGTCTGGGTGGACACGAAGGCCCACCAGGGCGAGCTCCGCGGCAAGCTCTTCGCGGGCATGGCGCACATGTAGGAGGAGGGGCATGGACGACGAGCACGCAGGCACCGAGGGGCCGCGCCGCATCGGGCGGGGCGTCTTCCTCGCGACGGTCGCAGGCGGGCTCACGTCGCTCTTCTGGGGCAAGGCAGCCTGGAGCCACGTCTCGCACACGCTCAGCGGGGCCGAAGCGATCGTGCCGCTCGTCCCGCAGGGAGGCTGGCGGATCTACACGATCTCCGGCTCCATGCCGGGCTTCGACCCGGCGACGTGGAAGCTCGGCGTCGGCGGTCTCGTCGAGCGGCCGATGACGCTGAGCTACGACCAGCTCACGGCCTTGCCGCACGTGAACCAGGTGTCCGACTTCCACTGCGTCACGGGCTGGACGGTCGACAACGTGCGCTGGGGCGGCGTCCGGATGACCACGATCCTCGACCAGGTGAAGCCGCACTCGTCGGCCGGCGGGATCCAGTTCGTCTCCGCGGAGAAGCCGTACGTCGATTACCTCACGCTCGACCAGGCGCTGCTGCCCGAGGTGATGCTCGCCTACGACATGGACGGCGGCCCGCTGCCGCGCGAGCACGGCGCTCCGCTCCGGCTCGTGATCCCGGAGATGTACGGCTACAAGAACGTCAAGTGGCTGACGCAGATCAACCTCGTGAGCGAAGCGGAGAACGGCTACTGGGAGAACCTGGGCTACGACCGCGACGCCTGGGTCGGCCACTCGAACGGCTACTCCTCGTGAGGCGCCGCCGCGAGCGCCGCTACGTCCGGCGGTTCTCGCGCACGGAGCGCCTCCTCCACTGGGTGAACGCCGCGGGCTTCTTCGTGCTGCTCGCGTCCGGGCTCGTGCTCTACCTGCCGAGCCTCGCGGCCGACGTCGGCCGCCGCCCGCTCGTGAAGGACATCCATTTCTGGGGCGGGATCGGGTGGGTCGCCGCGCTCGCCCTCGTCGCAGTGCTCGGCGACCGCCGCGGCCTCCTGCGGACGGCCAGAGAGATCGACAGCTTCGACCGCGAGGACGTCGACTGGCTCATGCTTCGGCGCCCGGCGCCCCAGGGACGCTTCAACGCCGGGCAGAAGATCAACGCCGCACTCACCGCGGCGTTCGTCGTCCTCTTCTTCGCGTCCGGGATGCTCCTCTGGGCCGGAGAGCGCGATACGCAATACCGGTTCGCGAGCACCGTCATCCTCCACGACGGCCTGCTGTACGCGTCGCTGGTCCTCCTGGTGGGCCACCTGTACCTCGCCGTGATCCATCCCGCCACGCGCCACGCGCTGCGCGGCATGGTCGTCGGCACGGTGCGGGAGGACTGGGCGCACGAGCATCACCCGCGCTGGACGCCGCCCACGGCCGAGTAGCGCGGTCGCCGGTCGAAAAAACGCCATGGCCCGCGACCAGGTCGCGGGCCATGGGTGTTCGGGGCGTGTCCTCGCGGGCTACTTCGAGCAGTTGTTCTGCGTCGTGGAGGGACGGCTGCCGAGCGTGACGCCGACCGACTTGGTCGAGCCGCCGTTGACGACCGTCAGGGTCACCTTGTCGCCGGGGGCGCGGCTCGAGAGGCTCGCGGTCAGCGCGTCGGCGCCGGACACGGCCGTGCCGTCGACGGCGGTGATGACGTCGCCGGCCTTGAGCCCTGCCTTGTCGGCGGGCCCGTTCGTGACGACGCAGCCGACCTGAGCGCCGGACCGGGTCGTCGCGTCGCCGACGGTGACGCCGAGGTACGAGTGCTGGACGGTGCCGCCCGCCATCAGCGTGTCGGCGACGGACTTGGCCGCGTCGATCGGGACTGCGAACCCGACGCCGGCGTTGTCGTTCGAGTCGCTCTCGATCTGCGCGTCGATGCCGATCACGCTGTTCGTGGAGACGTCGATCAGCGGGCCGCCGGAGTTGCCGTGGTTGATGGCGGCGTCGGTCTGGATCGCGCCGGAGATCGAGAAGCCGTTCGGAGCGGTGATCGTGCGGTTGACCGCGCTGACGATCCCGGAGGTCATCGACCCCGGCAGTCCGAACGGGCTGCCGATCGCGACAACGGACTGGCCGGGCTGCACGGTCGAGGAGTCGCCGAGCGTGAGCGGATGCAGCTCCGACGCGTTCACGTCGACCTTCACGACGGCGACGTCGGTCGACTTGTCGCTGCCGACGAGCGTCCCCTTCGCGGTCGTGCCGTCGTGGAAGTGGACGGTGATCGAGGTGGCGCCGTCGACGACGTGCTCGTTCGTGAGGATGTCGCCCTTGCCGTCGATCACGAAGCCCGAGCCTTCGGCCTCGGTCTCCTGCTGCTGGCCGCCGCCCGGGCTCCCGAAGTTCGGGTTGCCGAAGCTCGAGCTGCCGGCGGTGGTCGACTTGACGACGATGTCGACGACGCCCGGCGTGTCGTCCTTGTAGAGCTGCGTGAGCGTAGTCGGGGCCGACGTCGTCGTCTTCGCCGCCGGCTGGGCGGGGATGACGACCGACGGGGCCGCGGTCGAGCTCGCCGGGTGGTCGGCGCCGCTCGTGAGCGCGTAGACGCCGGCGCCGGTCGCGGCGCCGATGACGGCTGCCGCGGCGATCGGCGCGCCCCTGCGCAGGAGCCGGTGGCCGGCGGAATCAGGGTTCATCGTGCGAGATCTCCTTCGTGGATGTCGCTCCATCCTGCCCAGCGCGACTAGGAACGGGATGAGAGCGCTGTGAGCGTTGGGTAAGAGACCCGCCGTCGGCGGCGCTCGACGCGCCGGTCTGCGATCCTGGAGGCGTGATCGCCGTGGCGCTCGCCTCGGCCGCGCTCGCGGCCCCGCCCGACCCGCGCCGCTTTCTCCGGTCGAACGC
>CAZXZX010000112.1:0-13043 GCA_964645445.1 uncultured Gaiellales bacterium
ACCGACCACGTGCGCGAGCTCACGCACGAGGAGCGGACGCGCATCTTCAACCTCGGCTACTACACCTGGGTCGAGCAGCAAGGCGTGTCGATCTCGGACTTCCAGGCGCGCTGCGACCAGGCGTTCTGGAAGCGGACGCAGGCGCAGGTCGAGGAGTGGGACACGCTCATCGACGAGTTCAACGCCCGTGCGGGCGTGCTGGAGAGCCTGTGACCCATCTACTCAGCCGGTTCGTCTGCGCCGGCTGCGGCGCCGAGCCTGCGCCCGGCGCCCTTCCGTTCCGCTGTCCGAACGCAGACGCAGGCGACGACGTCGACCACGTTCTGCGCCGCGAGCTCGATCTCGCGCGCGTGCACTTCCCGGCGGACGTCTCGGAGCGGAATCCGTTCCTGCGCTACCGGACATTGCTGCACGCCTACCACGTCGCGCTTGCCGGCGGAATGGACGACGAGGAGTTCTGCGCGCTCGTCGCTCGGTTCGACGAACAGGTCGCCGAGGTCGACGGGCACGGCTTCGCCATCACGCCGTTCGCGCGGAGCGACGCCCTCAGCGACAAGCTGGGCTTTTCCTCCGAAGGCGGCGTGTGGGTCAAGGACGAGACCGGCAACGTCTCGGGCTCGCACAAGGCTCGTCATCTCTTCGGCGTGCTCGTGTATCTCGAGGTACTCGAGCGGTTGAGGCGGATCGACCGCAACCGCCGCCCCGACCTCGCGATCGCGAGCTGCGGCAACGCCGCCCTCGCGGCCGCGGTCGTCGCGCGGGCTGCCCGCCGCGTGCTGCGGGTGTTCGTCCCGGTCGACGCCGATCCGATCGTGCTCGACCGGCTCCGCGATCTCGACGCGCTCGTCACCATCTGTCCACGCGTCGACGGAGCCGTCGGCGACCCGACCGTAAAACGGCTGATGGAGGCGATCGCGGACGGCGCGCTTCCGTTCACCTGCCAGGGCAACCTCAACGGTTTCGCCATCGAAGGCGGAGAGACGCTCGGCTGGGAGCTCGTCTCGAGCGGCGTCACGATCGACCGGCTGATGATCCAGGTCGGCGGAGGTGCGCTCGCGAGCGCGTGCATCCAGGCCTTCTCCGAGGCCGACGAGCTCGCTGCGACCGGGCGAATGGTGCGCGTGGACACCGTCCAGACCGAGGGCGCCTGGCCCTTGCGGCGTGCGTACAACGCGGTCGTCG
This sequence comes from uncultured Gaiellales bacterium, assembly GCA_964645445.1. Lineage (GTDB taxonomy): Bacteria > Actinomycetota > Thermoleophilia > Gaiellales > Gaiellaceae > Palsa-739. The sequence continues at coordinate 1,183 of CAZXZX010000112.1, forward strand.
CCAAGGGCGGCGAGGCCGCCCTTCCGTATGCGGCGCGGCACCGCCGCGAGTTCATGCGGCCCTGGGAGCAGGAGCCGCACAGCGTCGCGCACGGCATCCTCGACGACGAGACCTACGACTGGCTGGCTGTGGTCGAAGGGATGCTGCGCCGTCACGGATCCGCGCTCGTCGTCGGCGAGCGCGTGCTCATCGGAGCGAATGCACTCGCCCGTACGGCGACGAAGATCCCGGTCGACTCGACCGGATCGGCGGGTCTCGCCGGATTGATCGCGCTACGCGAGCTCGGCGCCGTCGACGACGACGAGACCGTGGCGTTGCTGTTCACCGGCATCGACCGGTCAATCTCGACTGAAACGAAAGGAGCACGAGATGCGGAGCTTCACCGGACGCGACATCCTGTCGCTCAAGGACTTCGAGCGAGCTGACTTCGAGCGCGTCTTCGAGATCTGCGACGACCTGGCACCGATCGCAAGGGCGCGCCGCAACACCGATCTGTTGCAGCACAAGACGCTGCTGACGGCCTTCTATCAGCCGTCCACGCGAACGCGCATGGCGACGGAAGCCGCGATGCATCGGCTCGGCGGCCATGTCCTCGGCTTCTCCGACGTGAAGAACACACGCGCCGGCGACTTCTACAAGGAGTCGATGAAGGACACCATCCACATGGTCGAGTTCTACGCCGACGTCATCGCGATGCGGCACTTCGAGCAGGGAGCACCCGCAGAGGCCGCCCACTACGCGTCCATCCCTGTGATCAACTGCGGAGACGGCTGGGGCGAGCACCCAACCCAGGTGCTGACCGACCTGTACACGATCAAGAACGAGCTGGGCACGCTCGACGGGCTGACCTACCTCCTCGTCGGCGACATGCGCATGCGGACGATGCACTCGATCCTGTACGCGCTCTCGCAGTTCGACGCGAAGGCGTATGTCGTCGGGCCGCCGGACATGGCGCTCCTCGACGACTTCAAGCTCGAGCTCGACGCGCGCAACGTCCTCTACGAGGAGGCCGAGTCGACCGAGGACGTCATCGCCGACTGCGACGTCATCTACATGGAGCCGGTCGTCCAGGCCGACTACACGCAGTCGCGGGTCGAGCGGGACGGCGGGGCGGTCGCCACGACGCCGAAGACCTACCAGGTCACGCGCGAGCTGCTTCGCGAGAAGGCGAAGACGCGCTCGATCATCCTGCACAGCCTTCCGCGGATGGACGAGCTGCCCTCCGACGTGGACGAGACGCGGCACGCCCGCTACTGGCAGGAGGCCTTCAACGGCGTCGTGCTCCGCATGTCGCTGCTCGCCCTCGTGCTCGGGGCAACGGAGTAGCACATGGACTTCACCCTCAACGGCGAGCTCGTCAGCGTCGAGCCACGGGACGGCGAGAGCCTGCTCGAGGTCCTGCGCGAGCGGCTCGGGCTGTGGTCGGTCAAGGACGGGTGCGCGCCGGAGGGATCCTGCGGCGCGTGCACCGTCATCGTCGACGGGCACGCCGTCGTCGCCTGCGCGCAGAAGGCGACGCGCGTCGAGGGGAAGTCGGTCGTCACGCAGGAGGGGCTCTCTGAGGAGGACAGCCGGCTGTGGGCCGAGTGCCTCGTTGCCGCCGGTGCGTCGCAGTGCGGCTACTGCACGCCGGGCGTGCTGATGAAGACGCATGCGTTCCTCGCCAAGCATCCCGAGCCGACGCGGGAAGAAGTCGCGCATGCACTCCTCGGCAACCTTTGCCGGTGCACCGGGTACGTGAAGATCGTCGATGCCGTGCTGCTTGCGGCTGCCGCCCGTCGCGGCGAGCCGCTCCCTGCGGTCGAGAACGGCCATGTCGGCGCCCGCAGCCCGCGATACGCCGGGAGGGAACTGGCGCTTGGCGACAAGCCGTTCGTCGGCGACATGACGGTGCCCGGGATGCTGCACGGGGCGATCCGCTTTTCAGACCATCCTCGTGCCCACGTCCTGCGCATCGACACGACGAAGGCCGCCGCCCATCCCGGTGTGATCGCCGTCGTGACCGCGGCGGACGTGCCGGGGCGGCGCAGGCAGGGCTCGCTCACTCCGGACTGGCGGCAGTTCGTCGCGAAGGGCGAGGAGACGGCGTACGTCGGTGACGTACTCGCCGCGGTAGCGGCCGAGAGCCGGCATGCCGCGCGCGAGGCGGCGGCGCTCGTCGAGGTCGAGTACGACGTGCTCGAGCCGGTCGTGTCGCCGTTCGAGCACGCAGCGCGTGTCCTGTCGAAGTCGGTGGTCAAGCGCGGCGACGTCGATGCCGCCCTCGAATCCTCGGCGCACGTCGTGACCAGGAGCTACCAGACGCAGTTCATCGAGCACGCGTTCCTCGAGCCGGAGTCGGCGCTCGCCGTCATCGAGCCGGACGGCGTGGTGCACGTGTATTCGCAGGGGCAAGGCGTCTGGGACGACCGCCGCCAGATCGCGAGCTTCCTCGGCGTGGCGGAGCAGGAGGTGCGCGTGACCCAGGTGTCCGCCGGCGGCGCCTTCGGCGCGAAGGAAGACCTGAACGTCCAGGCGCACGCCGCCCTGCTCGCGACGCGGACGGGCCGGCCGGTACGGATCACGCTCACGCGCAAGGAGAGCCTCTGCTTCCATGCGAAGCGCCACGCGATGTGGCTCGACTACACCGCCGGTTGCGACGCCGACGGGAAGCTGACGGCGGTTCGCGCGCGCATCGTCGGCGATTCCGGCGCGTATGCGAGTGTCGGCGACAAGGTGCTCGAGCGCGCGGCGGGCCACGCGTGCAGCGCGTACGCCGTGTCGAACGTCGACGTGGAGGCCACCGCCGTGTACACGAACAACCCGCCGTGCGGCGCGATGCGCGGCTTCGGCGTCAACCAGGCGAACTTCGCCATGGAGGGCGTGCTCGACCTGCTCGCACGGGAGATCGGCATCGACGGCTGGGAGATGCGCTGGCGGAACGCCCTCGACGTCGGTGACCGCACGACGACCGGACAGAAGCTCGGGCCGGGCGTCGGCCTCAAGAGGACGCTGCTCGCCGTCCGCGATGCGTACCGCGAGGCGCGCTACGCCGGCATCGCCTGCGGCCTGAAGAACGTCGGCATCGGCAACGGCGTGCCCGAGCATGGGCGCGCGATCCTGCGCGTCGAGCCGGACGGAAACATCACGCTCTATCACTCGTGGACCGAGATGGGGCAGGGGGTCCACACCGTCCTGCGCCAGATCGCGTGCGAGGAGCTTGGACTCCCCGTCGAGCGTGTGCGCGTCGTCGTCGACACCGAGCGCGAGCTCGGCGAGGGCCAGACGACGGCGTCACGCGCGACGGTGCTGGGCGGGAACGCGGTCCTCGACGCCGCGCGCAAGCTCAAGGCGGCGGGCCCGCTCGAGGAGCTCACCGGCCGGGAGTTCGTGGGCGAGTTCACCGTCGACTGGACGACCCCGAACGACGCGGCGGAGCCGGTGACGCACCTCGCCTACGGGTGGGCGACGCAGGTCGTGCTCCTCGACGACGAGGGTCGCCTGCAGAAAGTGATCGCCGCTCACGACGTCGGGCGAGCGATCAACCCGACGTTGCTCGAGGGACAGATCGAAGGCGGCGTGCACATGGGCCTCGGACAGGCGCTCTCGGAGGAGTTCGTCGTCATCGGCGGCGTGCCGCAGACGACGACGTTGAAGTCGCTGCACATCATCCCGCCCACCGGCATGCCGGAAGTCGAGGTCGTCCTCGTCGAGGAGCCGCAGCCGGAGGGCCCATTCGGCGCCAAGGGCATCGGCGAGGCGCCGCTCGTGCCGACCGCGGCCGCCGTCCGCGGCGCGCTCGAGGCGTACGACGACGTCCACCGCACGCGCCTGCCGATGAAGGACTCGCCGGCCGCGCTCGCCGCAGTGCCCCATCTCGTCAAGGCCCACGCATGATCGTGGCATCGCTCGACCCGGTCCGTGTGGTCGACGGCGACGTGTGGGTGGACGACGACCGCATCGCGCCGGCCGGTGAGGGTGTTCGGATCGAGTCCGACGGCGTGCTAGTCGTCCCCGGCAACGTATGCGCGCACACGCACCTCTACTCGGCGCTCGCCCGCGGCATGCCGTACGCGCTCGAGCCGCCGCACGACTTCCTCGAGATGCTCCAGCGTGTCTGGTGGCGCCTCGACCGGGCGCTCGATGAGGATTCGATCCGCGCGTCCGCGCTCGTCGGCGGCATGGAGGCGCTCCTCTCCGGGACGACGACGCTCGTCGACCATCACGCCTCGCCGAACGCGATCGACGGATCGCTCGGCGTCATTGCCGACGCGCTCGGATCGCTCGGCGTTCGGTCGGTGCTCTGCTACGAGACGACCGACCGGGACGGGCCGGAGCGAGCGCTCGCAGGCATCGACGAGAACCGACGCTTCCTCGGCGAGCGCAGGCCGCTTGCACGCGGCCTGGTCGGCGCCCATGCAGGCTTCACCATGTCGGACGAGACCCTGCTCGCGTGCGCAGAGGTCGGCCCGCTGCACATCCATGCCGCCGAGGATCGCGTCGACTTCGGCGCGGTCGACCGGCTCGCGCACCTCGGCGTGCTCGACGAGAGCACGCTGCTCGCGCACGGTGTCCACCTCGACGCGGACGAGGTCGCGCTCGTGCACGAGGCCGACGCGACGGTCGTTCACAACGCCCGCTCGAACATGAACAACTCGGTCGGGCGCGCGCGCGTGGGCGAGCTCGGCGGCCGGCTCGCCCTCGGGACAGACGGCATCGGCTCGGACATGTTCGAGGAGTCGCACACCGCGTATTTCCGGCTGCGCGAGGACGACATCGGCGCCGCGGGCGGGTGGCCGCTCGCCCGTCTCGCCGCGTCGGCGCGCCTCGCGGGACGAATCTACGGCGAGCCGCTCCTCGGGACGCTCGAGCCGGGGGCGCCCGCCGACCTCGTCGTCCTCGACTACCCGGCGCCCGCCCCGGTCACCGACGCGAGCTTCGCCGGGCACTGGATCTTCGCGCTCTCGTCGCGGCACGTCCGCGACGTCATGGTCGCCGGCGAGTGGGTCGTGTCCGGCCGCCGTCTCACCCGGGTCGACCAGGACGCCCTCGCCGCCGCGGCATGCGAGGAGGCGCGGCGGCTGTGGCGGCGCCTCGACGACATCGGCCCGCATCCGTTCGCACCGAAGGGAGCACCCCAATGGACCGCGTAGCCCTCTACCTCCAGGACAAGCATCCGATCCACGACGGCATGCACTATGCGCAGCTCGCGGAGCAGGCGGGCTTCGAGGCCGTGTGGCAGGCAGAGTCGAGGCTCGTGCGCGAGGCGACCGTGCCGATGGCCGCGTACGCCGCGGTCACCGAACGGATTGGCATCGGCTCTGGCGTCGTCAACAACTGGACGCGCAACGTGGGCCTGCTCGCGGCGACGTTCTCGACCCTCGACGACCTCGCTCCCGGCCGCGTCAAGCTCGGCATCGGCGCATGGTGGGACCCCCTCGCGGCGAAGGTCGGGATCCACCGCACCAAGATGCTGACGGCGATGCGCGAGACCGTCGAGGCCGTGCGCAGACTGCTCGCCATGGAGCGGGTCACCTTCGACGGCGAGTTCGTGCACCTGGATGACGTCGAGATCGACATCGTTCACGGCGACCGCTCGCCAAAGCACGTGCCCATCTACATCGGCGCGACTGCGATGAAGATGATGGAGCTCGCCGGCGAGATCGGCGACGGCGTCCTCCTCAACTACCTCGTCGGCCCCGCGTACAACCACGAAGCGATGGAGCACCTTGCGACCGGAGCCGAGCTGGCGGGCCGCACCCTCGACGACGTCGATCGGCCTCAGCTCGTCGTCTGCTCGCTCGACCCGAATCGCTCGGTCGCCCTCGACCGGGCACGGGAGCTCGTGACGCAGTACCTCGGCCAGCAGCCGCATATCATGAAGGCGAGCGGTGTCGCGCCCGAGCTGCTCGAGGAGATCGGCTCCGTTCTCACCTGGCCAGCCACGGAGGAACAGATCCAGAAGGCAATGCACCTCGTGCCGGACGACGTCGTCCAGCTGATCACCGCCTCCGGCACCGCCGACGAGTGCCGTGCGAAGGTGCAGGAGTACATCGACGCCGGCTGCACGTGCCCGGTGCTGTATCCGCTCGGCGACGACGTGCCCGCGATGATCGAGGCGTTCGCCACGGTGGCCGTTTGACGCTCGCGCCGCACACCCTCGCCGAGGCGCTGGAGGCGCGGGCGGAGCATCCGGAAGCCGTCCCGATCGCCGGCGGCACAGACCTCATGGTCGCGGTGAACTTCGGCCGCGAGCGACCCGCGGGTTTGCTCGACCTCTCGCACGTCGACGAGCTCAAGGAGTGGCGCCGCGACAACGGCACGGTCTTCGTCGGTGCCGGCGTGACGTTCGCGCGGATCGTGCGAGAGCTTCCCGACTTCCGGGCGCTCGTCGAGGCGTCGCGCTCAGTCGGCTCGCCGCAGATCCGAAACCGGGCGACGATCGGCGGCAACCTCGGGACCGCCTCGCCGGCAGGAGACGCCATTCCGGTGCTCGCCGTCTACGACGCGGACGTCGTCGTTGCGTCGAAGGCGCGGGAGCGGCGCGTGCGCTGGGACGCGTTCTTCACCGGGCCGAAGCGTTCCGCGCTCGAGCCGGACGAGCTGATCGTCGGCGTCGAGTGGAAGGCGCCGGATGGGCCCGGCTCGTTCGCGAAGGTCGGCACCCGTAACGCCATGGTGATTGCGATCGCCGGCGTTTGCGTCCAGCTCGACCACGACGGTCCGGACGTGCGCGTCGCGCTCGGCTCGGTCGCGCCGACGGTCGTGCGCGCGCCGGACGCCGAGGCGTTCGCGGCCGGCGCCGTCTCCTGGGACGAGCCGGACCGGCCGCTCCCCGAGTCCGTCCCGGCCGAGTTCGCGCGGCTCACCGCCGCCGCCGCGCGACCGATCGACGACGTGCGCGGATCCGCCGCCTATCGGCGGCACGCCGTGGAGGTCCTGGCGCGCCGTCAGCTCCTGTGGGCCGTCGAGGACTGGAGGACGGCGTGCTGATCCGGATGGCCGTCAACGGGGTCGAGCGCGCGCTCGACGTCGCGCCGGCGATGAGCCTGCTCACGCTCCTCCGCGACGAGCTCGGCCTCACCGGCTCCAAGAACGCGTGCGAGCAAGGCGAGTGCGGCTCCTGCTCCGTCTGGCTCGACGATGAGGTCGTGTGCTCGTGCCTCGTGCCTGCCGTGCAGGCGGACGGCTGCTACGTGCGCACCGTCGAGGCGCTTGGTGAGAACGGCGACCTGCATCCGGTGCAGGAGGCGTTCCTCGACGCCGGCGCGGTGCAGTGCGGCTTCTGCACGCCGGGGCTCGTGGTCGCTGTCGCCGACCTGCTCGCGCATGAGCCGCATCCGAGCGACGAGACGATCCGCGAGGCGCTCGCCGGCAACCTCTGCCGCTGCACAGGCTACGAGAAGATCGTCGATGCCGTCAGGCTCGCCGAGGAGGCGCTCGCATGAGCGTGACGAGGCAGCGCGGCGGAATCGGCGAGAGCGCGCGCCGCGTCGACGGCGAGCCGAAGGTGACGGGCGAGTACGCGTACGGCAGCGATCTCTCCGCCGACAACATGCTCTGGGGCGTCACCGTGCGCAGCCCGCACGCGTCCGCCCGCATCCGGTCGATCGACACAGCCGCCGCGCGGCAGATCGACGGCGTCCGGTGCGTCCTGACCGGCGCCGACCTCGAGCATGCGAAGACGTTCGGCCTCGAGTTCTGCGACCAGCCCGTGCTCGCCGAGGACGTCGTCCGCTACGTCGGCGAGGCGGTCGCAGTCGTCGCAGCCGAGACGCTCGAAGGGGCGCGGCTCGCCGCCGCCGCGGTCGCCGTCGAGTACGACCCTCTGTCTGCGGTCACCGACATGGAGTGCGCGCTCGACCCGGACGCGGCGCTCGTCCACGACTTCGGCAATGTCCTTCGCCACGTCCACATCGTCCACGGCGATCCGGAGCACGCGGCCGCCGACGTGTGGGTCGACGGCTACTACGAGACGGCGATGCAGGACCAGGCGGCGCTCGGGCCGGAGGGGGGCCTCGCCGTCCCCGCCGCCGACGGCGGCATCGACCTCTACGCCGTCACGCAGTGGATCCACGTCGACCGGCAGCAGATCGCGCCCTGCCTCGGGCTGCCGGAGGAGAAGGTGCGCATCACGCTCGCCGGCGTCGGGGGCGCGTTCGGCTCGCGCGAGGACATCCACATGCAGATCCACGCGTGCCTGCTCGCGCTTCGCACCGGCCGCGCCGTGAAGATGGTCTACGGGCGCGAGGAGTCGTTCCACGGGCACGTGCACCGTCATCCGTCTCGCACGTGGATCCGCTACGGCGCGACGCGCGACGGGCGGCTCGTGTCCGCGGACGTGCGGCTGCTGCTCGACGGCGGCGCGTACGCGTCGTCTTCGCCCGCCGTGGTCGTCAACGCCTCCACGTTCGCCGCCGGTCCGTACGAGGTGCCGAACGTGCGCGTCGAGGGCACGGTCGTCTATACGAACAACCCGCCGTGCGGCGCCATGCGCGGCTTCGGCGCTCCGCAGGTCTGCTTCGCCTACGAAGCGGCGATGGACGAGCTGGCCGCGAAGCTCGGCATCGACCCCCTCGAGCTGCGTCTCAAGAACGCCGTTCGACGCGGGTCGGTGCTGCCGACCGGGCAGGTGCTCGACGGGCCGGCGCCCGTGCGCGAGCTCATCGAGCGCTGCCACGCGATCCCGTTGCCGGACGAGGAGCGGACGGCAGGGCGTGACCCGATCGGGTATCCCGGCGGCGCCGGCAACGTCAGCCGCGGCGAGTCGCTCCAGCGTGGCGTCGGCTACGCGGTCGGCTTCAAGAACGTCATGTACAGCGAGGGCTTCGACGACGCCGCCGAGGCAACGGTGACGGTGAGGCCGACACCCGACGGGCCGGTCGCAAGCGTGCGGACGGCCGCGGTCGACTACGGCCAGGGTCTCTACACGGTGCTCGCGCAGATCGTGCGCACCGAGCTCGCAATAGACGAGGTCGTGATCGAGCCTTCGACGAGCGGCGTCGGCTCCGCGGGGTCGACGTCCGCGTCGCGCCAGACGACCATGACCGGCGGGGCCGTCCTCGGGGCCTGCCGCGAGATCCGCGCCGCGCTCGGCGACGGCGAGCTCGCCGAGCCGATCACGCGTACGTACACGCACCACCACCGCCCGACCACTGGCATCGACGAGAACGGGCAGGGGTCCCCGCACGCGAGCTTCGCTTTCGTCGTCCAGCGTGCCACCGTTGAGGTGGACGCGGAACTCGGTCTCGTGCGCGTCGTGCAGATCGCCACTGCCCAGGATGCGGGACGCGTGATGAATCCGCAGGGCGCGACGGGTCAGGTCGAGGGCGGCACGGCGCAGGGCCTCGGCCTCGCGCTCACCGAGGAGGTGATCCTGGAGGACGGCGCGATCCGTAACGCCTCCTTCACCGACTACCTCATCCCGACCATCCTCGACGTCGCTCCGGTGGTGACGGAGTTCGTCGAAGAGCCCGAAGAGGGCGCACCGTACGGCCTGAAGGGAGTGGGGGAGCTCGCGACCGTCGTCTCGACGGCGGCCGTCGTCGCCGCGCTGCGCGCCGCGACCGGCCGCACGCTGAACCGCGCGCCCGTCCGTCCCGACGATCTCGTCGGCATCCGGCCCGAGGCGACCACCTCGGGGCCGGCGCGGGTGCCCGACGTCCCGGGCCAAAAGTCGATCCCCGAGTACCTGGGGCTCGGCCTCGGCCAGCAAATGCTCATGAAAGCGAGAGAGGAATGAGTGCCACCGTTGCCATCGAACGCCGGACGCTGGCCGGCAAGGACTACATCGAGACGATCGACTGGACGATCCCCGAGCTCGAGGAGACGCTCGCCGTCGCCTCCGAGCTGAAGGCGGACCGCAAGGCCGGGAAGCCGCAGCGGCTGCTCCCCGACAAGACGCTGTACATGCTGTTCCTCGACAAGTCGACGCGCACGCGCAACGCCTTCGAGACGGGCATGACGCAGCTCGGCGGACACGCGATCTTCCTCGACGCCGACAAGACGCAGGTCTCGCACGGCGAAAGCCCGAAGGACACGGCGATGACGCTCTCGCGCTACGGCGAGGGCATCGCCATCCGGCACGATCTCGCGCCGTACGAGGGCAACGCGTGGATGCGTGAGATCGCGCGCTGGGCCGACATCCCGCTCATCAACCTTCAATGCGACGTCGACCACCCGACGCAGACGCTCGCCGACCTGATGACGCTCCGTGAGCACCGCGGCGAGAACCTTCGCGGGCTAAAGGTCGCGATGACGTGGGCGTATGCACCCTCGTACGCGCGTCCGCTGTCGGTCCCGCAGGGTGTGGCAACGCTCTTCCCGCGTTTCGGCATGGACGTTGTGCTCGCGCATCCGCCCGGCTTCGATCTCATGCCGGAGGTGATGGAGAAGGCGCAGGCCGCCGCGGCCGACGCCGGCGCGACGATCACCTTCGCCGACAGCATGGAAGAGGCGTTCGCAGACGCAGACGTCGTCTACCCGAAGTCGTGGGGACGTCTCGACGCGTTCACGGACGATTCGAAGGCGCTCGCAGAGTCGGGCGCGTACGCCGACTGGATCTGCGACGAGCGCAAGATCGCGCTCGCGTCGCCGGACGTGCTCTATCTCCACTGCCTGCCGGCCGACCGTGGGCGCGAAGTCACCGACGCCGTCATGGACGGGCCGCATTCGGTCGTCTGGGACGAGGCGGAAAACCGTATGCACATCGGCAAGGCGCTCATGGCCCTGACGATGGGCGGGTACGGGACGATGTGATGGCCGCCAAGCGCGCGGTCGTCGCGATCGGCGGCAACTCGCTGATCAAGGATCGGGAGCACCAGTCGGTTCGCGACCAATACATCGCTGCCGGCGAGACCTGCTGGCACGTGGCGGCGATGATCGAGGACGGCTGGGACGTGGCCATCAGCCACGGCAACGGCCCGCAGGTGGGATTCATCCTCCGGCGGTCGGAGATCGCGGCGCACGAGCTGCACGAGGTTCCACTCGACGTCTGTGGCGCCGACAGCCAGGGCGCGATCGGCTACGCGCTCGCGCAGAACCTCGATAACGATTTCCAGCGTGACGGCATCGATCGGCACGCGGTCGCCGTGATCACGCAGGTCGAGGTGGCGGCTGACGACCCGGCATTCGCCCATCCGACGAAGCCGATCGGTTCGTTCATGGACGAGGACGCCGCGAAGCGGCGGCAGTCGGAGGACGGCTGGGACGTGGTCGAGGACGCGAACCGGGGCTGGCGCCGCGTCGTCGCCTCGCCGAAGCCGATGCGGATCGTCGAGGAGGACGCAATCCGGTCGCTTATCGAGAAAGGGTTCGTCGTCATCTCGGTGGGCGGCGGCGGCATCCCCGTCGTCGCCGACGGCGACGGCAGCCTCACCGGCGTTGCGGCCGTGATCGACAAGGACCTCGCGAGCGCACTGCTCGCAAACACCATCGGTGCGGAGCTTCTCGTCATCACCACCGCCGTCGAGAAGGTCGCCCTCGACTTCGGCACGCCCGAGCAGCGATGGATCGACCGGATGACGCTCGCCGAGGCGAAGGAACGCCTCGCCGAAGGCCGGCACTTCGCCTCCGGGAGCATGAAGCCGAAGATCGAGGCGGTGATCCAGTTCCTCGAGCGCGGTGGGTCGACCGCGATCATCACCGACCCGGACAACGTCGAGCGCGCCCTCCGGGGCGAGACCGGGACGACGATCGTCGCGTAGCAGTTGCCGTTGTTGGTGAAGGCGTTATCTCCGGAACGGGCGAGAGAACGCTGGCGCAGACGACGCTCGCCTTAGCGGACGCGGATTGCAAATGCCTCCACAGCCGCAGACTTGCCTTTCAGTTCCAGTTCGCGTCGCTCGGCGCCGGGATAATGCGTAACGACGGTGTCGTAGGTG
>CAZXZX010000113.1:0-6807 GCA_964645445.1 uncultured Gaiellales bacterium
TCGGCAAAGCGCTCGGCCTGCCGTACGCCGACCTCGAGCGCCTGGCGCGGCTGACCGACGGCTGGAGCGCCGCGCGCGTGGCCGAGGAGGTGGCGATGCTCCCGGGCGCGCAGCAGAAGCTCGCCTCGCCGCGCTGGCGCGCGTTCGCGGGGCTGTGTGGCGAGATCGGCGGCCTCCCGCGCCACATCTCGCAGCATCCCGGCGGAATGGTCATCTCGACGCGGCCGCTCGTCGAGCTCGTGCCCGTGCAGCCGGCGGCGATGACAGGCCGGCAGATGTGCCAGTGGGACAAGGACTCGTGCGCGGACGCGGGCTTCCTCAAGATCGACCTGCTCGGGCTCGGGATGCTGTCTGCGGTGGAAGAGTGCGTCGACACCATCGCGCGCACGCGCGGGACGAAGATCGACCTGTCCCGCATCCCGCTCGAGGATCCCGACGTGTACGCCGAGATCCAGCAGGCGGACACCGTCGGCTGCTTCCAGATCGAGAGCCGCGCACAGATGCAGACGATCCTGCGAACGCGGCCGGAGAACCTCGACGACATCACGATCCAGGTCGCGCTCGTACGGCCCGGGCCGATCCAGGGCAAAGCAGTGCATCCGTACATCGACCGGCGGCAGAAGCTGCGCGAGGACCCGAGCTACGAACCGCCTGCGGACCATCCGCTGCTGAAGGATCCGCTCCGCGAGACGCTCGGCGTCGTCGTCTTCCAGGACCAGGTGCTCGACGTCGCCATCCATCTCGCCGGCTTCACCATCGGCGAGGCCGAGGGCCTACGGCGCGCGATGAGCCGCAAGCGGTCGCATGCGGCGCTCGAGTCGTATCGCGAGCGCTTCATCGAAGGGGCGCGCGCAAACGGCGTCGACGACGAGACGGCGAACATGGTGTACGACAAGCTCGTCGCGTTCTCGGGATTCGGCTTCCCGAAGTCGCACTCGGCGGCGTTCGGGCTGCTCGCGTACCAGTCGGCATGGCTGCGCCATCACTACTACCCCGAGTTCCTCGCGGCGCTGCTCAATGCGCAGCCGATGGGCTTCTATCCACCGGCGACGCTCGTCCGCGACGGGCAGCGGCACGGAGTGGAGACGCGCCCACCCGACGTCAACCGCAGCGAGGTCGGCTGCACGATCGAGGACGGAACCGTGCGCGTCGGGCTGAAATACGTGCAGGGCGTGGGGGAGGACGACGCCGCGGCCGTCGTCGCCGCGCGTCCGTATGGATCCATCCGCGAGCTCGCACAGCAGACACAGCTCTCCGTCGACGAGCTGCGCGCGCTCGTCGAGTCGGGTGCGTGCGACTCCTTCGGATCGAGACGGCGCGATCTCCTGTGGCAGCTCGGGCTCGTGCCGCGAGCGCTGACGGTTCCCGGCTCGGGCGGCGAGGAGAAGCAGCTCGCGCTCCCGCTCGATCCGACGGTGGGGACGCCGGACCTGCCTGAGCCGTCGGAATGGGAGAAGGTGCTCGCCGACTACCGCACGACGAGCCTCTCCATCGGCGTGCATCCGGTCGAGCTCATGCGTCCGCACCTGCCGCCGGGCACGCTCACGAGCGTCGAGCTGCGCGACCGACCGAATCGGTCGCAGGTGCAGGTGGCCGGGATGGTCGTCGCGCGTCAACGGCCCGCGACCGCGAACGGTGTCGTCTTCATGCTCCTCGAGGACGAGTACGCGCAGGTGAACCTGATCGTGCTCCCGCCGGTGTACGACCGCTTCCGCGGCGTCGTCCGCGGCGAGCCGCTGCTCCTTGCCCGCGGCCGCTACGAGCACGTCGACCGCAACCGGAACATCGTCGTCGAGGAGCTCGTCTCCCTCGCGCCGCTCGCCCGGGAGCTCACGGAGGGAGCCGACGTCCACGGCTCCCTACCAGCAGCGCATCATTTTGGTCATAGGTGAGAACGTGGGAGCGCATCGGACGCTCAACACGGCTGAGGGCCGCAGCGAACGCGCAGCGTTCGCGGAGGCCGGCCTAGCGCGCGGGGATGGCGTAGCCACTACCGCGCGCACAGAACGAAACCATCGTCAATACCAGTAAGCGAAGCGGGAACCTCCATCACTGAGAAGTGCGCAGCACTTTTCAGTGAGCACGGGCGTGCCTGCGGTGCATCGGTGACGGGAGGTGTGGCACCACGTTGTATGCCGAGTTCACGAGCGCGAGGTGGGTGAACGCCTGCGGGAAGTTCCCGAGCTGACGTTGCGCACGCGGGTCGTACTCCTCCGCCAGCAGGCCGACGTCGTTCGCGAGGCCGACGAGGCGGTCGAAGAGCGCGTGCGCGTCGTCGTGGCGACCGAGAAGCTCGAGGCAGTCGACGAGCCAGAACGAGCACGGCAGGAAGACGCCCTCGCCGGGCGGCAGGCCGTCGACGCCGCTGTCGTGCGTCCGGTAGCGGAGCACAAAGCCGTCGACGACGAGATTCTTCTCGATCGCCTCCACCGTTCCGCGAACCTTCGGGTCGGACGCCGGAAGGAAGCCGACGAGCGGGATGAGCAGGAGGCTCGCGTCCAGCGCCTTCGATCCGTACGACTGGACGAACGAGCCCAGCTCCTGGTCGAATCCGTTCGCGCACACGTCGCGGTGGATCTCGTCGCGCAGCGCGCGCCAGTGCTCCACCGGACCGTCGACGGCGTGCTCCTCGACCGAGCGGACGGAGCGGTCGAACGCGACCCAGGCCATCACCTTCGAGTGGACGAAGTGGCGGCGCTCGCCGCGGATCTCCCAGATGCCTTCGTCCGGCTCGCGCCAGATCTCCTCCAGATGGCCGAGCAGGACCTTCTGAAGGTCCCACGGGTTCTTTTGGAACTCGAGGCCGTGAACACGAGCCTGGTAGAGCGCGTCGACCACCTCGCCGAACACGTCGATCTGGAGTTGCTCGCTCGCGGCGTTGCCGATGCGAACCGGCGCGGAGCCTTCGTAGCCGGACAGCCATGGGAGCTCCAGCTCCGTCAGTCGACGTTCGCCCGCCACGCCGTACATCACCTGGATGTCGGCGGGGTCGCCGGCGACGGCGCGCACGAGCCATGTGCGCCACGCGCGGGCCTCGTCCTCGTAGTCGGCGTGCAGGAGCGCGAGCAGCGTCAGCGTCGCGTCGCGGAGCCAGCAGTACCTGTAGTCCCAGTTGCGCACGCCGCCGATCCACTCCGGGAGCGACGTCGTCGGTGCGGCGACGATGCCGCCGGTCGGCTCGTAGATGAGCGCCTTGAGGATGACGAGCGAGCGCATGATGACGGCGCGCCACTCGTCCGGGAGGTCGGCGTCGCAGGCGCCGATCCACTCGCGCCAGAACTCGTCCGTCTGCGCCAGCGCGTCCTCCGGTTCGATCTCGGGCGGAAGATCTCCGTGCGAAGGGAACCAGGTCAGCACAAAGGGGACCCGCTCTCCCTCCGCGACGGTGAACGTGGAGACCGTGCGCATGTCCTCGCCCCGAGTGCGCGACGGGGTGCGGAAGCACAGGCCGTCGGGGCCCGCGACCACGACGCGCGCATGGTCGACGCGTCGCACCCACGGGACGATGTGGCCGTAATCGAACCGGATGACGAGCTCCGAGCTCATCTTGACGCTGCCGCGGATGCCCTCGACGATGCGGACGACGTCGGGAGTGTTGTCGCGCGGCGGCATGAAGTCGATCACGCGCACCGCGCCCTCCTCGTTCTCCCACGTCGTCTCGAGGATCAACGTTTCACCGCGGTACTTACGCGAGGTCGTGCCGCCGGCCGTCGGCGCGAGCAGCCACCGCCCGTTCTCCGCGTCGCCGAGCAGCGCGGCGAAGCAGGCGGCCGAGTCGAAACGCGGGAAGCACAGCCAGTCGATAGACCCGCCGCGCTCGACGAGCGCGGCGGTCTGGAGGTCGCCGATCATCGCGTAGTCCTCTATGCGAGCCATCGCCATCGCTTTCGTGCGGCCCGTTCGAACGACGACTCGTATTCGTCGACCGCATCGGCATCGAGCGTGCGCGCAAACCGATCGCGCATGTCCACGAGCGCATCCTTCACGGCGTCGACCACGTCCATGTAGTCGCCGTATGCCTCCTCGGCGCTCTCACGGCCCGCATGATCGTACTTCTCCTTCATGTCCTGCACCTCGGCGAGCAGGCCGCCGGCCTCATCCTCGGCGAAGACGTCGAGCTGGCGCGAGACGAGATCGGAAAAGCGTCTGCGCAACATCACGCGATCTCCTCGTACAGCGAGAGGTGGGAGCGCGCGGACGCGTCCCAGGTCAGCTCCGAACGCGCGCGCAACGCGCCGGCTCGGAACGGCTCGGGGTCCGCGAGTACCTCGCCGATCGCGGCAGCGAGAGCCTCCACGTCTCCAGCCGCCACGACGAGCCCCGCGCCGAAGCGGCGAACCGGCTCGGCGATACCCCCGACGTCGTAAGCCACGGCGGGGACGCCGGCGCCGAGCGCGCGGAGGAGCGCACCGCTCTGATCGAGCTCGGGGCGGTAGGGGAAGACAGCCACAGTCGACTCGCCGAGTGCGCGGTCGATCTCCGCGTCGGACAGGTATCCGAGACGGAACTCGACGTGATCGCTTCGATGAGGGTCGATCGGCTCGAGCGGATCCCCGGCGACAAGGAGCCTCGCTTCGGCGCGCCGTGTCGCTTCGACCGCGTCAGCGAGCCCCTTGTACGGACGGATGACACCGAGCGCGAGCACCGTTCGCCCGTCGTCGCGCCGCTCGGGATCGCTGGGGAAGACCGGGTGGGGGATGACGGTCGCGTCGACGTCGAGCTCGGCGAGCGCCTCGCGGCCGCGGTCGCTGTGCACGACCACGCGGTCGAAGCGCGCGAGCAGATCGCGCCACAGCCGTTGCTTCGCGGCCGTGCGCCGCGGCAGGAGGTCGTGCGCCGTGAAGACGGACGGGATGCGCGGACGGAGGAGGCGGTCGTCCAGCTCCGGCACGAGCCACTGGACGTGGAGCACGTCCGCTCTTCGGCGATTCAGGGACGCGACGCCGAAAGGATGCTCGAGGACCTTCAGCGGCACACGTAGCGGCGAGCGGCCGAAGAGACGCGACGACAGCGGGTAGTACGGCTCGCTTCGGACGTAGCCCTCGGGCACCGGCGAATCACCGAAGCGGAAGCGCGAGGTGACGAGCTCGACGTCGGCGCCGGCGCGCGCGAGCGCAGCCGCGAGCTCGTGGTCGTACGCCGGCGTGAACGCGGGAGGGTCGGCGAGGACGACTTGCACCTGCCTAGGCTACGCGGCGTGACATTGCTCGTCCGCACGTGGAATCTCTTCCATGGCAACGCCGTCCCGCCGGAGCGCCGCGCGTACCTGCGCGAGATGGTCGAGCTCGTCACCGCGGACAACCCGGATCTCGTGTGCCTGCAGGAAGTGCCGGCCTGGGCGCTCGGCCGTCTCGAGGCGTGGACCGGCATGCGCGCCGT
Source organism: uncultured Gaiellales bacterium (assembly GCA_964645445.1). Lineage (GTDB taxonomy): Bacteria > Actinomycetota > Thermoleophilia > Gaiellales > Gaiellaceae > Palsa-739. The sequence goes on from CAZXZX010000113.1 coordinate 5,380, forward strand.
CGGTGCGGTGGCCGCCGGTCCGCTCCTCCGTAGCGCCGAGGTCGGCCGCTGGATCACCGAGCTGAACCACGGGCTCCTGCGCTCGGCGGTGACCGGCGAGGGGCTCGCGATCCTCCTGTCGCCGTCGCTCGCGGTCGCCGACGAGCGGCGCGACGGCGTCGGCCCGAACCGTGTCCTGCTCGGCGTCACGCTCGAAGACGGGACGTTCGTCGGCGACTTCCACGTCACGGGCGGTGAGCAGGCGGAGGAGCAGTTCCGTCGCGTCGTCGACCTCGCAACCGGCGACCGGGTCGTCCTCGCCGGCGATGCGAACCTCCGGCCGCCGTACGGCCTCGAGGGCTTCTCCGAGCCGCTGGCCGGCAGCATCGACCAGATCCTCGTTCGCGGGCTGCCGTCGACGGCACCGGTGGCATGGCCGGCAGAGCGCCGGAGCGTGAACGGAAAGCTTCTGTCCGACCACGCGCCCGTGGAGGTGGCCGTCGGATGAGGTTCCAGCAGGCGCGCGAGCAGTTCCCGGTGCTCCAGCGGCTCGCGTATCTCAACGCGGGGACGACAGGCCCGCTCTCGCGTTCCACGGCCGAGGCGGTGATCGAGGAGACGCGAACCGACATGGAGCGGGGCCGAGGCGGAGCTGCCTACTTCGAGCGGGTGCTCGCTCTCCGCGACGAGGCGCGCGCCGGGCTCGCCGAAGTCCTCGGGGCGTCTCCGATCTCGGTCGCGCTCGTCGATTCGACGAGTCGGGGATGCGCGACGGTGCTCACCGGCCTCGGCCTCTCGGCGACCGACGAGGTCGTCACCACCGACCAGGAGCACTTCGGGCTCCTCGGGCCGCTGCACGCGACGGGCGCGCACGTCGTCGTCTGCGAGGCGGACGAGGACGCGATCCTCGCCGCGGTCACTGCGCGCACGCGCCTCGTTGCGACCTCGCACATCCTGTGGACGACGGGCAGGCGTCTCGACCTCGCGCGCATCCGCCGCGAGAGCGGAGTCCCGATTCTTGCCGACGGCGCGCAGGGAGCGGGCGCGATTCCCGTCGACGTCTCCGAGCTCGACTTCTACACCGTCTCGGCGCAGAAGTGGCTCTGCGCGCCCGATCCGGCCGGCGCACTCTATGTGCGCGATCCCGACGCGCTGCGGATCGCAATGCCCTCGTCGTTCGCACAGCAGTCATACGAGCGCGACGGATCCTTCGTCGCGAAGGAGGGCGCCCACCGGTTCGACAGCGGCTGGATCGGTCCGCCGGCGCTGCGCGGGATCGTCGCCGCGCTCGCCGTCCATCCCGAGTGGCGATACGAGCGCGCGGCCGAAACGGCAGCGCGATGCGCCGAGCTCCTCGCGCCGCACGTCGAGATCGTCACGCCGCCGAACCACTCGACCCTCGTCGCGTTCCGACCGAACGGCGACCCGACGGAGCTCGTCGGCGCGCTC
>CAZXZX010000114.1:0-4745 GCA_964645445.1 uncultured Gaiellales bacterium
GCGCCTCCATCCGGCGGAGAGCCGTGTGCGGAAGCTGTCGGCGGAGATCCCCGCGACGTTCGTCGCCTTCGACCTCCTGCTCTGGAACAAGAAGAAGGTTCACGCAAGACCGATCGAGGAGCGGCGCGCGGAGCTGGAGAAAGTCGGAGAGGGCTTCTCGCTCTCACCGGTGTCCGACGACGTCGAGCAGGGGCGCGACTGGCTGCAGACGTTGCAGGCCGCCGGCTTCGACGGCGTCATCGCGAAGAAGCTCGGGCTCTCCTACCTCCCCGGCTCGCGGGACGGCGTCGTGAAGGTGAAGCCGCACAAGACCGCCGACTGCGTCGTCGCAGGCCTGCGCTGGAAGGCGGGCGGGCGCGACGCGATCGCGACGTTGCTCCTCGGTCTCTACGCGGACGACGGGCACCTCGACTACGTCGGCTCGTGCGCGGTCGGCGCGAAGAACCAGAAGGAGATCGCGGCGAAGGTCGTGCCGTTGCTCGACGAGCGCAGCGAGCGCCGCTTCTCGGAGCCGAACCGCTGGGGCACGAACGGGCTCGAGGAGGCGGCCCTGAAGCCCGAGCTCGTCGCCGAGGTGCGCTACGACAAGCTCGAGAAGCACCGCTTCCGGCACGGCACGAAGCTCATCCGCTTCAGGCCCGACAAGGATCCCGACCAATGCACGTGGCGCGAGGTGCGCCCGCCGCGCCGGCCCGACGACCTTGCTGTCGAGGACCTGTTGCAGTGACGTCACAGTGACGTGACGGGGCCTGGCCCTCGCGTTTGCGAGCGGAGCAGGGACTGTCGTCGTTATCCACGGGCAGGGGCCAGGCCCCATGCCGTAGATGTCACGACTTCCTCGCGCGCGAGGGCTGCACGCGCTTGGGCTCGCCCGGCATCTTCGGGAAGTTCGGCGGGTACGGCGCCTCGCCCTCGCCTTGCGCCTCCTCGCGCTCGACCCACTCGAGCAGCACCCGCAGGTCGCACACCGCCTCGTCGATCCCCTTGTGCAGGTCGCCGAGCTGCGCGAAGCGCGGCGGCATCGTCGCGATCGTGAAGTCCTCCATCTCGACCTCGGTGAGCTCGTCCCAGCGCACCGGCGCGGACACTGTCGCGTCCGGCCGCCCGCGCACGGAGTACGCGGACAGGATCGTGCGATCGCGCGCGTTCTGGTTGTAGTCGACGAAGACCTTCTCGCCGCGCTCCTCCTTCCACCACGCGGTCGTCACGAGGTCGGGCGTGCGCCGCTCGATCTCGCGCGCGAACGCGAGCGCGCACCGGCGCACGACCCGGAACTCCCAGTTCGGCTCGATGCGGCAGTACACGTGCACGCCGCGGTTGCCGCTCGTCTTCGGCCAGCCGGTGTAGCCGATCTCGTCGAGCACCTCACGCACGACGGCCGCGACCTGCTTCGCCTCCGCGAAGCCCGTGCCCGGCTGCGGATCGATGTCGATGCGCAGCTCGTCCGGCTTCTCGGGATCGCGACGCCGCGACGGCCACGCGCCGAACTCGAGTGTCGCGAGGTTCGCCGCCCACACGACGTGCGCGAGCTCGGTGACGCACAGCTCGTCCGCGTGCCGGCCCGACGGAAAGGTGACGCGCGCGGTCTCGATCCACTCGGGCCTCTTCTCGGGAACGCGCTTCTGCCAGATCACCTCGCCGCCGACGCCTTCCGGCTGCCGCTTCAGCTGACACGGCCGCTCGTAGAGCGCACGCACGATGCCGTCGCCGACGGCGATGAAGTAGTTGACGAGGTCGAGCTTCGTCTCGCCGCGCGCCGGGAAGTACACCTTGTCCGGGTTCGTCACCTTCACGGTGCGGCCCGCGACCTCGAGCTCGACGAACGGCGACGCCATGACCGGAGTATCGTGAAATCGTGCTCGAGGACCCGCGCCCGATCCGGTTGACGCTGGAGCCGCTCGACGACTTCGTCGTCATCGAGCAGACCGACGAGGAGGCCGAGACGCGCGGCGGGCTCATCATCCCGGCGAGCGCCGAGACGCAGTGCCGCAGCGGAATCGTCACCGCGGTCGGAGGCGACGCGGATGGCGTCGCCCCCGGCGACAAGGTGCTCTTCCCCGCCGACGGCGGCTACGAGGTGCGGCTCGCCGGCTCGGCGATGCGCGTCATCCGGCGGCGCGAGCTGATTGCCCGCGTCCACGACTAGCCCGGTACCCTGTCCCCGCCAGGAGAAGTGGCCGAGTGGCTGAAGGCGGCGCCCTGCTAAGGCGTTATGGGGCTGAATGGCTCCATCGAGGGTTCGAATCCCTCCTTCTCCGCTCCCCCGAAAAGGGATAGGACTGGGGCGTGCGCATCTGTGCTCTCGCCGCTCTCGTCCTCGTGGCGGCCGCCTGCGGTGGATCGACGACCGGATCGGGACACGTCGTCACCACGTCGCGGACGGTCTCCGGCTTCAGCAGCATCGACCTGAAGAGCGCCGCGACGATCCGGATCGCGGTCGGCCCGCTGGCGGCGCTGACCATCAGGGGCGACGACGACATCGTGCCGCTCATCCGCACCGACGTCCGCGCAGGCGTCCTCGTCATCTCGAGCAAGCACGACTACTCGACGAGCCACCGGCTCGACATCGTCGTCGCGACGCCGACGCTCGCGGGGTTCGCGCTCCACGGAGCCGGCACGGTCACCGCCTCGGGAATCCAGGCGCCGGCCTTCTCGCTCGACCTTCTGGGCACCGGGACCGTCAACCTCACGGGCACCGTCGAGAAGCTCGAGACGAGCATCTCCGGCGCCGGCTCGGCGATGCTCGACAATCTCGTCGCAAGGGACGCGCACGTGACGATCTCCGGCGCCGGGATCACGCACGTCCACGTAACCGGCACGCTCGACGCGGCCGTGAGCGGCGTCGGCACCATCCTCTACACCGGCCACCCCACCCACGTGCAGGCGCGCGTGAGCGGAGTCGGCTCGATCACCGAGGGCAGCTAGCCGATACCATCGCCCGGCTGGAGGGGTGGCAGAGCGGTCGAATGCGGCGGTCTCGAAAACCGTTATCCGTCGTTAGGCGGATCGAGGGTTCAAATCCCTCCCCCTCCGTCCTCCCGAGCTGAATGCGGCTCCCCAAGCCGCATTCAGGGGGTTCTGGGGGCCGCCCACTAGGCCGGCACCTCCAGTGCCCGCGTTAGCTGCGGAGGTCGTGCGATCGGCCGTGCGATCGGCCGGATCGCACGAAACTGTGCGGTTGCTGTGCGCCCGGGGACAGAGCTAATCGTGTGTCGTGATGGAGGCCGCCCTCTCGCCCGCAAGGCCCTTCTCGCATCGCCCGTACGGTCGCCCGGAAGGGATCACGACCCGCCACCGACGCTCCTGTGCGAGCGGACAAGATGGCCGCTGCACCTGCTCACCTGGTTACCAGGCCCAGGTGTGGTCGCCCCGCGACCGCAGAACGATTCGGAAGACTTTTCGAACGGTTGCCGAGGCGCGCCGCTGGCGACGGGAAAGCCAAGTCGAGTTGCAGAGGGGCGGTCTTCGCGCCCCCTCCTCGATCACCCTCGGGCAGGCTGTCGCAGAGTGGCTCCAAGCAGCCGAAGGGGGTATCGCCCGCACCCGCTCCGGAGACCCGTACAAACCCTCCGCCATCCGAAGCTACCGGCAAGGGCTGAGCAAGTACATCCTCCCCACCCTCGCTAGCAACAAGCTCTCAACCGTCGAGCAGGCAACCCTGCAGGACATCGCCGACGATCTCGCTGCACGAGGCCTATCGGCAAGCACCATCCGGAACGCGCTCATGCCGCTGCGTGCGCTCTACCGACGGGCGACGGCCCGCGGCATCGTTTCCGTCAACCCGACAAGCAAGCTCGACCTCCCCGCGGTCCGCGGCCGCCGCGATCGGGTCGCCCGACCCGACGAAGCCGCCAAACTCATCAACGCCCTCCCACAGACACAACAAGCCCTGTGGGCGACCGCCTTCTACGCCGGCCTTCGCATGGGCGAACTGCAAGCCCTCGACTGGACCCACATCGACCTCGAGACCAACCTCATCCACGTCGAACGAAGCTGGGACAGAATCGCCGGCTACATCGAACCCAAAAGCAGAGCCAGCACACGCCGCGTCCCCATAACCACCACCCTCAACACCTACCTCACAAAACACCGCGAGCAACGATCCACCCGTAGCGACGTCGTATTCCCAAACACCCGCGGCGACCGCCCCTTCAACCCCGCAACAACCAACAACCACGCCCGCGCCGCCTGGGCCGCCGCAAAACTCCCGCCCATCACCCTCCACGAATGCCGACACACCTACGCGGCCTTCATGATCGCCGCCGGCATCAACCCCAAAGCCCTCAGCACCTACATGGGCCACTCCAGCATCACCATCACCCTCGACCGCTACGGCCACCTCCTCCCCGGCAACGAACACGAAGCAGCCGCTCGCCTCGAGCAGTGGCTAACCAGCACCGCCCTCAACGCAGCCGTTTCCTAAACCGCGTGCGCAAGTTCGATTCTTGCCGGGGGCATGCCGAATCTGGCGCGCATCACAGCTCTTCCGTGTATCGCCGGGACTTGCGCGTCCATCGCATGAGTAAGCCAATGCCGAGGCGCATGCGGTTCTTCGCACCGCTGGGGGAAAGACCGTTTACCGACTCCAGCCGGAAGTCGAGAGTCGGGCGAGAGAACGCTGGCGCAGACGACGCTCGCCTTAGCGGACGCGGATTGCAAATGCCTCCACAGCCGCAGACTTGCCTTTCAGTTCCAGTTCGCGTCGCTCGGCGCCGGGATAATGCGTAACGACGGTGTCGTAGGTG
>CAZXZX010000115.1:0-3437 GCA_964645445.1 uncultured Gaiellales bacterium
GGCTTCCAGCCCGGCAACCTCATCATCGTCGCGGCGCGCCCGTCGATGGGGAAGTCGGCGCTCGCGCTCTGCATCGCCGCGAACATGGGTGTCCGCCACAACGTCCCGGTCGGCCTGTTCACGCTCGAGATGTCGAAGTCCGAGGTGACGCAGCGCCTGATGTGCAGCGAGGCGAAGGTCGAGTCGCAGCGCCTGCGCAACGGCAAGCTCCAGCAGGACGACTGGCCCCGCCTCACCGCCGCGTGCGACAAGCTCGCGAAGGCGCCGATCTACGTCGACGACACCGGCCTCCTGAACATGATGGAAGTGCGCTCGAAGGCGCGTCGCCTGAAGGCGCGGCACCCGAACCTCGGGCTCATCATCGTCGACTATCTCCAGCTGCTGACGCCGTCGTCGCGGCGCGAGAGCGACGGACGCGTGCAGGAAGTCTCCGAGATGTCGAGAAGCCTGAAGATCTTGGCGCGTGACCTCGAGGTCCCCATCCTCGCCCTGTCCCAGCTCTCCCGCGCGGTCGAGCAGCGGACGGACAAACGGCCGATCCTCTCCGACCTGCGCGAGAGCGGCTCGATCGAACAGGACGCCGACCTCGTGGCCTTCGTCTACCGCGACGAGTACTACAACGAGGACTCCGACCAGCAGGGCCTCGCCGAGGTGATCCTCGCGAAGCACAGAAACGGCCCGACCGACTCGATCAAGCTCTCGTTCCTCAAGCGTTACGCGAAGTTCTCGGACCTGGCCGCGGCATGAGCGACCCTGCGCAGATCCTCACGATCTCGCGCACCGTCACCGCGTTCACCGCGATCTGCGAGGTCTGCCTCGGGATCGACACCGCCGTCGGCCTCTCCGCGTCGACCTTCGCGGGGCGGCTCGACCTCGACCTCGAAGGGGCCGTCTTCCTCTGCCGGCGCGGGCATCAGGTGAGCATCATCCGGGCCGATCCGCCGGCCGCGGCCGAGACTGCCGCCGCCTGAAATCCGATCCGCGGGAGGCCTCGTATGGAGGACATGCACGAGCCGCGGCCCCGGTCGATCGTCGTCGCCGCCTCGGGGCTGCACTTGCCATGAAGACGTCGTCGAAGGTCATTGGCGGCACGCCGTCGCCGACCCCAACCGACGAAACCTGGGGCTGACCCATCGCGGGGGCGCGCCCCAACGAGCCGGGAGGCGCACGTCTCCCGGCTCACCTCCTGCTCGGCTTTGCGGTCGCCTCGATCGGCGGCCCACTCGCGCTGCTCACCTTCCTGCCGGGCGTCGCCGGTGAGGGAGCCCGCTCCGCCGGCCTCGTCGTCGCGCTCGGCCTCGTGGTCTTCGCCGCGCCGCTCGGGATCTGGCTCGCGTACTCGAGGCGCGTCGTCTCGCCGGGCGGACTGAGCGCGTTCGTCGAGGCGGCCTCGGGGCGCCCGGCCGCGGTCGCGCACGCCTGGATCTGGGCGTTCGCGTACTTCCTCTACCTCCCGTACACGATCACGTTCGTCGTGTACGACCTCCTGCCAGCGGTGTTTCCGGGCGTGCACGCGTACCGCTCCGCTCTCGAGCTCGTCATCCCCGCAGCGATCGTCGCGTTCGTCTTCCTCCCCATCCGGACGGTGCTCACCACGCTCGTCGTCCTCGGCGCGGCGCAGGTCCTCGCCCTCCTCGTCGTCGCCGGCTTCGAGTTTTCGCACGTCGGTTCGCACTTCGCGACGAAGGCCTCCGTCGACACGACCGGCCGCGCGGTCGGCGGCGTCGCGCTCCTCTTCGTGTGCGCAAGCCTTCCGCTCTACTTCGGCGGCGAGGTCGCCGGAGGGAGCCGCGCGATGCGCAGCGTGCTGGCCGGCGCGTTCGCGATCGTCGGCGCCGCGTTCCTCCTCTCGGCGATCCCGCTCGGCGGCGTTCCCGAATCGCTGCGTGACACCGCCGTGCCGGGCGCGGCGATCGCGCAGGCGTATTCGGGGCGGAGCCTCGCCGTGGTCGTGGGCATCCTCACCGCCGGCGGAACGCTCGCGCTCGTCGTCGCCGAGTACCTCGCGCTCGCTCGGTTGCTCAACTGGCTTCACGGCATCCCCCTGAAGTCGTCGTACGCGTGGATCGCGGTCCCGTTCCTCGCCCTCGACGCAATCTCGCTTCTCTCCCCCAACCGCTTCTACGACGACCTGCTGAAGCCGTCGCTCGGCGCGCTCTTCGTCTCGCAGCTCGTCGTGTTCCTCGTCTTCCCGCGCTTCCGCCGGGGGGCGACGGCGCTGGCGGCCGCAGCGATCGCGTCGGGCCTCGCCGGTTGGGGGTTGTACACGTTGATCTGGGGATCAGCCTCCACGTAAGCCGGTGACACCGGCTCGAACAAAGAGAAACCAGAGCGGAGGCGCCGAATGAATCGGCCCTCCTATATGGTCGGCGGCCGCTAGCGGCCGCCTTAGGCACACTTCCAGTCGTGCCCGCGACCGTCGTCGTCGGAGCGCAGTGGGGAGACGAAGGCAAAGGGAAGATCGTCGACCTGCTCGCCCAGCAGTCCGATCTCGTCTGCCGCTACCAGGGCGGTCCGAACACGGGGCACACGATCGTCGTCGGCGACGACACCTTCAAGATCCGCCAGATTCCGACGGGGATCATCAACCGCAAGCCCTGCGTCATCGGCAACGGCTGCGTCATCGATCCCGAGGTGTTGATCAGCGAGCTCGACCGCTTCGAGGAGCTCGGCTATCCAGTGGACGAGGTGTACGTGTCGGGGAACGCGCACCTGATCATGCCGTGGCACGTCGCCATCGACCAGGCGAGCGAGCATCGCCTCGGCAAGCTCCAGATCGGGACGACGAAGCGTGGCGTCGGTCCGGCGTACGCCGACAAGGCGTCGCGCATCGGCATCCGCGTGCAGGACGTGCTCGACCCGAAGATCTTGCGCCAGAAGATCGAGGTCGCGCTCGCCGAGAAGAACCTGTGGCTCGAGCGCATCTACGAGGTCGAGCCGTTCGACCTCGAGGAGGTCGCGAGCCGCTACGAGGAATACGCGCGGCGCCTGCGCCCACACATCGCCGACACCTCACTCATCGTCGACGAAGCGCTGCGCGCGGGCAAGGACGTGCTCTTCGAGGGCGCGCAGGCGACGCTGCTCGACCTCGACCACGGCACCTATCCGTTCGTCACGTCGTCGAATCCGACGGCGGCCGGCGCGGCGATCGGCACCGGCATCGGCCCGACGCGTATCGACGCAGTCATCGGCGTCGCGAAGGCATACGTCACGCGCGTGGGTGAGGGACCATTCCCGTCGGAGATCGACGAGCCGGAGCAGTCGCGCATCCGCGAGCTCGGCGGCGAGTTCGGGACCGTCACGGGCCGAGGACGCCGTTGCGGCTGGCTCGACCTCGTCGCGCTGCGCTACTCCGTGCGCGTCAACGGGCTCGACCGGCTCGCGCTGACGAAGCTCGACGTCCTCTCGCATTTCGCGGAGATCCCGGTGTGCGTCCG
>CAZXZX010000116.1:0-8197 GCA_964645445.1 uncultured Gaiellales bacterium
CCGCGGCGTCGATGCGCTCGAGCGCGACGTCCTCCGCTCCGGCAGGACCGTGGACGTGCGACGAGTAGTCGAAGTCGGAGAGGTAGTACGCGAGGAAGTCGAAGCCGTCTCGAGTGACGAGCCAGCGGCCGACGGCGGCGGCGTACGCGTCGGTCGATCCGGCGGCGCGGCTGCGCACCGCGAACGGCGCGCCAGTGTGATCCGACTCGAACAGGCCGTAATAGAAGAACCGCTTCGGGCCGTACGCCGCCTTCGTCACCCACGGCAGCGTCGGCATGTAGCGCGTACCGCCGCGATAGCACGTGATGTTCACCGCCGCGGCGACGAGCCCCGCGTCCTCCACCGCTTCGTACACCGTCGCCGCGCCCGCGGCGAGATGCTTGCGATTCATGTTGTAGACCGTGTCGGTGATCGCCTGGGTGATCCCGACCGCGCGCAGCGCCGAGAAGGAGGAGCCGTACTCGACGATGCGGCGCTCGATGCGGTGCCACCAGACCAGATGCGGAATGTGGTGCACGTCCGGGCCCGCGCCGGTCGCGATCGACGAGAGGCACACCGGGGTCAACGACGGGAAGACGGACGTGCCGCGCCGGTAGTCGCCGTTCGCCGCGAGGAATGCGAGTGCGGGAGCGCGGCCGCTCTCCGCTGCCCGCTCGAACGCAGCGGGCGTCATCCCGTCGACGACGATGAGGACGACCTTCTTCGCTTTCAGTGTCACGCCGGTGTCAGACACCGGTTCCCGTGTCTGACACCGAGGCCATTCTCAGTCTCGCGCGAGCGTGCGCAGCCCGGCGTAGCGCTCCGGATGCCGCTTCCTGAGGCGCACGGCGAGGGCGGGAAACGCGACCGCCTCGACGTATCCGAGTGCGGGCACCCAGGCGAGCGCGGCGAGGAGGGCCGCCGCGCCGGCGACGATCAACGCTGTCCCCGCTGCGGTCCCGCCCCGGCGGAGCGCACCGCGCACGATCTGCGCGGCGCCGAACGCGGCGGCGAATCCCCCGGCGGCACCGGCGACGACGTCGACCCAGCCTCCCGGCTGCCACGCGTCGACGGCGTAGCCGATCCCCACGCCGGCGACCGCGCCGACGACGGCAACGGCGATCAGCGCGATGCGCAACGTGCCGGCGAGCAGAACGCCGACGGCCGCGCCGAAGCCGGCCGAGACGCCGATCCAGTACCAGGCGCCCATCGCTCCTCAGTGTATTGACGTACCTCTGAGCCCGGGTCTTACGTTGTGGAGAGGACGTGGATGTCGACGACCGCACGCTCCTGGTCTTCTTCACCTCACAGCGATCCGGGCCTGCCCGGCGCATGGAGAGCCTGCTCGCGCACATCGCGCGCAAGGAGCGCGAGCACCTCGAGGTGAGGAAGGTCGACGTCGACGAGCGGCCGGACATCGCCACGCGTTTTCGCGTCGAGACCGTCCCCGCGCTCAGGCTCGTGAAGGGCCGGCGCATCGTCGCGAGGCTCGACGGGCGGGTGACGAGCCCGGCGATCGAGGAGATGCTCGACTCGCACCTACGCGCCGCGGCCTAGCGGGCGCGGCCGCTCTGCAGCAGCGCGATCACTGAGAGGCCGAAGTCGGCGGCGCGCCTGCCGTCGATGACGCGATGGTCGAACGTCAAGGAGAGGTTCCCCATCCGGCGGACGACGATCTCGCCGTCGCGCAGGACCGGCCGATCGTCGATGCGGTGGACGCCGAGGATCGCCACCTCGGGGAAGTTGAGAAGCGTCGTCGTGAACAACCCGGCGGAACGGCCCGCGCTCGTGACGGTGAAGGTTCCGCCGCGCAGGTCATCCGGCGCGAGCGTTCCCGCGTTCGCGGCGTCCGCGAGTCGTCGCACGTCGGCATCGAGCTCCTCCAGCGAACGCGTGTTGCAGTTCCGCACGACGGGAACGACGAGCCCTTGCTCGGTCTGCACCGCGACGCCGATGTCGTAGCGGTCGAGATAGACGAGCTCGCCGTCGTCGACACGCGCGTTCAGCTCCGGGAACTCCTGCAGCGAGGCAGCGCACGCCTTCAGCACGAGCGGCACGAGCAGCTTCAGGTCGACGCCCGTGAAGTCGCACTCCTCGACCCACGTGATCGTCGGCACCTGATGCGCGCGCGTCAGGTGCTCGAACATCTGGCGCTTGATCCCGCGAAGCGGCTCGCGCCGCCCCTCGGTGTCCGACACCGGTCCGGCGGCGTCGCGCACGTCCTGCTCGGTGATTCGACCCTGGGGGCCGGTGCCGGTGAGCGCGTCGAGCTCGACGCCCATCTCCCCCGCGAGCTTGCGCACGAGCGGAGTCGCCCGCACCCCGGCGTCGGACACCGAAACGGTGTCTGACACCGGCTGCGGTTCACCGCCGATGACGACGAGCACCGTGCCGACGGGAACGACCTCGCCCTCGCCGACGAGGATCTTCGACACGGTCCCGCCCGCGGGCGACGGGATCTCGACCGTCGTCTTGTCCGTGGCGATCTCGACGAGCGGGTCGTCTTCCGCGATCTCCTGCCCCTCGCTCACCAGCCAGCGTGCGATCTCCCCCTCGGTCAGGCCCTCACCGAGGTCGGGGAGCTTGAACTCGTAGCTCACGCGCGGAGTATGGCGTGCACGCCCTTCGCGATGTTGACCACCTGCGTGACGTGCAGGTCGACGGAGACGCTCGCGAGCGCGAGCGCCTCTGCACGCGTGACGCCAAGCTCGCGCTCCATCAATTCGAGCATCGTCTCGGTCGCGAGCTCGGCCGCTCGGTCGAGGTCGTCGTCGAAGCCGAACGCGATCCAGGCATCGTCCGTTCGCGCGATCGGCATGCGCACATCGACGTCGGAGACGTCGAGCGTCAGCGTCGCGCGCTCGAGCGGGCATTCGACCGCGGTGCCCGAGACCTCGCCGTCACCCTGCGCGCCGTGGCAGTCGCCGGCCATGAGCAGCGCGCCGTCTACGGGGATCGGGAGAAAGAGCGTCGTGCCGGCGACGAGAAGCTTGCAGTCGATGTTCCCGCCCCAGCGCCGGGGTGGAATGGTCGAATGCTTTCCCGGCTCGGGCGGCGACATGCCGATGACGCCGAGAAACGGCGCGGACGGGACAGCGTGCGGTCCCATGCGCCATGTGTCGCCGTCGAGCAGCCATTCGAAGCGCTCGCCGTCGCCGAACGTCTCGCCCCACCCGCGCGGCGTCACCTCGTCGATTCGGACGACGAGCGTCTGGCCCGCTCGTGCGCCGCGCACCTCGAAGGGCCCGGCGAGCGCGTGGCCCCCGCCCTCGGGCCGCGTCGACTCGTCCCCCTGGTCCCAGTGCCACCCCGCGTTGAACGCGTGGAACGAGACGGGCTCTCCCGGCGCGACCGAGGCCTCCGGTTCGTAGTCGAGGCAGAAGAACCCCTTCACGTGCGCGGGTCCTGGATCCACGCGTCCGGCGGCGCGATGAGCACGCGCAGGCCGAAGCGGCGTCCGTCGTCGTTGCGGAACTCCCACAGCGCGACCGCCTGCTCGTCGCCTCGCAGCTCGGGCGCGAACGTCCTCGGGACGTAGCCGGCCTGGAGGCGCCGCTCGACGTCCCACACGGCGACGGCATCCGGATCGTGCGTGTTCTCGGGCTCGGGGACGAGCGCGAGCCGACGACCCGGCGCGAACGCGTCGTCCTGGAGTGCATCCGAGCGATACGAGACGCCGGCGACCTTCACGACGAGGATCCGCGGGTCGCGGTGCGAGAGCGCCTCGCCCGTCGCGGCGTTGCGCAACCAGAAGCCCGACTCCCCGGGCTCGAGCCAGATCCGCAGCCGTTCAGAACTGGAGGAGTCGCCGGACTGCACTCGAGATCCGCTCAACCGAGGGCATGTATGCGTCCTCGATCTTCCAGTACGGATAGGGGACGTCGAACCCGGTCACGCGCAAGACCGGCCCGCGCAGCTCGAGGATCGCCTTCTCCGCGAGGATGGCTGCGAGCTCGGCGCCGAAGCCGACGGTGCGCGGCGCCTCCTGCACGATGACGACGCGGCCGGTCTTCCCCGCGGATGCGAGGAGCGCATCCTCGTCGAGCGGGCGCAGCGAGCGAATGTCGAGCACCTCGCACGAGGCCTCGCCGGCGAGCTCGTCCGCCGCGCGCAGGCACAGCGGCACCATCGCCCCGTAGGCGACGAGCGTGACGTCGGACCCCTCGCGCGCGATACGTGCCTTGCCGAGGGGGACGACGTGCTCGCCGTCCGGCACCTCGCCACGCTCGGTGCGATAGATGAGCTTCGGCTCGAGGATGACGACGGGATCGGGATCGCGGATCGCGGCGGCGAGCAGACCCTTCGCATCGGCCGGCGTGGACGGGATCGCCACCTTGATCCCCGGCGTGTGCACGTAGTACGTCTCCGGTGAGTCGTCGTGCAGCTCGGGTGCCCGCACGCCGCCGCCGTACGGCATGCGCAGCGTGATCGGGAACTCCATCTTCCCGCCCGTGCGCCACCGGTACCGGCCCACGTGCGTGATCAGCTGGTCGAGGCACGGATACGAGAATGCGTCGTACTGCATCTCGCACACCGGCTTCCAACCCGCCATGCACAAGCCGACGGCGGCACCGAGCATTCCGGCTTCGGCGAGCGGGGTGTCCACGCACCGGTTCTCACCGAAGCGCTCGCGCAACCCGGCGGTCGCGCGGAACACGCCGCCCGCACGGCCGACGTCCTCGCCCATCACCATCACCGAGTCGTCGCGGGCGAGCTCGACGTGCAGCGCTTCGTTCACCGCCTCGACGAGGAGCCGCTCAGCCATCCCAGCCGTCCCTCAGGTTCGGCGGCGGGAACACGTACGCGTGTCTGAAGAGCAACTCCGGATCGGGATCAGGCTCGGCCTCCGCGGCGGCGATGCCGAGACGCATCGCGTCGGCCGCCTCCGCCTTGACCTCGGCCTCGAGGTCGTCGCCGAGCACGCCGAGCTTGCGCAGGTAGCGCTCGTAGCGGCCGAGGCACTCGTTCTTCTTCTCCAGCTCGACGCGTTCGAGATCGATGTACGCGCGCGGATCGTCCGCCGTCGCATGCGGCGCGGCGCGGTACGTCACCGCCTCGATGAACGTCGGGCCTTCGCCGGCGCGCGCGCGCTCGACGGCTTCCCGCGTCGCCTCGTACACCGCGAGCACGTCGCCGCCGTCGACGCGCACACCCGGCATGCCGTAGCCGAGCGCCTTGTCGGCGAGCGTCTCCGCGTGTGTCTGCGCGGACAGAGGAGTCGAGATCGCCCACTGGTTGTTGTTGCAGAAGAGAACGAGCGGTGCCTGCATCACCGCCGCGAAGTTCGCGCCCTCATGGAACGCGCCCTCGCTCGTGGCGCCGTCGCCGAAGTACGCGATCGCGCACGCAGGCTCGCCCTTCAGCTTCTTCCCCCACGCGAGCCCGGCCGCGTGCGGCACGTGGGTCGCGATCGGCACGCAGATGGAGGCGACGTTGTAGTCGGCCGGGTTCCACCAGCCCGCGGGATGGCCGCGCCACCAGTGAAGCACCGTCGACGGCGGCATCCCACGCAGCAGCCCGATCGCAGACTCGCGATAGCTCGGGAAGATCCAGTCCTCGCCGGAGAGCGCGTACACCGAGCCGGCCTGCATGGCCTCGTGATTCCAGAAGATCGCGTACGTCCCGATGCGCCCCTGGCGGTGGTACACGAGCGATCGCTCGTCGTATGTCCGCAGGAGCACCATCGAACGGTAGAGGTCGAGCAGCTCCTGCTCGCCGACCCCGTCGAGCTCTCGGTCTTCGTCGATGACCCGGCGGAGCTCCGGCTCGCCGTGTGCGACCTGTGCCATGGCCTCGGAAGCCTAGTGACCGGGGCCCTTGTCGAGCAGCATCACGAGATCCTGCGCCGGCTCGCCGCCGCCGATCATGAAGGCCGTGGTGCCGACGGCCTCGAAGCCGAAGCTCTCGTACAGGCCGATCGCGCGCGGATTGCGCTCCCATACCTGGAGGTAGACGCGGCCCGCCGCTGCGAGGCGCGGGTGGCGAAGGGCGGCATCCATCAACCGACGACCGATGCCGAGCCCCTGCAGCTCCGTGTCGACGTACACGCGCTGGAGCTCCTGGTCGCCGGTCCGGATATCGGCGTCGGCGATGTGGACGTCGCCGAACTGCACGTAGCCGACGAGCGCACCATCCGATTCGGCAACGAGGACGGCGTCGCGCCGGAGGGCTTCGCGAAAGTAGGCCTCCGACCGGGTCTTCTCGAGCTCGGCTGCCTCGTCATCGCGACCGACCGAGCCCCCGAAGGCATCGGACCACGTGCGCTTCGCGAGCTCCGAGAGCGCAGGCACGTCGCTCGCGCGTGCCGGCCGGATGTCGACCTCCATCAGACGAAGACCGAGACGGCGCCACGCTCCGCCTCGAAGACGGCCTCCTCGACGTCGCCGAGGTCCTCGCCGTCGGCGTGGAGCGCGGTCGGGACGTCGCAGACGATCTCGACGCGGTCGAGGTCATGCCCGTACAGCGTGTCCCTTCGTCCGCGCACGTGGCCGGAGAGGATCGCGAGCGCGGTCGGCGCGAGCGTGCGCCGCCGGATTCGAACGGGGGCGACGAGGTCGAGACCGAGCTCGAACTGCGCCTCCGACGCGATCGGCAACGGCAGCCGCCGCGCGTACGTGTACGGGCTCCCATTCGCGACGAAGGCGAACGCCGCACGGCCGAACCCCTTCACGTCGAGCGCGGGATCCATGTGCCCGCCGTGCGACGCCAGCGAGCCGACGACGGCGAGCGCGTACGCGAGGTCGCCGGGCCGCTTGCCCTCGTCGGTGCGCCCCATGCGGTCGACGCGGCGCACTGCCTCGGCGTCGAGGCCGACGCCTGCAGCAAAGGCGAACCGTCGGCCGTTGACGCGGCCGACGGTGATGCGGCGCGTCCTCTGCGTCTCGATCGAAACGGCGAGACGCCGCGCAGCGGCCACCGGGTCGGCGGGGAGGCCGAGCGCGCGTGAGAGGACGCTCGTACCGCCGCCCGGGAGGAAGCCGATCGGCACGTCGCGCGCAAGGCCGTTGAGCGCCTCGTTGAAGCCGCCGTCACCGGAGAACACGACGATCGCATCGCGGCCGCCGTCGAGCGCGGCGGCGACGAGCTCGGTGGCGTGGCCCGGGCGCTCGGTCAGGACGACAGCAAGATCGGCGACCGGCTCGAGCTCGGCTTGAACAGCGGCGAGCTTCGCCTGCGTCACACGCGTTGCGAACGGATTGACGACCAGCGTGACCTTGGCCACGCCGTCAGTGAATCACGGGGTGTTGTAGCCGCGCATGCCGTCCACGAGAAGCGCCGTGAACCGGTCGGCGAGCGAATCGGTGTCGGTGCCCGGACGCAGCCACGTGTACGCCCAGTTGACGGCCGAGAGCGCGAGCAGCGCGGCGGTGCCGTCGTCGAGGTCCGTGCGCAGCTCCCCCAGCTCGCGGCCCTCGCGGAAGAGGGCGCGGAACCGCTCCTCGTACCGGCGTCGCTCGGCGACGAACGCGTCGCGCCGGTCGCCCTCGAGGTACCGCCACTCACGCACGAAGACGGTCGCGACGTCCAGCTGGTCGGCCACGACGCGCAGATGCGCGCGGAGGGCGTCGCGGATGCGGTCGACGACGGGACCTTCCTCGGGGACCGTGTCCAGCCCGGCATGGAACGCGGCCGCTCCCTCGCTCGCAACCTCCCAGAGGAGGTCGGCCTTCGATTCGATGTGCGAGTAGAGCGACCCCTTCTGCACCCCGAGCGCATCGGCGAGGTCGCCGACGGAGGTGCCGTGGTACCCCTTCTCGGCGAAGAGCCGGGCTGCGGCCCGGGTCAGCTCGGTGCGCCGCGCGGACATCTAGACTGTGCAGGCTAACGATCGTTCGGAAGGGCGGTGGGAATGGGCGACGAGCAGGCCTTTCTCGAGTATGTGCAAGGGGGCGGCCAGGTGGAGACCGGCGACTGGATGCCGGACGACTACCGGGCGAAGCTCGTGAAGTTCATCGAGATGCACGGCAACTCCGAGCTCATGGGCGTCCTGCCCGAGCGCGAATGGATCCTCCGTGCGCCGACGCTCCAGCGCAAGCTCGCGCTGACGGCGAAGGTGCAGGACGAGGTCGGCCACGCCCAGCTCATCTACCGCGTCGTCGAGGACCTCGGAAAGCCGCGCGAGCGCTGCCTCTCCGACCTCGTCGACGGGAAGGCGAAGTTCCACAACGTCTTCCATTACGCGACGAAGACCTGGGGCGACGTCGGTGTGATCGCGTGG
>CAZXZX010000117.1:0-11041 GCA_964645445.1 uncultured Gaiellales bacterium
CGCGCGCGGTGATCGTCGGCTTTCCGCCGTGGGTCACCTCGAGCACGTCGTACATCCGGGCTTCCTCGTGCCCAGGGACGAGACACGCGAAGCGGTACGAGCCCGTGCGCGAGGCGACGAACGAGAACGTCGTGCTCGCGCCCTGCGGAAGGATCGGCGTCGCCGCGCCGCGAAACGCGGGCGTCACCGTCATCGGGCCGCGGACGACCGCGCACGAATGGCCGATCGTGCCGTGATTCGTGCATCGCACGCGAACGCGCCAGCCGCTCGGAACCGTGACGAGCAGCTCACCGCGGCCATAGCCGTCGAAGTTGAACCCGTTGTTCGACCCGTCGTAGCTCGCGATGAGCGTGACGACCGCTGAGCGGCTCGTCGGATCGACGCGCAGGAACTGGGCGGGATTGGGATGAGCGGCGAGCACTCGCCGCAGGCTAGCGGGCCACCGGCGGTTCTGCGCTCCACGGGAAGTCGATCCAGCGGTCGGTCTTTCGCCAGACGTAGTCGGAGCTGACGATCGAGCGCGGCTTCTCGTACAGGACGGCGATGCGCACCTCGCGCACCTTGCCCGCGAGGAACTGCTGCACGAGGGCGAGAGTCTGGCCCGTGTCGGCGACGTCATCGGCGACGAGCACGCGCTCGTCCTGCAGGTCGACGAGATGGGGGACGGGCGGGAGGAGCATCGGGACGGGGAGACGCTCGTCGATGCCGGTGTAGAACTCGACGTTCATCGTGAACGTGTTCTTCACGTCCAGGGCGTACGACAGCGCGCCTGCGGTGAGCAGGCCGCCGCGGGCGATCCCGAGGATGAGGCCCGGTTCGTAGCCGTCGGCGGCGATCTGCTCCGCGAGCTCGCGCGACCCGGCGCCGAGATCGGCCCACGTCATTCGCTCGCGCTCGGTCACGACGGCCACGGACCGATCCTCTCACCTTCCCTAGACTCGCGCCATGGTCCGCGTCCGCTTCGCGCCGAGCCCGACGGGCTCGCTCCACCTCGGCAACGCCTTGAGCGCGGTTGCGAACCGGCGCTTCGCCGACGAGCACGGGGGGACGATGCTGCTGCGCATCGACGACACCGACCCGGCGCGGAACGTCGACGACGGCGCGCGGACGATCGCCGCCGACCTCGCATGGCTCGGTGTCGGCTGGGACGAGGGGCCCATCCACCAGAGCAGCCGCTTCGTCCGCCACCGCGAGGCGGCCCACCAGATCGGCGAGCCGGACGTGGAGGGCGCGCTCCGGTTCGGCCGGGTGACGCTCCTCCGCCCCGACGGCACGCCGACGTACCAGCTCGCGAGCGCCGTCGACGACGTCGACTTCGAGATCACGCACGTCATCCGAGGGTCCGATCACCGGGCGAACGCCGAGCTGCAGACGGAGCTCATCCGGGCGCTGGGGGCCGAGCCGCCCGAGTTCATCCACCACGGGCTCCTGCTCGGCGACGACGGGACGAAGCTGTCGAAGCGGCACGGTGCGGCCACGCTCGCCGACCTGCGCGAGGCGGGCATCCCGGCCGAGGCGGTCCGCGCGTATCTCGACGAGCTCGGGATCCCGAAGCACGACGTCCATCTCGATCTCGCACGCCTTCGGCGGCTGTCGCTGGACGCGCTCGCCGCGCTGTCAGATGAGGAGCTCGCCGCACGCGTCGGCGTCGACGTCTCGCTGGCTCCCGTGCTCCGCGGTGCGCGCGACCTCGCCGAGGCGCAGGACTACGCGCGGATCGTGCTGGAGCCGGAGCACGTCGACGTCGATGCTGGGGAGACGCTCGGACGCTTCCGCGAGCTCGTCGAAGCGGGGGTCGAGCCGCGCGCGATCGTGCGCGAGCTCAAGGCGGTCGGCGGCGACCTCAAGTCGCTGCGGCTCGCGCTGACCGGCCGCGACCGCGGCCCCGAGTTGGCGGCGGTCATCGCCGCACTGCCGCGGGACGAATTGCTCCGCCGGTCCGTAGGCTAGGAACGATGCGCCTGTACAACACGCTCACGCGCCGCGTCGAGGACCTGCCACCTCCGCCGGGGCCGATCCGGATGTACTTCTGCGGCCCGACCGTCTACCAGCGCGCGCACATCGGGAACGCGCGGCCGTTCGTGCTCGGGATGTGGCTCCGCACGTGGCTGCGGCAGCGGGGATACGACGCGACGCTCGTCCACAACATCACCGACATCAACGACAAGATCTACGAGGCGGCGCCGAACAAGAGCGCCGAGCTCGCCGAGCGCGCGACGCAGTGGTATCTCGAGGACACCGGCGACCTCGGCCTCGGCATGCCCGACCTGATGCCGCGGGCGACCGAGTCGATCCCCTCCATCGTCCGCTTCATCGCGGAGCTGATCGACGCTGGGTACGCGTACGCCGTCGAGGGCGACGTCTACTTCCGCGTCGCTCGCGATCCGCAGTACGGGCGCCTCTCGGGCCAGCGGCCGGACCGGGTGGAGGAGCAGGAGCCGAACCCCCTGAAGGAGGATCCGCGCGACTTCGCGCTCTGGAAGACGAACAAGCCGGGCGAGGACACGTGGTGGGACTCGCCATGGGGTCGAGGCCGCCCCGGCTGGCACATCGAGTGCTCGGCCATGGCGGAGGACGCGTTCGGGCCCGTGTTCGAGATCCACGGCGGCGGGCTCGACCTCGTCTTCCCGCACCACGAGAACGAGCTCGCGCAGTCGAGCGCGCTCGGGCACGAGTTCGCGCGCATCTGGACGCACAACGGCATGCTCGCCTTCGGCGGCGAGAAGATGTCGAAGTCGCTCGGCAACGACGTCTCGCTCCGCAACGTGCTCGACACGTGGGGGAGGGAGGTCGCGCTGCTCTTCTTCATGAGCGCGCACTGGCGCAAGCCGATCGACTTCAACGACGACACGCTCGCGCAGGCGAAGGCGCAGGTCGAAGGCTTTCGCAACGTCTTCCGCTCGCCGAACGAGCCGGTCGGGGACTGGAGCGCGTTCGAGGCGGCGCTCGACGACGACTTCAACACGCCGGAGGCGCTCGCCCTTCTGCACGGTTGGCGCGACCACGATCTCCTGCGCGACGCGCTCCGCGTCTTCGGCCTTGCGTCGCTCGCCGAGCAGGCGCAGGCGCCCGCCGAGCTCGTGGAGCTCGCGGAGCGTCGGGTCGCGGCGCGCGAGGCGAAGGACTTCGCCGAGGCGGACAGGCTCCGCGACGAGATCGCCGCCGCGGGCTGGGATGTCCGCGACGAGGCCGGCGGCTTCCGCCTCGTCCCGCAATGAGTCGCGAGCAGGTGTACGGGCGGCGCCCCGTGCGCGAAGCCCTGCGTGGACCGCGCGAGGTGTTGGAGCTGTGGGCCACCGAGCGGACGGTGAAGTCCGAGCCGTGGCTGCGCGACCTCGAGCGTCCGCGTGTGCACGTGAAGCTCGACCGGGAGATCTCGGAGGCGGCGGGGACGCGCGACCACCAGGGGGTGCTCGCGTGGTGCGAGCCGTACAAATACGCCGACGCGTACGAGCTCGCGCGCACCGAGCGGCCGCTGCTCGCCTGCCTCGACCAGGTCAGCGACCCGCGCAACCTCGGCGCCGTCGTTCGCAGCGCCGAGGGCGCGGGCGCGACGGGCGTGGTCGTTCCGGCCCATGGATCGGCGCGCGTGACGGCGGCGGTCTGCCGAGCCTCGGCGGGCGCAGTCGAGCACCTGCCGGTCTCAGTGGTGACGAACCTCGCTCGCTACCTCGCCGAGATCAAGTCGGGCGAGGTGTGGGTGGCGGGTGCGGCCGGCGAGTCGGGAACGCCGATGTGGCAAGCCGACCTCTCCGGCGGACTCGCATTCGTCTTCGGCGCGGAGGGGAAGGGCTTGCGCCCGCTCGTGCGGAAGATGTGCGACCTCGAGGTGTCCATCCCGCAGCTCGGGCAGGTCGAGTCGCTCAACGTCAGCGTCGCCGCGGCCGTCCTTCTGTACGAAGCTCGGAGGCAGCGTGGCTGAGCCGACCCTCTACCTGTTCGACGGCTTCAACCTGCTGCACGCCGGCGGCTTCCGCTCGCCGGAGGAGCTGCGCGACCTGCTCGCGAGCTGGGTGGCGGGCAAAGGCGTGCGCGGGGTCCTCGTATTCGACGGGCACGGCACCGACGAGAGCCACGGGCCGCTCGATGTGTGCTGGGCCGAGGACGCGGACACGCTCATCGAGCGGCTCGCGGCCGAGCGCCGGGGCGGGGAGCAGGTGGCGGTCGTGTCGTCCGACCAGGCGGTGCGCGGGACGTCCGGCGCGCAGGTACGCCTGCTCTCCTCGCAGTCCTTTCTCGGCGAGCTCGTCCCACCGGCACACGCCGACCGCGCGAGAGGCGACATGCGCGACAAGCTCGATCCGGGAACGCTCGCGCGCCTGGAACGGCTCCGGCGTGGTATCGAATAGCCGTGGAACGCGACGACGTGCAGCGTCGTACCGAGGAGCTGATCGCGGCAGGCGATCTCGCCGGCGCGGAGCAGCTCGCCGCCGACAGCTGGCGGTCGTGGATGGCTGCCGGGGACCTGGAGGGCGGACGCGTGTTCCTCGCCGCTGTCCTCGACCGTGAGGATGCCCGGCCGTCCCGCGCGCGGGCGCTTGCACTCTACGGCGACGGAATCCTCGCCTTCAGGCAGGGGGACCAAGTCGGCTCGCAGGCGCGCAACGAGCAGGCGCTCGCCGAGGCCCGCGCGATCGGCGATCGTCCAGCGGAGTCGCTCGCGCTCGTCGGCATGAGCAGAGTCGCTCTTCGCGACGGGCGGAACGACGACGTCGTTCGCCTCGCGCGCGAGGCGCGCTCGCTGGCCGGCGACGATTCGGGCGCCAACCTCATGCCGCTCCACCTGCAGGCTGCCGGCACGCGCCTCGCCGGTGACTACGACGGCGCCCGTGCCCTCTACGAGGAGAGCCTGCAGCTGAGCCGTCGCCTCGGCGACTCCGCGCTCGAGGCGATGGAGCTGCACAACCTCGCTCATGTTGCGCTGCATCAGGGCGAGGTCGACGCTGCGGAGCGCAGGTTCGAGGAGTGGCGGCGGCTGACGGCGGATTCCGATGCGCCGTACGACCGGGCGATGGCGGCGCTGAACGAGGCCGCGGTCGCCGCCGCGCACGGGGAGCGGCAGCGGGCGCGCAACCGGCTCGACCGGGCGGAGGAGATCCTCGCCGACGCAGGGATCTCGCTCGATCCCGACGACGCGTTCGAAGCCCGTCATCTGCGCGGCATCCTGTAGCTCCGAACATACGTTCGTATCATGTTGGGTCCATCGCAAATAGACTTGTAAGAATTTGGACCCCTTGCTATGTTCTTCCTCAAGTTAAGGGTGAGAGTTTGTCCTTTCCCTCCGACCGGGAGATGCACGTGGCCGTTCGTACCGCGCACGCATACTCGCCGCAGAAGGCCCAGCGCGAGCTCGAGGATCTCCAGCTCGTCCTCAAGGCCCGCAACGGCGACGGCACCGCGATGGACGCGCTCATCCGGCGCTACACCGGCTTCGTCCGCCTGAAGGCGAGCTCGTACTTCCTCGCCGGCGGCGACTCGGACGATCTCATCCAGGAGGGCCTGATCGGCCTGTACAAGGCCGTCCGCGACTTCCGCGCCGACAAGGAGACCTCGTTCCGCAGCTTCGCCGAGCTCTGCGTCACCCGCCAGATCATCACGGCCATCAAGACGGCAACCCGTTTCAAGCACGCGCCGCTGAACCAGTACGTCTCGTTCAGCCACACACCGGCCGGCCAGGAGGGCGACGGCGAGTGCACCCTCGGCGACGCGCTGCCGGGGCCCGGCGTCCACGAGCCGTCCGTCATGGTCATCTCGACCGAGGAGCTCCAGAGCCTCGTCTTCACCCTCGGCACGGGCCTCTCGTCGCTCGAGGCGGATGCGCTTCGGCTCTACCTCGAAGGATCGTCCTACGAGGACATGGCGGAGAAGCTCGAGTGCGATACGAAGACGATCGACAACGCGCTCCAGCGCGTGAAGCGCAAGATCGTCACGCACCAGAAGACACGCGAAGTCCTTCTATAGCGACGCGCCCGATCTCGTAGTCGGCGGCGAAGCGAATACGGTCGATCTGGTTGTTCTTGGGCGGCTCGACGCGTAGCGACCCTCGGCGCTGGACAGGAAGGTGCGCGATCGGAACTAGGTAAACCGCTGCGGTTTCAGGGCAGTACACCGCGAAAAGGTCGATCTCGCCGTGATAGCTGCGCTGCTGGTATTGCGCACTCTTGTGGTGCGCGTACGAACTGCATACAGCGAAGGTCACGGCGCCTCTGCGGAGGCGTCCGGTCTTGCATTGAACGCGATCGAGAAGCCGTCGCGCTCGAGGACGAGGTCGCAGCGTGTGTTCTCGCCGTACGGGATGTAGAGCCCATGGCCGAGCGCGCGGAGAATGAGCGTGATGGCGAGTGTCGAGACATCTCCGATGTCCTTCGGGTGCTCCATGTTGCCACCGTTGCATACGCATCGGCTGGGGCCGTGTCCGCTTCGGACAGCCGTGGAGTTGCCTACCATGAGGGCACCGCCGGAGTAGCTCAGTTGGTAGAGCACCGTTTTTGTAAATCGGTGGCCGTCGGTTCGAGTCCGACCTCCGGCTTACGGGAGACTGATAAAAACTGATAGAAGGTCTAATTCATGGACCGTCTATCTGCCGTCGGAGACCTCGGGCTGCGCTCCGCACTCGCCTTCGTCCGCGGGGAGGAGCGCCCCGTCACCGCGGACGAGCTCTCCGCGCACGACGGCGTCCACCGCAACGTCGCGCGCAGCCGGCTCGAGCGCCTCGCCGCAGCCGGCCTCGTCGAGACGGGCATCGCGCGCGCGGGCGTCGGCCGCCCCGCGAAGACGTATCGCGTCGCCCCCGAGCTCGCGACGATCGAGTTCCCCGCTCGCCGCTACGAGGATCTCGTCGGCCTGCTCGCCGAGGGGCGCACCGACCTGCATGAGGTCGGTATCGCCTTCGGGCGCATGCTCGCCGAGGCAGCGGGATTGCGCGGCAGGCGCAGCCTCGACGAGGTCTGCGCCGGCCTGCGGAGGCTCGGCTTCCAGGCTGCGAACGAGGACGGCGCGGTCGTGACGCCGACGTGTCCGCTCCGTCCGCTCGTCGCCGCACGGCCCGGTTTGGCCGCGATGGACGAGGGCATGTGGAGCGGGCTCATCGGCACGCGCGCGGCGTGCACGGTCGGCGGATGCCTCGACCCCAAGTCGCCGTGCCGCATAGAGGTCCTGATCGAATCCCGGAGGTGACGATGCGTTCCTACCGCTATCTCGTCGTCGGTGGCGGCATGACCGGCGATGCCGTCTGCAACGGCATCCGCGACGCCGACCCCGAGGGATCGATCGGGCTCGTCGGCGAGGAGCCGGTCGCGCCCTACAAGCGGCCTCCGCTGACGAAGGGCCTGTGGAAGAACGGCGATGAGGCGAAGATCTGGCGGAACCAGGAGCACGGCGCCGAGCTCGTGCTCGGTCGCCGCGTCGTCTCGATCGACCCGGCCGCGCATACCGCGCTCGACGACACGGGCGACGAGTACGCGTACGAGCGGCTGGTGCTCGCCACCGGCGGCGCGCCCCGCCGGCTCGGCGGCGACGACGAGAACGTCATCTACTTTCGCACGCTCGACGACTACCGGCGCCTGCGCGCGCTGAGCGACGACGGCGCGACATTCCTCGTCGTCGGTGGTGGATTCATCGGCTCCGAGATCGCCGCCGCGCTCCGCTCGCAGGAACGCGACGTGACGATGGTGTTCCCCGAGCCCGGCGTCGGCTGGCGAACGTTGCCGCCGGGCCTCGCGCGATTCGTCACCGATTACTACCGCGAGCACGGTGTCGACATCCAGGCGGAGAGCATGTTCGAGTCGTCCGAAGGCTTCGACGCCGTCGTCGCCGGCCTGGGGATCGTGCCGCGGACGGAGTTGGCGGAGGCGGCAGGCCTCCCCGTCGACGACGGGATCGTCGTCGACGAGTACGGACGCGTCGAAGGCGACGTGTTCGCTGCGGGCGATGTCGCGCGCTTCCCCATCCTCGCGCTCGGCAAGACCGGACGCGTCGAGCACGAGGATCACGCGAACACGCATGGGCGTCTCGTCGGCGCGAACGCGGCGGGCGCGCACGAGCGCTACGACCACCTGCCGTTCTTCTACTCCGACCTGTTCGACCTCGGGTACGAGGCGGTGGGGGAGCTCGATTCGCGCGGCGACACGGTCGAGCTGTGGCTCGAGCCGAACCGGAAGGGGATCGTCGCGTACGTCGACGCCGCCGCGCGGCCGCGGGGCTTCCTCTTGTGGAACGTCTGGGGCGCCGTCGAGCCGGCGCGCGAGCTCATCCGCGCGGGAGAGCCGGTCGACGAGGGGACACTACGTGGGCTCGCAGGCTGACGTTCGTGCCGCCATCTCGCGGTCGCGCTCGGTGATCCCTCCGGCCGAGTGCGTCGTCCAGCGCACGGAAACTCGCCGATACCGGATGTCGATGTCCGGATGGTGGTTCTCGCGCTCGGCCAGCTCCGCGACGCACGTGACGAACGCGATCGCGGCGGAGAAGCTCTCCAGCTCGAACTCGCGGACGAGCGCGCCGTCCTCCTCGCGCCAGCTCATGCGCTTGACTATGCCTGACCGCAAGCCGCGCGAGGGATTCGAAGCGCTGTGCGAGCTCGTCTTCCGCCCGGTCGCGCACGTCGTCGCGCGGGCGCTGCTGCCGCTGCGCGTGCCGCCGCCCGCGGTCGTGCTCGCGGGCACGGCGACCGGGATCGCCGCGGCCGTCGAGATCGGCCGGCACGGGTTCGTCGTCGCCGCCCTGCTGCTGCAGCTGAAGACGGTGCTCGACAACGCCGACGGCCAGCTCGCGCGACTCTCCGGCCGCATCACCGCGTTCGGACGCTACCTCGACTCCGAGTCCGACCTACTCGTCGACGCCGCCGTCTTCGTAGCGCTGGGGCTCTGGATCGGCCCGTGGCTCGCGCTCGTCGGCTTCGTCGTCCTGACCGCGGTCCTCTCGCTGAATTTCAACCTCGAGCGGCTGCGCCGCGGCGCGCCCGCGGAGATGCCGGACGACTCGCTCGTGGCGCGTCTCTACGCCCTCGTCTACGCCCCGCAGGACCGCCTCGCCGAAGCGCTCGTCCGACGCAGGCCGTCTGCGCGGACGGTCGGCGTGGCGGCGAACTTCGGCCTCTCGACGCAGCTCGCCGTCCTCGGCCTCTGCCTCGCACTCGGGCATGCCGGCGCCTACGTCGTCGTTCTCTCTCTTTGCACCGCCTTGCTCATCGCACTCGTCGCCATCGACAGGGGGGCCCTGTGAACACCGAATCTGCCGTCGTCCTGCCCTGGCACGGACGCGAGACGCCCGAGCGCCACATCGCCGACGGCGAGTGGGCGCGGCTGGAGCGCCATGCCGCCGAGATCCTCACCGCCCTCGGCATGGATCTCGAAACGCCTGGGACCCGCGACACGCCCGCGCGGTTCCTTCGGGCGCTGTACGACGCAACGGCCGGGTACGACGGCGACCCGAAGCTGCTGACGGCGTTCCCCGCCGAGCACCGACATGAGCGGAACGGGCTCATCGTCGAAGGGCCGATCTCCTTCCACGCGCTGTGCGAGCACCATGCGCTTCCCTTCCACGGGGCGGCACATGTGGCGTACGTCGCCGGCGACGAGATCATCGGCATCTCGAAACTGACGCGCATCGTCCGGCTCTACGCGCGCCGCTTCACCGTGCAGGAGCGCGTGGGTGAGCAGATCGCCGACGCGCTCGTCGAGCTGATCGCGCCTCGCGGCGTGGCCGTGCATCTCGACGCCGCTCACCTTTGCACGCAGATGCGCGGTGTGGAGGAGGACGGGTCGCGCACGGTGACGACGTTCTGGCGCGGCGTCTTCGGCGACGACGCCGACCTGCGCCGCGAGTTC
This sequence comes from uncultured Gaiellales bacterium, assembly GCA_964645445.1. Classification (GTDB taxonomy): domain Bacteria; phylum Actinomycetota; class Thermoleophilia; order Gaiellales; family Gaiellaceae; genus Palsa-739. Next base: position 9,825 of record CAZXZX010000117.1, read on the forward strand.
CTCATGCTCCTTCGTCCGTGACGCCGCTCGAGCTCCTGTACGAGCCCGCGGGCCTGCCCGCGTTCGTGCTCCCGTCGGAGCTCGCCGCGCTCTATCCCGGCGCGTTCGGTCTGGACGAAGACGTCCTGTACGTGAACTTCGTCCAGACGCTCGACGGCATCGTCGCGCTACCGGAGGTACCGCGCTCGAACCGCCTCATCTCGGACGAGAACGACGCAGACCTGTTCGTCATGGCGCTTCTCCGCGCGTGCGCGAATGCAATCGTCATTGGCTCGAACACGCTGCTCGCGTCGCCGAAGAACCGGTGGACGGCCGAGGCCGCGTTTCCGGCGGCCGCCGGCGCGCTGAAGGAGCTGCGGCGCTCGCTCGGGATGAAGGAGGAGCCGGACGTCGTCGTCCTCTCGCGTCGTCGTGACATCGTGTCGGAGGCGATCGGCGACCGACTGCTCGTCCGTCACGATCCTGTCGTGGCGATCGCCGAGCTCCGCGCGCGCGGCTGTCGTCGGATCCTGTGCGAGGGCGGCCCGACGATTTTCGGATCGCTGCTCGTCGAGGAGCTCGTGGACGAGCTCTTCCTCACCGTCTCGCCGCTCCTCGCCGGCAGCGGTCTCTCGCTCGTGGACGGCGTCGAGCTCCTGCCCGCCAGGCGCGTTGACGGGACGCTCGCGGGCGTGCGCCGCCACGGGTCGCACCTCTTCCTGCGCTACCTGCTGACGCGCTGACCCGAGGCCAGCGCCGCCGCCACGGCGGGCAGCTCGTCCTGAAGCCGGGCCTTGCGCACGTAGTCGGCTGCGCCCGCGGCGCGGATCTCGAGCACGCGCTCCTCGTAGTCGTGGCCGCTGATCGCGAGCACAGGCACTTCCGGCATCCGCTCGTGGAGGAGCCTCGTCGCCTCGACACCGTCGAGCACCGGCATCTCGACGTCCATGACGACGAGGTCGGGTCGCAGCTCTTCTGCCAGCTCGAGCGCCTCGCGTCCGTTGCGTGCGCGGCCGACGACCTCGAGCGACTGGTCCCGCTCGAGGACCCTCGCGAGCACGTCGAGGAATCCCTCGTCGTCCTCGGCGACGAGGATGCGATAGCGGCGCTTAGCCGAGGCTCTCCGCCATCACGGGGACCCGGGGAATCTCAACCACGAACGTCGAGCCGCGTCCGCCGTTCTCCTCCACCCAGATGCGCCCGTCGATGCGCCGTACGAGCTCCCGGCAGATGTACAG
>CAZXZX010000118.1:0-6480 GCA_964645445.1 uncultured Gaiellales bacterium
CTACGACACGGTGAAGGGGTCCGACTACCTCGGCGACCAGGACTCGATAGAGATCTTCACCCGCGAGGCGCCGGGCGACATCATCCAGCTCTAGCACTGGGGCGCCTTCTTCTCGCGCCAGCCCGACGGCCGGCTCGCGCAACGCCCGTTCGGCGCCGCGGGCTCGCCTCGCACGATCTACGCCGCCGACATCACCGGCCACGTGCTCATCCAGGTGCTGTGGGAGCAGGTGTGCAAGCGCGACATCAAGGTGTACGAGGAGTTCTTCGCGTGGCAACTCGTCGTCAACGACGACCGCTGCCAGGGCGTCATCTGCTGGGATCTCGTCCACGGCGGGCTGAAGACGATCGGCGGCAAGACGGTCGTGCTCGCCACCGGCGGCGCCGGGCGGCAGTACCGCGTGACGACGAACGCGTACGCGTGTACCGGCGACGGGACGGCGATGGCGCTGCACGCAGGCGTTCCGCTGAAGGACATGGAGTTCATGCAGTTTCACCCGACGACGCTGTACCCGACGGGCATCCTGCTCACCGAGGGTTGCCGCGGCGAGGGCGCGTACCTCCTGAACAAGGACGGCGAGCGCTTCATGAAGCGGTATGCGCCGAACGCGCTCGAGCTTGCATCGCGCGACGTCGTCTCCCGTTCCGAGCAGACGGAGATCGACGCCGGCCGCGGCATCAACGGCTCGGTCATGCTCGACATGCGGCACCTCGGCGCGGAGCGGATCATCGAGCGCCTCCCAGGCTCCCGCGAGCTGGCGATGACGTTCGCCGGGGTCGACCCGATCTACGACCCTGTCCCCGTGCGGCCGGGCGCCCACTACCACATGGGCGGCATCGAGACGGACAGCGACGGCGCGACCGAGCTGACCGGCCTGTACGCCGCCGGTGAGTGCGCGTGCGTGTCCGTGCACGGCGCCAACCGGCTCGGCGGAAACTCGCTCATGGAGACGATCACATTCGGACGGCGATCCGGCCGTGCCGCGGCGGAGTGGGCGCTCACGCACACGACGATCGACGTGCCCGAGTCGGCCGAGCGCGACGCCGGGCGCCGGCTGAAGGAGCTGCTCGACCGCACGTCGGGCGAGCGTCCCTGGAAGATCCGCGAGGAGCTCGGCACGTCGATGCTCGAGAACTTCGCCGTCTTCCGGCGCGAGGAGCAGATGCAGCGCGAGCTCGAGATCATCCCCGAGCTGCGCGAGCGCTATCGCAAGGTCTACGTCGAGGACAAGGGCAACGTCTTCAACAGCGACCTCACCCAGGCGATCGAGCTCGGCAACATGCTCGACACGGCGTGGTGCATGCTCCAGGCGGGCAACGCCCGCAAGGAGAGCCGCGGCGCGCATGCGCGGCCGTACGACTACCCGAGCCGCGACGACGAGCACTTCCTGAAGCACTCGATCACCCGTTGGGTGGATGACGCACCCGTCCTTTCGTATGCAGAAGTCCGGATGACGAAGTGGCAACCGGAAGAGAGGAAGTACTGAGATGAGACGAGGACTCATCGTTTGTGCACTCGTAGGGGTGTCGCTCGCCACCGCCGCGTGCGGAGGTGGAGCGGCGAACGCGCTGCAATCCGTCGCGAGCGCGGCGTCGAAGACGGCGGGCACGCAAAGCGCGAAGTTCCACATGGATGTCTCGGAGACGGTCGGCCCGGTAGGGCCGCTCCACTTTTCCGCCGACGGCGCGAGCGACAACACGACGCACAGCGCCGACATGACCATGGATCTCTCGAGCATCGCGTCGCTCGTCGGCTCCCAGGCGGGCAATCCCGACCAATGGAAGGCGCACGTCATCCTCGACGGGAGCGGCAGCAGCCCGATCCTCTACATGCAGCTGCCGGCGCTCGACAAGTACCTGAACGGCAAGACCTGGATGAAGGCCGACCTCGACGCACTCGCACAGAAGGCCGGAGTCGATCTCGGCCAACTCCTGCAGCAGGCGGGCAGCCAGGACCCGACGAAAGCGCTGCAGATGCTCGAGTCGGTCGGCAACGTGTCGAAGGCCGGCACCGCGACCATCGACGGTGTCGACACGACCGAGTACAGCGGCACGGTCGACGTGCAAAAGGCTGCCGCCGCGCTCGGCCCGCAGGTCGAGAAGCTGCTCGCGCAGTCGAGCATCACGACCATCCCGGTCGACGTCTGGATCGGGAGCGACGGGCTCGTTCGGCGCATGCACGAGACCATCTCGTACACCGAGAACGGCATGCAGGCGACCACCGACCTGACGCTCGATCTCACCGACTTCGGCACGCAGGTGACGGTCACGCCGCCGCCCGCCGACCAGGCGGTCGACGTCAGCACGCTGAAGGGGTTGGGCAGCTGATGCAGGTCGCCTTCAAGGTCTGGCGGTACGACGCGACGACCGGCGACCGCGCGCTGCGCGAGTACGAGATCGACGCGCCCGAGGAGGCGACGCTCCTCGACTGCCTCGACATCGTCAAGGACAGGGTCGATGGGTCGCTCGCGTACCGAAAGAGCTGCCGCATGATGATCTGCGGCTCGTGCGGCATGCGCATGGACGGCGCCGCGGTGCTCGCGTGCAAGACGCGGATGTACGACATCGCCCAGGAAGGCCGCATCCCTGTCATCTCGGCGATGGGGAACATGCCGATCGTCCGCGATCTCGTCGTCGACATGGAGCCCTTCTGGGCCAAGTTCAAGGCGATGAACCCGTATCTCCAGCCAGGCTACGACCGGCCCGAGGACGGGCGCGAGTACCGGATTCCTCCGGCGCGGATGGACGCGGTGAAGAAGGAGGCGCTGTGCATCAACTGCGGCTGCTGCGTCTCCGAGTGCAACGCGATGGAGTCCGACCCGGAGTTCCTCGGGCCGCAGGCGCTCGCGAAAGGCATGCGCTTCGTCGGCGACCCGCGCGACGCCGCCACCGTCGACCGGCTCGAGCAATACAGCGGCGAGCACGGCATCTGGGAGTGCACCCGGTGCTTCTTCTGCAACGAGCGCTGTCCCAAGGGGGTTGATCCGCGCGACGCGATCGCGAAGCTCGGCGCCGAGGCGATCAAGAACGGCATCGACCGCGACATGGGCGCGAAGCACGCCAAGTGGTTCATCCGCTCCGCCGAGACGACCGGCTGGCTTCGCGAGACGGAGCTCGTGCCGAAGACGCAGGGCGTCGTCGCGTCCATCAAGCAGACGAAGTTCGCGCTGAACCTGATCAAGCACAACAAGGCGGGCCTCGCGTTCCCGCCCCACGTTGCGAAGGATGTCGACGAGGCGCGCGCGCTGCACCAGATCGTCCACGCGCAGGGCCGCCTCGGGGCCGAAGGGCACATCCAGGGCGAGCGTGCACTTGCGAAGCTCGCGCACGGCAGCCACGACGACGGCCGCGATCCGTACGGCCCAGGCTCCTTCCCGAAGCCGTACCTACCGGAGGACACCGAGTGAAGAGAGTTGCGTACTACAAGGGATGCCTTGCCTCCCTGTCCGCGAAGGAGCTCGACACCTCGACGCAGGCGCTCGCGCCCCGTGTCGGGCTCGAGCTCGTCGAGCTCGAGTCGGTCACGTGCTGCGGTGCGGGCGACATCCACGAGGCGGAGCCGGACTACTACCTCCACCTGAACGCGCGCATCCTCGCGTATGCCGAGGCGACGGGCAGCGACACGCTCCTCACGGTCTGCAACGTCTGCACGCTCAACCTCCGGCAGGCGAACTTCATGCTCAAGGGCGACCAGAACCTGCTCGACCGCGTGAATGAGAACCTGAAGTCCGTCGGCGTGCCCGTGTACACCGGGGCGATCGACGTGCGCCACCTGCTCTGGGAGATCGCCGAAGGCGAGGGCTACGAGCAGCTGAAGATCGCCGCGCACAAGGGGCTGAAGGGTTTGAAGGTGGCGCCGTTCTACGGCTGCCAGATCCTGCGCCCGTCGAAGATCATGGGCTTCGAGGATCCCGACCGTCCGTGGTCGCTCGAGCGGATCATCGAGGCGTGCGGCGGTGAAGCGATCGACTATCCGGCGAAGATCAAGTGCTGCGGGTTCCCGATCATCCAGGCGCGCGAGGACACGGCGATGGGCGAGCTCATCCAGCCCGTCGAGCAGGCGCTCGAGGCGGGCGCCGACGTGATGGTGACGCCGTGCCCGCTCTGCCACTTGTCGCTCGACGCGTGGCAGCAGAAGCTCGAGGCGGCGACCGGCCGCAAGTTCGACCTTCCGGTGCTCCATCTCGCCCAGCTCGTGGGCGTCGCCGCCGGGCTTGAGGAGTCAGAGCTCAAGTTCAAGCGCCACATCGTCGATCCCCGGCCGGCACTCGAGAAGCTGGAAGTCTGAGCGGCGCGGCGGCCTTGGGGCGCCGCGCCGGAGCACTTCTCGGGGCTGCGCTCGGGTGGGGCCTCCTCGAGGCCGGCTGGCCGCGGCTGCGCGAGCTGGAGCTCCCCGTACCGGGGTTGCCGCGTGAGCTCGACGGTCTCCGCATCGCGCATCTCTCCGACTTCCATCTCGGCGTGCGCTCCCCCGGTGTCAGCGCGGTCGTGCAGGCCGTCGAGTGGGTCTCGGAGCGGCAGCCGGATCTGGTCGTCATCACCGGTGACCTGCTCACGCACCCGCGCGGGGAACCGCTCCTGCGCTCCCTGGTCGAGCTGCTGCCGCAGCCGACGGTGGCGGTCCTCGGCAACCACGATGTCGCCATCTCGCGCGACCCGCAGGCCGTCCGTTCGGACCTGACCGACCTCGGGCGGGCGACGCTGCTGCGCGACGAGGGGACATTGCTCGAGCTGCGCGGCCGCAACGTGTGGCTCTCCGGCGTCGATCCGAGGATGATCGTCCGACGGCGCGAGAAGACCGATCCGAACGAGCTGTCGACGAACGGCGTCGATTTCCGCATCCTTCTCTGCCACTACCCGCGTGTATTCGACGCGCTCGAGCCGGGCCGCTTCGAGCTCGTGCTCGCCGGCCACATGCACGACGGTCAGATCGCGCTGCCGTATCCCGGCGGCAAGGTCCGCTTCGCGCACCTCTCGGCGCGCTACCCGCGCGGCGTCTTTCGCGGGCCGGCGGGGGTCATGCACGTCTCACCGGGCCTCGGGACGACGTTCGTCCCGTTCCGCTTCGCCGCTCGGCCCGAGGCGACGGAGCTGCATCTACGCTGCCCCTGAACATGGACGGGCAAGCGTCGATCTCGACGGAGATCCTCGGGCGCTACGCGGCCGACGCCGCGCGGGAGATCGAGGGCGTGCGCGACCTGCCCGGACGGCGGAGCGTGAGGGTGTCGGAGCGCGACGGTGGCGTCGAGGTCGAGATCCATCTCGCCGTCGACTGGGGCGCGTCCATCCCCGCGATCGGCAGGGACGTGCAGGAGCGCGTACGCGAGTACCTGTTGCGCATGGCCGACGTCGAGCCCGCGTCGGTCGAGGTCGTCGTCGACGAGATCGGGCCGCGAAGATGAGCTCGAGGATCGCCGGGTTGACCGGCGCAACGCTGGAGACGACGCCGACCGTGTGCCACGCGTGCACCTGGTGGCAGTCGCGCGCCGCCCGCGACATCGACAAGAAGAAGTGGATCCGCGGCACCGAGGAGGAGTGGGGGTCGTGGGGGACGGTCTATTACGACGACGACGGGCGTCTGCTCGGATCGATGCAGTACGGCCCGTCGGGGCTCTTCCCCCGGGCGAACGACGCTCCGGCCGGGCCGCCGAGCGACGACGCCGTGCTCGTCACGTGCGCGTATCTCACCGACGTGTCGAAACCGTGGGTGCTGCAATCGCTCTTCCTCACTGCCATCGGCGAGGCGCGCGACCGTGGCGGGCGCGCGCTCGAGGCGTTCGCGTACCGCTATCCCGAAGGCGACCGCTCGGTCGAGCGCTTCCACATCCACAAGACCATCTTCCCGGCCGATTTCCTCAGCGACTTCGGTTTCGTGACGGTGCGTTCGCAGGGGCGCGTCGAGCTCGCGCGCCTCGAGCTCGGGGGCCTCGTCCCTGTCGCCGAGGGGACACGCGAACGCGTGCTGCGCGTCGTGCGCGAGGCGTTCCTGCCGGCACCGGCACCTCAGCGCAACTGACGACGACCTGGGATAATCGGCCGATGTCGTTCTGGCAGCGCATACGATCGAAATGGACCGCGCGCGACCAGCGCTTGGCGATCAACGAGCTGCGGCGGGAGACGGCGGAAGCGGGAGCGACGCCGCTGCCGCATACCGGCGGCGCGCTCTTCGACGAGCCGTTGCGCCCGCAGGCGATCGAGGAAGTCCCGGGCGACGACATCCCCGACGCGCCGCCTGCGTAGATGGGCGAACGCTCGAAGACCGGGACGTTTCTCCGTGTTCCCTATGACTGGAGGCGCCCCACCGTCGCGCGGCTGAAGTCGCGCTGGTGGAACCCGGACGACCCGCGCCTGCTCACACCCAAGACGTGGGGCTGGGGCTGGGACATCAACCTCGCGCGCCTGCTCGGACGAAGACCGAAGCCGCCCGACCTCAGTAGCTGAAGACCGTTGTATCGTCGCCGGCCCACTCCCACATCGGGGT
>CAZXZX010000119.1:0-20120 GCA_964645445.1 uncultured Gaiellales bacterium
GCGCGACCATGCCGTGCGCAGCGCGTGCGCAGCGGGGACGACGGGCAGGCGGCGCTCGACGTCGATGCCGTCGAGCGACCCCTCGATCAGGCGCCGCCCCGCCGTCGACGCAGGGGCGAACGCGACGACCTCGGCGCCGCCGGCCTCCACAAGGCCGAGCAGCGAGCCGCGGATGTAGTTGCCGACTCCCGTGCGCCGATGCGACAGGGGAGCGACGTCGACCACGATCCTCACGGCAGGTAGCGGAACGGCGTGAAGTGCAGGCCGAGACGACGCGTGTCCGTGCTGCCGGGTACCACCTTCGACGGCACCCGTGTCGGACTGACGGCGAAGTCGACGCGGCAGACGCCGTTCGCCGGCACGAGCTTCAGCGTGATCAGCCGGTCGACGGTCGTCGGCGGGATCGCCAGCGTACGCGCCGTCGTCGTCCCGCCGACGGCGATCGTCGACGTCGCGCCGGCGAAGAGCTTCGCGTCGCTCGAGACCTTCACGGTGAGCGTGCCGCCCGAGCACTGCGAGCGGATCCAGCTGACGTGGCCGCGCGACCACGCCTCGACGCCGGGCGTCGTCGGATACAGGCCGACGACGTGCGTCGTGATGCGCGCGGGCTGCACGACGCGGTAAAGGACGAGCCCCTTTGCCGGGTCGGCCGCCACTCTGGTGCCGACGAGCTGCACGGTGGTCGGCGCGAGCACGTACGGGTCCGTGACCCCGTTGAGCCGACCGGTCGTGGGGTCGACGCTCGTCTGGACCTCGGGCATGTCGCCGGGCAGCCGTGCGCCGAGGCCGTACACGCGGTCGACGCTGCGGTTCCAGAACTCGTTCTCGAGCACGCTGAGGTCGTTTCCGCCCGCGAAGATCACGCCGACGTGCGCGTTGCGTCCGACTGCGCGGTCGATCCAGCTCGTCTCCTTCGTGCCGATGCCCTGCGCGTACGCGCTCGATGCGAGACGCGGGAAGCTGTGCGTCCACAGCTCGACCGGCAGCCACGTCAAGAGGAAGCCGGTGGCGACGAGCGCCGGCAACACGGCCGCGTAGCGTCGCGGCAGCCACAAGAAGCATGCGGCGAGCGCGAGCGAGAGCAGCACGGCGACGACGCCGACGCCGTGGCGCCCCGTCCACGTGTTGCCGAGGAACCACCACGGCTGCAGCCCGATCGTGTCGGATTGCGCCGTGATGTTGAAGAGGTGGGCGAACGGGATCGCCCCGGGGAGCGCGGCGGCGACTCCTGCCGCGGCGACCGATGCGCGCGGGGGAAGCGGCTGCCCGCGCTCGATCCATGCGATCAGCGCGATGATGAGCAGCGGCATGAGGTAGAAGAGGTTCCGCTCCTCGATGCGCTGCGAGTACTTCGAGGCGAAGACACCGACCTCGAGGGTGAGCCAGACGGCGAGCGAGCTCGACGCGGCGACGAACACGCGCAGGCGGCGATCGAGGTGCCGCGCGTTGGCGGCGAGCACGATCAGCGCCGCGAACGGCAGCACGAAGACGGCGAGGTCGAGCTCCGCGACGTGGAGGACGACCCATTCCAACGCCGGCCACACGTGGTAGCCGCCCTTCGAGGTGACGCTGTAGTTGCCGAGGACCGCGGCCGGTGAGCGCCCACGCGCGACCTCGACCACGACGACCAGCACGGCGGCGCCGGCGACGACCCCGTACAGCGGCGCGAATGCCTTGAGCCGCTGCGGGCGTCCGCGCTCGATCCACGCGAGGACGAGCGGCGCGAAGAGAACGGCGACGACTATCGCCACAGTCTGAGCGCGCGTGACGAATGCGAGCCCGCACACGGCGAGCAGCAGGAGCTGGCGCGCGAGCGTCGGCCGCTCGAGTGCCGCCACGAGCGCGAGCGCGAGCCACAGGAACACCGGGTAGAAGACGTTCTCCGTCATGATCGTCCCCGCGTACACGGTCGACGGGACGGCGACCGCGAGCGCCGCTGCGACGAGCGCGGCGTGCGGACGGACGACGCGGCGCGCGAGCAGATAGGCGGGAACGACGGCGGAGCAGATGAGCAGCGCGTTCACGGCCTGCGACCAGCGGTAGACGTCCGCCATCGGCCCGATCGCGCGGTACACCGGCGAGAGGAGCAGCGGATAGACGACGCCGTAGTTCGCATGCACGCCCCGGATGAGGAAGTGCCCCGACTGCGCGAAGTTCCGCGCCATATCCGAGTAGACGATCTCGTCGACCATGATCCACGGCGACGTGACCCGTAGCGCGAGCGCGAGCTGCACGGCGACCGCGACCGCGTACAGGCTTCCCAGCCACGCCCAGATCGGCACCGTCCGCACACGACGCGATACGGGCCCCGTAACGGGGCCAGGCCCTGTTACGGAACCGTCACGCGATATGAGCGAGGCCTGGACGAGCTCGCCGGCGAGCGGCTCCGCATCGACGCCGGCGTCGGCCGCGGCGGCGGCCACCTCGCGGAGGACGGCCTCCCGGACGGTCGCGCCCCCGGCCGCCTCCTCCAGGGCAGCCGCGTACCGCTCCGCCACCCGGTCGACGTCGTGCTCGCGGGCGACGAGCGACTTCGCGGCCGCCCCCATCGTCGCCACCACCTCCGGGTCGGCGAGCCGGCGCAGCGCGGCGGTCAAGGCCTGCACCTCCTCCTCACCGCCGACCGGGATCTTGATCGCAACCGAGTCCGGAAGCTCCGCGAACCAGCCGACGTCGCTGACGACGAGCGGCTTGCCGAGCGACAACGCCCGAATGGCGGCGCCCGACGTCTCGCCCATCGTCGGCGCACGCAAGAGCACGATCGCGTCGCACGACGCCATGAGCGCCCAGAGCCGCTCCTCCTCGACGTAGGGCTCGCGAACGACACCTGCGTCGTCGAGCCCGGTGCGCTCGATGCGGCCGGCGAGGTCGAACCCCGGTGCCTCGGAACCGACGAGCAGGAGCCGGGCGCCGTGACGTGTGCGCCGAAGCCCGGCGAATGCCGTCAGCAGCTGCGGCACACGCTTGTTCTCGTTGATGTGCCCGAAGCTGCCGATGAGCGGCGTGCCCTCCACGCGCTCGTGCGCGACGTCGGGAACCGGCCACGCGGGATGCGCGACGCGATGCAGAGGCCCGTTGTAGCCGTGCTGGCGCACGAGCGTCTCGACGTAGCGGGAGTGGACGATCACGGCCGTCGCCCGGTCGAGCACCTCGCCCGCGAGCGGGAACTCCTGGGGCCGCACCTCCCACAGCGGCGGCACCCGGCCCTCGAGCACGCCGTAGCCGAGCAGACGCCCGGGGACCCCCGCCTCGCGCTCCATCGCCGCGAGGTACGCATGCCCGTCGTGCCGGCCGATCGTCAGGCCGGCGACGAGGTGGTGGATGACGAAGTCGTGCAGGACGACGACGCCGGGGCGCCGCTTCAGCGCGTCGACGATCCAGCCGTGCGCGTCGGGATCGTTTCCGACGTGGTAGAGCGCGACGTCCGCGTCCCCGACCGGACGCGTACGGCCCGGACGCACGACCTCGACGTCGAGCAAGCGCTCGAGCGCCGGCAGGAGCAGCGCCGAGTAGTCGGCGATCCCCGACGTCGACGGCGGCAGCGGACTGAAGTACGCGACCTTCACGCGACGGCGGCGAGGAGCCGGTCGATGCATGCATCCCACGTCACCGTGCGCGCGACCTCGTGCCCAGCACGCCCGAACGCGCGCGCCTCGTCGGCGTGATCGCGCAGCCACACGCAGGCGCGTGCGAGCTCCGTCGCGTGCGGCGCGACGACGAGCCCGGTCTCGCGGTCGCGCACGACGTCGAGCGGCCCGCCGGCATCGGTCGTCGTCAACACCGGCTTCTCGGAGAGGAACGCCTCGAATGGGACCATCCCGAAGTCCTCGTCCACCGGCGCGTAGTACACGCCGAGGCAGCTCGCGTACAGCTCGGTGAGCCGTGCGTCGCTGATGCGTCCGGTGAACTCCGCGCGGCCGTTCAGGCCACGCTCGCTCGCGAGCCGCTCGAGCCGCTCGCGGTCGGGCCCCTCGCCCGCGATGACGACCCGCAGCGTCGGCTCCTTCGCCGCCGCCTCGAGGAGCAGGTCGATGCGCTTCGCGCGGTCGAGCCGGTTGACGGACAGGATGAAGTCGTCATAGCGATCGCAGCGGTACTTCAGCGGCGCGGGCGGGTGAGGCATCAGCTCCGCTTCGAGACCGGTGGACTGCTGCAGCCTCGACGCGACGTTGCCGGAGGTCGCGAAGATCTTCCGCGCCTCGCCGAGCACCGTGCGCTCGAAGGCGAGCACCTGCCGGCGCAGCGCGCGGTCCTCCGCCGACTCGGAGAACTGCCCCAGCCCGGTGCGATCGAGATCCCACGCCTGGCGAAACTGGTGCAGGAGCCACACCACCTTGCGCGGATGGCGCACCGCGTACGACGGGAACTTCGTCGCGATCACCGCGTCGATCGGACGGCCGTTCGCCTCCTCGAGGTCGAGCAGCCGCCAGAGGAAGGCCTGCGTCAGCACGCGCTCGCCCGGATACCACTTGAACGGGACGGTCACGAGCGTCGCATCGTGATCGCGGGCTCGCAGCTGCGCGACGAGGTCGTCAGCGACGATCTCGGCGCCACCCCGCTCGAACGGCACCTGCGGCAGGCAGACGGCCAGCCTCACCAGCGGGATTCCAGCTCGTCGACGCGGCGCTGGAGGTCGTCCACGAGTCGCAGCAATGCATCGTTGACGATCCGTTGCTCGGCGAGCGCAGGCTCGACGTACCAGCGCATGAGCTTGCGGAGCACCCGTTTCGCCTGGAACGCGACCCATCCCTTGGGGCCGGGACGGCGCTCGAGCGGCTTGTCCGCGCTCACCGGCCAGAAGCGCTCGGCGAGGCCGCGCGTGGAGGCGACGTCACGGGAGCCGCGGTCGACGGCCTCGCGCAGCCGCGCGTAGACCTCGTCGACGGAAAGCTCCTGCTGATCGGCCATTTGCGGGTGAGTCTAGGCGCCCACTGTTACGAAGCCGTGAGCCTCTCGAGAGCAGCATCCACGAGCAGCCGGACGAGATCCTCGAACCCCACCGTCGGCGACCAGCCGAGGACGCGGCGGGCCTTCGATGCGTCACCTACGAGGTGGTGGAGCTCGGCTGCGCCGCGAAGCAGCGAGTCGTCCACGCGCACGTGGTCGTGCCAGTCGAGCCGGACGCGGGCGAACGCGAGATCGACGATCTCCTCGACCGTATGCAGCACACCGGTGGCGATGATGTAGTCGCCCGGCTCGTCCTGCTGGAGCATCATCCACATCGCCTCGACGTAGTCGCTGGCGTAGCCCCAGTCGCGCTGCGCGCCGAGGTCGCCGAGCGCGAGCTCGTGCTCGAGCCCGAGCGAGATCGCCGCCGCCGCATGCGCGACCTTGCTGGGCACGAAATCGGTCGGCCGTCGCGGCGATTCGTGGTTGTAGAGGATCCCGCAGCTCGCATGCAGCCCGTAACGGCGCCGGTAGGAACCGACGATGAAGTGCCCGTACGCCTTCGCGACGCCGTACGGCGTCACCGGATGGAGCGGCGTGTCCTCGGTCTGCGGCACGACCGTCGGCTCGCCGAAGATCTCGCTCGACGACGCCTGGTAGACGCGCACAGACGGATCGACGGCACGGATCGCCTCGATCAGCGCCGTGACGCCGACGGCGGCGAACTCAGCCGTGCGCACGGGCTCGCGCCACGACGCGGGCACGAACGACGGCGACGCGAGGTTGTACACCTCGCGCGGGCGGTGCTCGCGCAGGACGCGCGCGAGCTCTTCCTCGTCGAGGAGATCGGCCTGCAGCAGCTCGACGCGATCGCGGATCGCGGCGAGGTTCTCGTACGGCGTCTCCAGCTGCGGGACGATTCCCACGACCTCGTACCCGCGCTCGAGCAGGAGCTCCGCCAGATACGAGCCGTCCTGCCCGCCGACGCCTGTGACGAGAGCTTTCACTGGTGCAGACCTCGTACGTACGACCATGCCTCACTCAGCCCGAGCGAGCGCAGCGCGACGATCACAGCTGCGTAGACGAGGGCTCCCAGCACCGCTGCCGTCACCGGTGAGAGCGCGACGGCGAGCGTCCCGAACGCGAGCGCGGCCGCCGCCCCGACGGCAAGCGCAAGACGTGCAAGGCCGACCACCGCGATCGCGAGCGTACGCGGCGAGAGGGTCGCCATCAGGCCCAGGGAGATCACGAGGGTCGAAAGCCCGACCGCGATCGCGATGCCGGGGAGCCCCCACAATGCGCGCAGGGCGAGGCAGAGAGGGATACAGATGCCGAAGCCGAGCGCCGCGAGCGGCACGAGCGTCCACCGCTTTTCCGCGACGAAGACGAGCGGGAAGGTCACCGCAAAGCCGACCCACGCGAGCATCCACGGTGCGAGATAGACGACGAGATGGCCGAGCTGGCTACCGACGCCGCCGGCGTACGCATTGCCGAGCAGGAAGCCGACGATCCGGCCGCCGACGATCGCGAAGACGCCTGCCGCGAGGCCGACGATCGTGAGGCTGACCCAGGAGGCGTGCACGACGTGCTTCGCTGCCGCCACGGGGTCGATGCCTCGCCGTGTCATCGGCGCGGAGGAGATGAGACCGACCGAGAACGCGGTCGCGCCGACGAGCGTCGATGCCGCGAGATACGCATAGGAGAAGCTCGTGACGCTGCCGACGCCGAGATGGGCAGCGAAACGGAGCGCGAGCAGGTAGCACCCCTGGAGCGCGACCGGCACGGCGGCACCCTGCACGAGATGCCAGAGCCTCGGCCCGATCTGGAGCCGCTCCGGGAGCGCGCCTGCGAGCGCATGCCGGCGCAGCAGCGCGACCGTCGGCACCGTCACCGAGACGACCGCATTCGCGACGAGGCCCCAGGCGAGCGCGACGATCCCGTGGCTGTCGGCAAGCGCGGCGAACACGGCGAGCCCGACGATGCCGCCCAAGGCGAACCCCGCTGCGGCCGTGCCGTAGCTGTCGAGCACGGCGAGCGCGCTCGCGGCGAGCGCCGCCAGCAGCTGGACGAAGGCCGCCGGCACGAGCACGACGAGCGCGCGGGCTGCTACGTGGGAAGCCCGCGGCGGCAGGCTCCCGGTGAGCAGGTCTGCGATCTGCGAGGAGAAGACGGCGACGAGGATCGACGCGGGCACCGCGAGGCACAGATAGGCGAGCGCGTAGCTCCGGCTCTCGCCGCCGAGGCGGCCGGCCGCCGCGGCTCGGGTGAGGTCGGGGACGACGACCATCCGGAACGCCTGCGCGGCGAAGACGAGGACGATGTACACCGCATAGGCGCTGAGGAAGCCGTCCGTCTCGGCGTTGCGGCCGAACTTGTGCGCAAGGAGGGCCCCCGCCCCGGCGGCCGCGAGCGAGAGGACGACCTGCGCAAGCCCGACGAGCGCGCCGCTTCGGAGGGCGGATCTTCTTCCCACGAAGCTACCCTAGGGCGCGGTGCGGATCGTCGTCACGGGTGGAGGTGGCTTCCTCGGGTCACACCTCGTCGAGCGCCTGCGACAGCGCGGCGAGGACCCGTTCGTCGCGCGGCGCGCCGACTACGACCTGACGCGGTGGGACGACGCCGAACGGCTCTTCCGGGAGGGGCGGCCTGAGCTCGTGTTCCATCTCGCCGCCGAGGTGGGCGGCATCGGTGCGAATCGCGCCAACCCGGGCCGGTACTGGTACGCGAACCTGATGATGGGTGCACACGTGCTCGAGCTGAGCCGCATCAACGGCGTCGACAAGCTCGTCACAGCAGGCACGGTGTGCGCGTATCCGAAGTTCACGCCGGTCCCCTTCAGCGAGGACGACCTCTGGAACGGCTACCCGGAGGAGACGAACGCGCCGTACGGGATCGCGAAGAAGTCCGTGCTCGTCGGCGCCCAGAGCTACCGGGCGCAGTACGGTACGAACGCGATCTTCCTGCTGCCGGCGAACCTGTACGGCCCACGCGACAACTTCGACCTCCAGACCTCCCACGTCATCCCGGCGCTCATTCGCAAGATGGTCGAGTCGCGCGACGAGGTCGTCCTGTGGGGCGACGGCTCCCCCACGCGCGAATTCCTCTACGTCGACGACTGCGCCGAGGGTCTCCTGCTCGCCGCCGAGCGGTACGACGGCGACGCGCCGGTGAACCTCGGAACGAGCGAGGAGATCTCGATCCGCAGCCTCGCCGAGCTCATCGCCGAGCTCACGGGGTTCGACGGCGAGATCGTATGGGACACGTCGATGCCGAACGGACAACCGCGTCGCAGCCTGGATGTCTCGCGTGCAAAAGAGCTGTTCGGCTTCGTAGCGCGCACGAGCCTGCGCGAAGGCCTGGCCCGCACGGTCGAGTGGTACCGCGCCTCGCTTCCGGTGGCCCGGTGAGCTCGCAGGCCACGCCGCTGCCGCTCTGGCGCGACGGCACGAACCGGCTGCGCGACGCGCTTGCGTGGCTCGACGGTGCAAAACCGTTGTACGTGCTGTCGGGCTTCGTGGTCGCGGAATGGCTGATCACGCTCGCAGTCGCGCTGGCGGTCCGCCACAACGGCTGGCTCTACTACCAGGGCGGCGACCAGCTGTGGCACTACGTCACCGCCTGGGTCGTCGGACAGGGCCGGCTCCCGCACACGTCGGTCGGCTACGCCTGGTCGATCGTCCTGCTGCCGTTCGCGCTCATCGGCGGGGCGAATCTCGTCTCGACTCTTCCACTGATCATCCTCCTGAACGTGCTCGTGCTCATGCCGGTGGCACTGCTCGCGACGTACGGGATCGGCAATCGCATCGGCGGCAGGCTGTTCGGATACTGGTGCGCAGCCCTCTGGATCCTCGTTCCGCTCATCGGCATCAAGTACACCGATGCCGGCTACCACCAGCGCTACACGGAGCTGCTGCTGCCGCAGTCGCTTGGGCTCACGGCGATGTCGGACTTCCCGTCGCTGGTTGCGAGTGTCGTCGCCGCGTACTTCGCGCTGCGCGCAGCGCAGGACGACGCGCCGTGGGACGGCGTGTTCGCCGGCCTCTTCGCGGGAATCGCGCTCGGGATCAAGCCCTCGAACGCTCCGCTCATCGTCGGCATCGGCCTGGCGCTCCTGTGGACGCGGCGCGTCCGTGCGGGTGGCTACGCAGTCGCCGGCCTGGCGCCGGGCGTCCTCGCGCTCGCCGTGTGGAAGGGCCGCGGCGAGGGCAACCTGCCGATCCTGCGCAACGGCGCGCCCGGTGCGCACGCCGCGCCTGTCGTCGCGTCGCTGAACATCCACCAGTACATCCACCCGAGCTGGAGCTTCTTCACCGCCGAGCTGCACGACATCGAGCAGCACTTCTGGTCGGTGCGCGTGCTCGAATGGCTCGCGATCGCCGGCATGATCGGGCTCCTGCGACGGTCGCGCCCGGCCGGCCTCCTGTTCGGCGGCTGGTTCTTCTCGATGCTCGCCGTCAAGTGGACGTCGCCGAACCACGGCACGATCGCCGACTCCGACCTCCTTCGCCAGTCGATCCCGACGATCCCGGCCGCGCTCATGCTCCTCGCCGGGATCCTGCTCCTCTTCCCCGGTGTGCCGCAGCGGCTGCAGCGCCCGTACCCGCGCCCATGGGGCACTCATCGGATTCGCATCGGTCTGGCAGCCGCTCTCGTCACGCTCTTCGCCGTCGTGCCGGCGGCGCTTGCCACCGGGTTGCCGCTGCTGTCGAACAGCGACGCCATCTCGTACTACACGCAGACGGGCGCAAGCCTCTCGGCGCCGTTCCCGGTCGACGGCTCATGGAAGCTCGCCGCGTCCGGCGGCAAGGGCGCGGTTCGGCTGGCGTGGCGCAGGTTGAAGCCGATCGGGGGGACGATGGACTACGTCGTCCTCCGGGCTCCGGCAAGCCAGCCCGTCGTCTGCGATCAAACCGGCGGTGGAGCACAGTGCCGCCTCAACGCCGGAATCGTCGCCGCAATCCACCGAACGAGCGTCGTGGACCATCCCCCACCGGGAGCCTGGGTCTATCGCATCGCCGCGTCGGCGAGTTGGATCAACGATCCGAGCGCCGGCAACATCTTCGTCGTCGGCGCGCCGGTGACGATCACCGTGCGTCGTTAGCGTCGAGGCGCTCCTGCTCCAGGAGAGCGAGGCGCTGCGCGAGCAGGACGTTCTGATCCGACAGCCGCGAGATCACGGTCGAGTAGTGCAGCAGGACGACGAGAATGAAGAGGATGCCCACCGCGAAGAGCACGGCCGGCGGATAGCTGCGCACACCGACCCAACGCGCGATCGTATTCAGCCCGCCGCGCCAAGCCGACAATGCTGTCAGCGTCAGGCCGGTCATGAGCCACAGCAGCGCGTAGCGCTCCCGCAACCGGTGGCTTCGGATCAGCTCCAGCACGACGAGAACGAGCGCGAACGACGCGATCGCGCCTGCGATGGAAACGGCGAGCGGGGTCATGTGGCGTCCTCCTGCGGAACGACGTTGCGCCTGAACAGGCCGACGAAGATGGCGAGCAAGACCTTCACCACGTAGTAGACGGAGCGGAGCGCGGTGATGGACGATCGGCCGCCGCCGCGCTCGCGCATCGAGACCGGCACCTCGTGCAGACGGAGGCGGTGGCGGAAGACCATGATCGTCGCTTCCACCTCCGGGTAGTCGTGCGGGTAATCGCGCGCGAAGAGCGCGATCGCCTTCCGGTCGAGCGCCTGAAAGCCCGACGTCGTATCCGTGACGCGCCTGCCGACGATGCGCGAGACGACCCATGCGAGCAGGCGGATTCCCACGCGACGAGTGCGCGAGGAGCGGTAGCCGTCGGCGTCGCCGGCGAAGCGCGAGCCGACGACGATGTCGGCCTCGCCGCGGAGCACCGGCTCGAGCACGCGTGGAAGTTGCAATGGGTCGTGCTGGCCGTCGCCGTCGACGCGGACGGCGATGTCGTAGTCGTGCTCGAACGCGTACCGGAACCCGGTCTGGACGGCACCGCCGATGCCGAGGTTGAACGGAAGGCGAAGGACGCGCGCTCCCTTCGCCGCCGCGACCGCAGCCGTCCGGTCGACGGAGCCGTCATCGATGACGACGATATCCATACCGGGGTCGAAGGCATGCAGCTCCTCGATCACGCGCGGGATCGTGAGCTCTTCGTTCAGCGCCGGGACGATGGCGACGCGGCGCAGCTCGCCGAGACCCGGAAGCGCCGCGGCCGGCGCAGCGGTGACCGCGGTGTCAGACACCGGCCCTCACGGGCGTACCGAGACCGAGGAGTGAGAGAAGCTGCTGCGCGCGATGACCGTACGTGTGCTCGTCGAGCACACGTTCGCGTGCGCGCTGCCCGAGCTCGGCGGCCTGCGCAGGATCGCCGAGCAGCTCGGAGTAGGCGACGACTGCCTCAGCGACGGAGCCGACGACACGCAGATCGCGCTCGACATCGAACCAGCGGTCGAGGCCGGCGAGCGGATTCGAGACGATCGCCGCGGCTGACGCGGCGAGCTCGAACAGCCGGCACGTCGACGATGCGTAGGCGTCGGCGTGCGGGCGACGCGTGATGTTGAGGTTGACACGGGCCGCCGAGATCGCGTGCGGAAACGCATTGAACGGGATGCGGCCGAGCGCGCGGGCCCGCCCTGTGTCGCCGCGATAGTCGTAGCCACCGATGGCGAAGTCGACCTCCGGCAGCCGCCGGCTCGGCTCGCCGATGAGGTCATGCATCCACTCACGCCGGAACTTGTCCGAGTGGCCGTAGAAGAGGACATCTGCGTCCTTGCCGACATCGAGCGGGCGGAAGAGCTCGGGATCGGCGGCCCAATGGATCGCCTCGGTTCGCCGCGCCCCGAGCTCGCGCACGCGCTCGAGGGCGCCCTCGGAGTTGCCGACGACCAGGTCGTACTCGCCCGGGTCGGCGCCGACGTAGTAGTTGAACCCGCTCGTGTCGGTGCCGCCGTACTCCGGCAGGCTCATCGGCAGGTCGCCGTCGTAGTAGACGACGGGCACGTCGAATCCCTCGCGCAACGCGGTCGGGACGCCGCGGAAGTGCGCCATCGGCACGGTGAAGACGACGACCGCATCGACACCGCCCTCGCGCTCGATCGTCCGCTCGAGGTGGCGTCGCCAGCGCGGGGTGACATAGCGCCAGATCGCCTCACGCACGGCGCGGTCGGAGTGCGTGTCGTGCGGCGCGTCCTCGGCGCGGCGGACGAACTCCTGGCGCTTGAGCCTCGCGACGAGACCGCGTGCCGCCGCAAAGGCCTCGGCCTCGCGATACAACGGGTTCGGCACGGTGCGCCACCAGGGCGACTCGACCGAGCGGCCGCGGTACGCAGTCACGATGAGGTCGACGCCGGACTCGGCGAGGGCGCGCCAGAGCTGCCACCACGCGGGCGTGCAGCCGTACCTGAAGTCCAGATCCGCGGCCGACGCGACGGCAAGAACTTTAGGGGCGCGCATACCGAGCATTGTGTCAATGAGATCTGAAGGAACGGTTATCGCGCGTGCGCCACAACCCCATCGAGAGGCCGGCGGCTTGACCGCCGACCTCTCCGCGAAGCGGAACCTTCACCGGGCGAAAGTGCGCAACACTTTCGCCCGACTTAGTAAGCGCCAGTCCTCGCCGCGACCGCGGGGAGCGTCTTGGCGAGGATGGAGATGTCGAGCCAGATCGACCAGTTCTCGAGGTAGTAGAAGTCGAGCCGGACGAGGTCGTCGAAGCTCAGGTCGATACGGCCCGAGACCTGCCACAGGCCGGTCATGCCCGGCAGAACGAGGTACCGCTTGCGGTGCCAGTCCTCGAGCTGGACGTAGTCCCGCAGCGGCAGCGGCCGCGGGCCGACGAGCGACATCTCGCCGCGGAGCACGTTGAGCACCTGCGGCAGCTCGTCGATCGAGTAGCGACGGAGGATCTTGCCGACCCGCGTGACGCGCGGGTCGTCCTTGATCTTGAAGAGCGGGCCCGACGCCTCGTTCGACGCCTCGAGCGCGGCCTGCCGCAGATTCGAGTCGACGTACATCGAGCGGAACTTGAACATCCCGAACTCGCGCTCGCCGAGACCGACACGGCGGTCGCGGTAGAACACCGGCCCGGGCGAGTCGAGCTTGACGGCCAGCGCGAAGAGCGCCCACGCGGGCGATGCGAGGACGATCATCGCCGAGCTGACGACGACGTCGAACACGCGCTTCACCGCCCAGTCGAGGCCCGCGAAGACCGGCGGCTTCAGCTCGAACAGCGGGACGCCTTGTCCGGGAACGTACTCACCGCGCTGCGTCAGGAGCTCTGCCGTGGTCGGTGCGATGCGCACCTTCACGCCGCAGCGATGCGCATCCTCGACGAGGTCGAGGAGCTCTTCCTCCTCGAGACCCACGCTGCTGACGATCAGCTCGTCCGGCTTTTGTTCCCTCAGCACCGAGCCGAGATCGCGGAGCCCGTCCGACCGCACGATGCCGATGAAGTCGTAGTCGATGCCGCTCCTCCCGCGCCCGATCGCACGACGCAGCGAGTCGAGCCGTTCGCCGTCGCCGACGAGCAGGGCGCGCCGCCGAACGCCTGCGACACGCCAGAGGTCGGCGGTCACGATCTCATAGCTCGAGCGCAACAATCCGATGACGACGACGGCGAGGACGAACCCTGTTGCGTAGAGCCCGAATGTCGAGTGCTGGTATCCGGTGCCGACCGAGAATGCGACCGTGATGACGGTGACGAGGAGGAGCGACGACACGATGCGCCCTGCACCGGCACGCCGCTCGCGCGGCAGGTACAGGCCCGCGCGCCAGAAGACGAGCACGGTGACGACCATGAGGAACGGCAGCCACTTCTGCTCGGCCTGCCACGGCAGCCCCCAGAGGATCGGGCGAACGTTTCGATAGACGTTTCGCAGGACGAGCGCGAGGTAGAGCGCCCCCGCGAGACCGGCGAGGTCGATGACGACGAGCGCGGCGACACTGAGCGACCGCCGCGCGAGAACGCGCACCTGGATCCCGGAGGGGAAGACGGGCGCCGAGCGAATGTCGGAGGCGGGAAGCTCCGCCCGAGCACCATCGCCCGGGTCGGTGCCGACAACAGGCTTGATCGCCACGAGAAGCTCGATTGTAACGTCGAGCCGTCCGCGCTCAGATCCGGGCGGCGCGAGCGCCCAGCACGGTCAGAGAGGCACCGAGCGCGTATCGCCGGCGAGGGTCGAGCAGGTCGTAGTCGTGGAAGTACGCGTGCACGTACGCCGGCAGCGGACGCAGGACGGCCCGCGTCAGCGCACCGAGCGAGTGCGTCGTCGGCAGAAGACCGTCAGCAGGACTCCCGCCGCGCTGCGTGCAGTCGACCAGACCCAGTTCCGCAACGACCGCCCGCACGTCGTCGTCCGTGTACCAGCCTCCGCCGCAGAAATAGCGCGGATCGAGCCCGCGATCGCGCATCCACTCGGCCTCGCGGCGCACGCGCGCGGCGGGGTCACCCCCTGTCGGGCGCGCGTGCGTCGGGCTCGTCCAGTGGGTGTGCAGGCCGAGCGGCGCGCGCTCGGCCGCAGCGCGCGCACGCACGAGCCACAGCTCCTCCGTCTCGCCGAAGTCCGAATCGGGCGGCCGAATGAGAGCGATGACGTCGAACCCCCCGGGACCGCGGCGCTGAAGCCGTTCGAACCGTGCCCACGCCGCATCGTCGAGGGGCCGCTCGACGTGACAGGACACCACGGCGGCGGTCCCGGATGACGGTGAAGGCACACTGTCGGCGATGTGCGGGATCTGCGGACTCTATTCGCCGTCCGGGGCTCCGCCTCCCGCCGTCGTCGACACGATGCGCTCGCGCATCCGTCATCGCGGCCCCGATCAGGGCTCGACCGACGCGTTCGGCCCATGTGTTCTCGGTCACCAGCGTCTGCAGGTGCTCGACCCGGAGTTGGGGTATCAGCCTGTGGCGAACGAGCGCGGCGACGTGGTCGCCGTCTTCAACGGCGAGCTGTACAACTTCCCCGAGCTGCGACGAGAGCTCGCCGCACGGGGACACGACGTGCGCGGGCGCGGTGACACGCCTGTCATCCCGCACCTGTATGAGGAGTACGGACCGGCGTTCGTCGAGCGACTCGAAGGGATGTTCGCCGTCGCCCTGTGGGACGCGGCCGAGCGGCGACTCGTGCTCGCGCGTGACCGTCTCGGCAAGAAACCGCTCGTCTGGACGCGGCTCGAAGACGGCACGCTCGCCTTCGCCTCGGAGGCGAAGGCGCTCCTTGCCGTGCCGGGCGTGCGCCGTGAGCCGGACATCGCCGCACTCGACGCGTACCTCGCGCTCCAGTACGTGCCCGGCACGCTCACCGGCTTTCGCGGCATCCACCGGCTCGCGCCCGCGTCGATCCTCGTCGCCGATGCTGCAGGCGAGCGCATCGAGCGCTACTGGGCGCCTGCAGGACGCGTCGAGCAGCTCGCGGACGAGGAGTGGCTCGAGTGCGTCCGGGACGAGGTGGCTGCCGCGGTGCGCGCGCGACTCGCCTCCGACGTCCCGCTCGGCGCGCTGCTCTCCGGCGGCATCGACTCCGCCGTCGTCGTTGCGCTGATGGCCTCGGCGACGGCGAAGCCTGTTCGGACGTTCACCGTCGGCTTCGCCGATACGCGCTACGACGAGCGCGCGTACGCACGTGCGGTCGCGCAACGGTACGCGACCGACCACGTGGAGATCGTGCTCGAGCCGGATGCGGCAGCGACCATCCCCAGGCTCGCGGAAGCGTTCGACGAGCCTCTCGGCGACGAGGCGGCGCTCCCGCTGTTCCTCATCTGCGAGGCGGCGCGCACCGAGGTCACCGTCGGCCTCGTCGGCGACGGCGGGGACGAGTCGTTCGCCGGGTACGAGCGCTACGCCGCCGCCGCGCTCGCCGAGCATGTGCCTCGTCCGGTGGCGAGCGCCGGCGCGAGCCTGCTGCGGCGTCTTCCCGCCGGCAGGCGCGAGCGGCGCTCGCCCGTCTTCCGCGCAGCGAGGTTCTTCGAGGCTGCCGCCGTGCCGCGCGCGGAGCGGTACGGGCGACTCATGCAGGTGTTCACGCTGCAGGAGCGCGCGGAGCTGTGGACCGCGGCCGCGAAGTCCGAGATCGGCCCGCTCACCTCGGCCGGGCTGCTCCTCGGCCGGCCGCCGGCGGACGGCACGGCCGGTCTGCAGCTGCTCGACATGGAGACGTACCTGCCGGGCGACCTCCTGCCGAAGTCGGACATCGCGTCGATGGCGCACTCGCTCGAGCTGCGGTCGCCGCTGCTCGACCGGCGCGTCGTCGAGCTCGGCCTCTCTTTGCCGGATGCCCTCAAGCAGGAGGGTCGACGGGGGAAAGTGGCGCTGCGGCGCGCGTTCGCCGCGGAGCTCCCTGCGGAGGTCTCGAGCCGCGGGAAGAGCGGCTTCGGCGTTCCGCTCGGCGAGTGGTTCCGGGGCGAGCTGCAGCCGCTCGCGCGCGAGCTGCTGCTCGACGAGCGGTCGCGGGCACGCGGCTGGTTCCGTCCGGAGGCCGTCGAGCGGCTGCTCTCGGAGCATGCCGCCGGGCGTGGCGACAACGGGCACCGCCTGTGGACGCTGACCATGCTCGAGCTGTGGCAGCGCACGCACGTCGAAGCTGCCGTGCCGGCGACCGCGTGAAGGTCATCCACGTCCATCGGATGCGGGGGATCGGCGGCAGCGAGCGCCATCTGCTGACGCTCCTCCCCGCGCTCGCCGAGCGCGGGGTCGAGCCCTTGTTCGTCGGGTTGGACGACCCCGCGTGGAACCCGAGCGACTTCTACGAGGCGCTGACGGTCCCGGCCGTCCGTATCCCGATGGCTCGCGACGTCGATCCGCTGCTGCTCGTACGCCTCGTGCGCGGACTGCGTGCGGACATCGTGCACACGCATCTCGTGCACGCCGACCTGTACGGCGGGCTCGCGGCGCGAGTGCGCGGCACCGCCCTCGTCTCGACCAAGCACAACGACGATCCGTTCCGCACAGGCCCATTCCGTTTCGTCGAGCGCGAGCTCGCTCGGCTCGCCGATCGCGTGGTCACCATCTCCGACTCCCTGCGCCGCTTCACGATCGAGCGCGTCGGCGTGCCTGCCGCCAAGCTGGAGACGATCCATTACGGCCTCGACGGGCCCCCGGCCGCATGGGGAACGAACCCGCCCGACGCCGTTCCCGAGGGGGCGCGCATCGTGCTCTCCGTTTCCAGGCTGACGCCGCAGAAAGGCATCGGCGTCGCAATCCGCGCACTGCCGTCGCTTCCCGGTGTCGTCCTCGTCGTGCTCGGCGAAGGCCCCGAACGCGCGTCGCTCGAGGCGCTCGCGCGTGAGCTCGGCGTCGAATCGCGCGTCTTCCTCCCGGGCCGGG
This sequence comes from uncultured Gaiellales bacterium, assembly GCA_964645445.1. Lineage (GTDB taxonomy): Bacteria > Actinomycetota > Thermoleophilia > Gaiellales > Gaiellaceae > Palsa-739. The sequence continues at coordinate 17,182 of CAZXZX010000119.1, forward strand.
TGCCCGACGTTGCAGCATGGCTGAGGCGAGCGTCGGCGTATCTGCAGCCCTCCCGCTGGGAGGGCTTCGGCCTCGCCGTGCTCGAGGCGATGGTGTGCGGGCTTCCCGTCGTCGCGACGAACGTCAGCTCGCTGCCGGAGCTCGTCGTCGACGGCGATACGGGCGTGCTCGTTCCCCCGGGCGACTCGGCTGCGCTGGCACGCGGAATCGAGCGTGCGCTCGACGAGCCGGCTCTCGGCGAGGCCGGCGCCGACCGCGCGCGGCGCGAGTTCTCCGTCGCGCGCATGGCCGACCGGACAGCGTCGCTCTACGCGACCTTGCTCAACGCATCGGTGTAGAGCAGCTCAGTCCGCTCGGTGCAGAACGACTGCAGAAAGCGCGTCAGCGCGCGCTGCCGGCCGGCCTCGCCCATGGCACGCGCCAGCCGAGGGTCAGACGCGACACGAACGATCGCCGCCGCCAGCGGCTCGGCCTCGCCGGGAGGGACCAGTAGCCCGGTGACGCCGTCGCGCACGATCTCGCCGAGCCCGCCGATCGACGCGGCGATCACCGGTCGCGCGCGCTCCATCGCCTCGAGCGCGACCATGCCGAAGCCCTCGCCCATGGACGGGACGACGACGACGGCCGAGTTCTCGATCGCGCTCTGGATCGGCGTCACGTGGCCCAGGAAGCGAACGGCATCGCCGACGCCCAGCTCACGCGCGACCGCGCGCAGCGCCGGCTCGAGCGGCCCTCGGCCTGCGATGTCCAGCTCGAGCTCCGGAAGCTCCTGCCGCGCGGCGGCGAAGGCGCGCAGGAGGACGATGTGGCCCTTGATCGGGATCAGGCGCCCGACGCACAGCAGCCTGGGCACGCCGTCCTCGTAGGGCCGCGGCTCGCCGTCGGGATCGATCCCGTAATGGACGATCTCGAAGCTCGCACCGTCGAAGCCCTCGATCTCCTCGAGGTAGCGGGCGAGGCCACGCGAGATGGCGATCTCCACGTGAGCGAGACTCGCCACCGCGCGATCGGCAAGCCCGAAGTACGGCATCTCGCGGAACTCGTTGAAGCCGTGCTTCGTCGAGAAACGCACCGGGACGCGTGCAAAGGTTCCCGCCAGCAGGCCGTACGTCTCCGCGTGCACGAGATGCGTGTGGAGGATCGCCGGCCGGGTGCGGACGAGGTATGCGACGAGCTGACCGAACGCAATCGGGTCGACGTCGGCCCTGATGCGAATCGCGTCGAGGGGGACGCCGCGCTCGGTCAGCGCACGAGCGAAGTCCCACGCCCCAGGCTCGTCCTCGTGCAGCATCAGCATGCGGACGTCCCATCCGCGGTCGCGCAGCCGCGGCAGCAACGAGAGCAGGTGCGCCTCCGAACCGGAGATGCCCGCGACCTTCTGCATATGGAGCACGGGTCGACGCTTCACGCCTGCGCCAACCTCAGGATCGCGTCCGCCCACGTGTCGACCGAATGCTCCGCACGAACGCGCCGACGAAGCTCCTCTCCGATGGCGTGGCGCTCGGCGTCGCTCAAGGCGGCGAGCGCCTCGATCCGATCTGCGAAGGCATCGGGGCGTCCGCGCTCGAAGGCCAACGACGGCTCGATCCCGGCGAACAGCCGGTCGAACGAGGTGTCGGAGGCGAGCACGGGACGGCACGAGGCACACGCCTCGAGCACGACCTTGTCCGGCGAGATGAAGTCGGAGGCGACGATGTCCGCCTCACCGTAGACCGGCGGGAGGTCGATCCGGGGGATCGGCCCTCCCACGCTCGCGAAGTCGCGGTATTTCGGGCCTGCGACCATGTCCTCCAGCTGCCGCTTGTACGCCTCGAGCGGTGGCGCGCCCGTCGTCCCGTGGACGTCGATCCGCACGTCGACGCCGCGGCCACGGGCGATCCGGACGCCCTCGATCATCTCGTCGAGCTTCTTCGGAGGCGAATACCGGCCGAGGGACAGCACGCGCAGAGGCCGTCCCGTCGTCGGGTTCAGGGGCTGGCACGGGAACTCGCCCACGTCGATCCCGTGGCCTATTCCGTGGACCTTGGGCGAGCGAAGCGGAAACGAACGCTCGTCGAGGCTCAACAGCTGCGTGCACGCGACGGTCGCCATGCGGAGCACGACATGCGACTTCCAATGCGTGTACCAGAGCATGAGCGGGACGCGGCGCACGCGTACGAACGGCGCCGCGACGACCGTGTACAGAGGGACCATGTGGGCGACCACCGCGATGGGACGCTCACGCAGCTCCTGGACGAGAGCCGAGACATAGCGGATCGCGCGTCGAGAGCGCCTCGCGGCCCCGAACGTGCGCACCCGGCAGTTGCTCGGCAGTGCGCTCGCGTCGCCGCGGTCGCACAGCACGACGAGCTCGTCGACGCGGCGGGCAAGTGCCGCGATCTTCGCGATCGTCGCGCCGAGGTTCGGGTCACTCGGATCGACGACCTGCGTGATGAAGACGAGCTTGCGCATCAGAAGAAGTCGAGGTCGCCGAGAGAGAGGCTCCACGAAGCTCGATCGTGGGGCAGCGGCGGTGCGTCGTCGCGGATGCGCTTGCCGATGAAGCGGATCGTCCGCGGCGTCGGCACGAAACCCGCCGCGAGATACGTGCGCTCCTCGCCGCGGTTCACAAGCGCGACGGCGAGGTCCGCGTCGACGTCTGCGATGACTTGACGCAGGTTCCGCGCGCTGCCGCTCTCGCACACGACCGCCGACGAGAAGCCGTGCCAGACGGCATGCGTGACGATTGCGTCGCCCGCCTGTGCGTACGTCCGCGGCGAGCGCAGGTAGCGCCACGTGAGGTAGTCCGCATCCCGGACGATGTGGTGGCCGGGCAGGGACCGCGGCGTGAGCGGCGAGAGGGGCGTGCTCTTCATGCCACCCTCTCCCCGGCGCCTGAGGCGCTTGGGACGCGCCCACACGCGAAGCGAGGCGAGGTCGTCCCAGCCGAGCTTGCCGAC
>CAZXZX010000120.1:0-17818 GCA_964645445.1 uncultured Gaiellales bacterium
GCTGCGGCTCGACGGTGGAGAGGTCGTCGCTCGTCACGACGGTGCTGACGGCCGCGCCGACGAGCTCGAGCATCCGGACGCCGCTGAACGCTCACGCGCTGCGCTCGCGAATCCGAACGCGGGGGAGCTGCTCGTCTCCGCCGCCGAGGGTTGGGAGTTCGCCGATCTCGGAGGCCGTCATCATGCGGGTGGCGGCAGTCACGGCTCGCTCGTCGCCGGCGACTCGTTGGTGCCGCTGCTCACCATCGGCATCGATGCGCCGATCGGGCGCATCACGGAGATCACGCCCGCGGTGCTCGCGCATTTCGGCGCCGTCACAGTCGATGCCGGCTGAGCGAGAGGCCATGGTCGAGCTCCAGCTGCGAGCGCGCGGCATCGCAGACGAGCGCGTGCTGGCTGCGATGGCACGCGTCCCGCGAGAGCTGTTCGTGCCGGAGGGGCTCCGCCGCCACGCGTACGACGACGCGGCTCTGCCGATCGGCGAGGGCCAGACGATCTCCCAGCCGTACATGGTCGCGCGAATCTGCGAGGAGCTCGCGCTGCGCGGCCAAGAGCGTGTGCTCGATGTCGGAACCGGCTCGGGCTATCAAGCCGCCGTGCTCGCGGAGCTCGCGGCCGAGGTGCACTCGATCGAGCGCGTCGCGGTCCTCGCCGACCGCGCGCGCGAGCGCCTCGCGGAGGCCGCATACGGAGACCGCGTCCACGTGCACGTCGGCGACGGGAGCCGCGGCCTCCCGGAGCACGCGCCCTTCGCGGCGATCGCGGTCGCCGCGGCGGCGCCGGAGCTCCCCGGCGCACTGTACGAGCAACTCGAGCCACGCGGCCGGCTCGTCGTCCCGGTCGGCACGCGTTGGGAGCAGGAGCTGCAGTTGATCGTTCGCACGCCCGAAGGCCCGGCCGTCCTCCACACCGTCCCGTGCAGGTTCGTCCCGCTCATCGGCGCGGAGGGCTTCGACGGCCGTTGAGCGGGCTCGGGTCGTCGTCCGTGGACGCGTGCAGGGCGTCGGCTTCCGCCAGGCGCTCGCCGCGCGGGCACGCTCCCTCGACGTGGCCGGCTGGGTGCTGAACCGGGGCGACGGAGCGGTCGAGGCGATCTTCGAAGGCCCGGCCGACCGCGTCGAGTCGATGGTCGCCTGGTGCCGCCGCGGGCCCGCCGGAGCCCGGGTCGAACAGGTCGAGGAGTCGACGGAGGAGCCGGCTGGGGAGCTCGGGTTCCGGATCGAGTTTGCCCAGCGTCGCCCCGGATAGGAAAGATCTCTCCATGGGCTCGCTCTCCGCGGCCGGTTTCATCGGCACCCCGATCCGGCTGCGCGGCATCCTGCTGGGCCGACCGATCGACCTCCTGCTCGATGCCTCGGCCCGTCGAGTGCTCGGCTTCGTCGTCGAGAGCGGCGACGACGTGCCCCGCTTCCTACCGTTCGCGGCATCGCAGCCCGGTGAAGGCGTCATCGCGGTCGCGTCGGCGCTGATGCTCCTGGACGACGTCGCCTTCTACCGCAAGCACGGTGTCTCGTTCCGCGCCCTCCTCGGCACGGAGATCGAGCGAGAGGAAGGCCCCCTCGGCACTCTCGTCGACATGCACGTGGATCAGGCAGGAGACGTCCTCGAGCTCGAGGTCGAGAGCGATGGGCTCCGTCGGCGCACCCCAGCGTCCGGAGCCATGCTCACCCTGGCGGCAGCCACGGCCGCGTGATTCCATGGCCGCCGTGGCCAGCGCTCTCCGCGCCCGGGACAACTGGACGCAGCTCGCGAAGTTCTGCGTCGTCGGCGGCGTCGGGTACGCGCTCAACCTCGGCGTCTACGCGATCCTCCTGCACGCCGGCCTCCACTATCTCGCCGCCGCGACCCTCTCGTTCCTCGTCGCGGTCACGAACAACTACACCTGGAATCGGCTCTGGACCTTCCGCGATCGCCGCCGCGGAGTCGCGGCGCAGGGCATGCGCTTCTTCATCGTGTCGCTGGCCTCGCTCGGTGCGAACCTGCTCGTCCTCGACGTCCTCATCTCGGTCGGAGCGGGGAAGCTCGTCGGCCAGGCGATCGCGATCGTGCTCGTCACGCCGCTGAACTTCATCGGCAACAAGCTCTGGTCGTTCCGCCGCCACCACTAGTCTGAGCGCGTGGCGCGCCGTCTCCTCGCCCTCGCCGTGTGCGCCGCTGCACTCGCGCCGGCCGCGACCGCGGCGACGACGGTCTCCACGCCTGTCTACGACGGACGCGGCCATCTCATCCAGACGCCGTTCGCGCCGGCCGCGAGCACGGCCCGGCTGACGAAGGCTCAGGCGCTCGCGATCGTCCATGCCGACCCGAAGGTCGAGAACTGGCTCGCGCGCTATCCGAAGACAGGCTTCACCGACGAGGAGACATACGACGCGACCACCCATCAGTGGAGGGTGAAGATCTGGTGGAACCAGTACAAGGTCGGTCAAGTGGTCGATGCCACGGTCGACGACGCGAGCGGGGCGGTCCTGAGCGCGTGGACCGGGCCGCAGGTCGCGTGGGGGATGTTGCGTGGGACCAAGGGCGCGTTCGGCGGCGACAAGATCAACAACCCGTGGGTGTGGGGAGCGTTCTGCGCGGCCTTCCTCATCGGGCTCGGCAACTTCCGGCGGCCGCTGTCGCTGCGCAACCTCGACCTCATCATGCTCCTCTCGCCGACTGCCTCGCTCTGGTACTTCAACCACGGCAACGTCTTCACCGCCGTTCCGCTCTTCTATCCCGCCCTCGTCTGGGTCGTCCTGCGCGGGATCTGGATCGGCATCACCGGCCGCGGCTCCGGATCCCGAGCGATGTGGCCGACATGGGTGCTGCTCGCGGCCGCCGTGTTCCTCGCCGGCTTCCGCGTCGGCCTCAACGTGGAGGCCTCGAACGTCATCGACGTCGGCTACTCCGGCGTGATCGGCGCCGAGCGGATCGTGTCGGAGGGACATGCGCCGTGGGGGAACTTCCCGGTCGAGGCCAACCGGCCGCCGTGCGGGCCCGCCGACAGCTCGGGCGAGATCCGCAACCACGTGCAGACGAACGGCCGCTGCGAGTCGGCGAACCCGCAGGGCGACACGTACGGACCGACGGCATACGAGGCGTACATCCCGGGCTATCTCGCGTTCGGGTGGAGCGGGAAGTGGGACACGCTGCCCGCGGTGCACTTCACGTCGATCTTGTTCGACCTCCTGGCGATGCTCGGCCTCTTTCTCGTCGGACTGCGCTTCGGCGGCGCGCGCCTTGCGGCGATGCTCGCATTCGCGTGGGCTGCGTATCCGTTCACGCAGTACGCCTCGAGCTCGAACACGAACGACGCGATCATGCCGTGTCTCCTCATCTACGGTTTCTGGCTCGCGTCGTCGCCCGTCGGCCGCGGCGTCTTCGCGGCGCTGTCCGGGTGGAGCAAGTTCGCGACGCTCATCGTTGCCCCGTTGTGGGCGACCTATCCCGACAGGCGTCCGTCCCCCCGCTTCATCGCGGCTTTCGCCGTCACGACGCTTGCCGTGTTCTCGGTCGTCCTGCTCGAGCCGAGCCCGCTGCACGAGCTGCACGTCTTCTGGGACCGCACCGTGAAATGGCAGGTCGGGCGCGACTCGCCGTTCTCCTTCTGGGACTGGCGGCAGTACCACGCGCGCGGCCTGCCCGACCTGCGTCTCCTCCAGCGCGTGCTGCAGGTGCTGCTCCTCGTCACCGCAGTGGCGGTCGCGTTCGTCCCGCGCAGGAAGTCGCCGCTGCAGCTGGCCGCGCTCACGGCTGCGCTTCTCGCGGGCTTCGAGCTCGTGCAGACGTACTGGCTCTACACGTACATCCCGTGGTTCTTCCCGTTCGCCGCGATCACCGTGCTCGCGCCCGCTGCGCTCGCGCGATCGCCGCGCCACGTCGAGGATCTCGACCTCCGCGCCTATCCGGTGCCTTCGGCGAGCTAGACCTCTTCGCGGAGGAGCTCGATCCGCTGGGCGCGGCCGGCATCGGTGCAATCGACGACGACGCCTTCGATGCGCACGCCGCCCTCCGCCGGACGGAAGCGCACCGGCAGCCGCGTCCGCATGCGCCGGATCGCGAGCTCGGCCTCGACCCCGATGACCGAGTCGTGAGGACCGGTCATGCCGGCGTCGGTTATCGCGGCGGTGCCGCCGGGGAGGATGCGGGCGTCGTTCGTCTGTACGTGGGTGTGGGTGCCGATGACGGCGGTAACGCGCCCGTCGACCCAGCGGGAGAACGCAATCTTCTCGCTCGTCGCCTCGGCGTGGAAGTCGACGACGACGACCGGCGACACGAGTCGCGCCTCGTCGACGAGGCCGTCGACCATCTCCCACGGCGAGACCGCGGCGTCGATGAACAGCTGTCCCAGCAGGTTGATCACCGCGACCGTGACGCCGTTCCGCGCTTCAACCACCGTCCATCCACGGCCGGGAAGCAGCGAGCCCGCGTTCGCGGGACGGATGACGCGGTCGCTCGCGTCCAGATAGGGCCCGATGCCGTCACGGCGGAACGCGTGGTTGCCGAGCGTGACCGCGTCGGCGCCCGCGGCGAGCAGCTTGTCGGCGAGCTTGCCCGTGATGCCCGCCCCGTCGGCGATGTTCTCGCCGTTGACGATGCACAGGTCGACGTCGAGCTCGTCGCGCAATCCCGGCAGACGTTGCTCGACCGCGAGCCGCCCGGCCGGTCCGAACACATCCGCGAGGAAGAGAAGTCTCAGTTCAGGGCCAGCGCCGCCGAGGGGCGCACTTCGACGGAAACGTGGTCGCCGGCGTCGTTCGTGTACCGCGCGAGCGCCTGGTGCTCCACGCGCGAGAGGTCGACGACCGATCCGACCTTCGTCCTGCCGCTGACGACGTCCTTGCCGACGCGCAACGCCGCGTCGGGACGCAACTGGGTGAGCGTCACCACGAGTGACGGCGCGTTCTGCGGCTGGATGTCGATCTGCGAGCCGAAGCGATGTCCGGCGACGACGTACGGGGCGATACCGACGACGGTGCCGTCCACCGGCGAGTAGACGTCGGTATGCGGTGCCGCTCCGACGTCGAGCACGGACAGCGCCCCGCCGTCGAGCCGGTACCAGACCGGATGCCCGCCGCTGCCGCCGAAGACCGCGTGGAAGACGCGTTGGACGACGCCCTCGTTGCCCTGGTGTCCGAATGGCGCGAGCGTCAATGCGCCGTCGTTCGCCGAGTGGTAGCCGATCGCGGTCGTCTGGCTCTGGGTGATCGGCATCTGCAGCCGCACCGGTCCGCGTACCGCGACGATCTGCGGGAACGGCTGCGTCGCGTTCGCAGCCGAGCGGGCGACTGACAGCGTGGCGAGCTTCGCCGACGTCGTGCCGCCGAAAGCGGTCAGGGCGAGGGCAACCACGAGAACGAGGGCAAGGACGGTGAGCAGCGCGAACCGACGGGCTCGGCGCGCGGTGCGCACCTCCCGACGTTCGACGCGCCGCCTCCTCCTGGAGCGCGAGGACGGCATGTCGAGCGGCACCGTATCGGACGGCAGGGGGTCGTTCAACCGGGGTTCGACCCATTCGAGCGCCAGAGCGCCCTCCGTCCAGTCCCAGGAATCACGCCGGATCCGGCTGATCTCCGCGATACCATCGCTCGCATGCCGCCGGCTCCCGCCGCGACGAGGATCGTGATCCCGCGTTGGGTGCAGCTGGTGGGGCTTCCTGTCCTGCTGCTGCTGGTGTGGATGGTGGCGGGAGTCGTGCGTCACGTGTTGTTCCTCTTCCTCGTGGCGCTGCTCATCGCCCTGCTCCTCAATCCGGTCGTTCGCGGACTGGGTCGGGCGAGGATCCCGCGCGGGCTCGCGGTCGCAATCGTCTACTTGGCGTTTGCAGCAGCGGTCGCACTGGCAATCCTCGCTCTGGCGACCGTCGTCGTGCAACAGACGCGCGACGCGAGTCACCGGATCGACAAGTACTTTACGACCGTCTCCGGACAAACCCACGAGACGGGCGCGGATCACGACCTCGCGCGCGTGCAGCACTGGCTCAACACGCATCATCTGAAGCGGATCCACGTCGAGAAGAGCGGCAAGAAGTTCCTCAACTCGATCGGGACGAAGGACGTCGAGAAGTACACGACGAAGGCGCTGAACTGGGCGGAAGGCGCCGGGCTCGCAGTCGTGACGCTTCTCTTCAGCGCGCTGCTCGTCGTCGTCGTCTCGATCTACATGCTGCTCGGGATGCCGCAGTTGAAGGAGTCGGTCGACCGACGGTTCCCACCGCATCCGGGAAGCAAGCCGCTGCTCGAGCGCATGGAGCAGGCGCTCGCGAGCTACGTCAAGGGCCAGCTCCTGCTGTCGCTCATCATCGGCACGAGCTCGGGAGTGGGGATCTGGGTGCTCGGCATGACGGGCGCACTACCCCACGGCGAGAAGTACGCGCTGCTCTTCGGCGCTTGGGCTGGGATCACGGAGCTCATCCCGTACGTCGGCCCCTGGTTGGGCGCACTGCCGCCGATCCTGTATGCGCTCGTGACCAATCCGATCTCGGCGCTCTGGGTCGCGTTGCTGTACCTCGGCATCCAGCAGCTCGAAGGCCACCTCGTAGTGCCGAACGTGATGGGGCGCTCGCTGCGCCTGCATCCGCTGCTCGTCATCTTCGGCCTGCTCGCCGGCGGCGAGATCTACGGCTTCCCGGGCATCCTCGTCGCACTGCCCCTCCTGGCCGCCGGGCGCGCGGCATGGGAGTTCTTCGGGGAGCGCCTCGAGCTCCAGAAGTGGGACATCGGCGACCCGATCGCGGTCGACGTCGATGTCGTTCCGCCCGAGTCGCCCCCGCTCCCGACCCCGTGACCGTTCCGCTTCTGCGCGCTTTGGGAGTCGCGCGGCGGTACGGCGAGCTCGTGGCGCTCGCCCCGACCGACTTCGATCTCCATCCCGGAGAGACGGTCGCGCTCGTCGGCCCGAACGGCGCGGGCAAGTCGACGCTGCTGGCGATCCTCGCCGGCGCGCTCGATCCGAGCGAGGGGACGGTGGAGACGAACGCGCGTGTGGGTTGGGTCCCGCAGCGGCCCGCGCATTACTCGCGGCTCACGCCGCGCGAGAATCTCGAGCTGTTTGCGCGGCTGGAGGGCGCCGGCGACCCGCGGAGCGCCGCGACGCGGATGCTCGAGCGCTTCGCGCTTCCGACGGGCGTACGGCCCTCGGGTGAGCTCTCGGTCGGCAACCGTCAGCGCCTGAACGTCGCCATCGCGCTGCTCGGCGCGCCGCGTGTGCTGCTGCTCGACGAGCCGACCGCTGCGCTCGATCCAGGGCAGCGGCGGCGCGTCTGGGAGGTTGCGGACGCGCTGCGTGGCGAGGGCGGCGCGGTCTGCTTCGCGACACAGAACCTCGAGGAGATCGAGCATGCGAACCGCACGATCGTCCTGCAGGACGGCCGGGTCGCGTCGCTGACCGTGGAAGAGGTGTTCGGATGAAAGCCGTGCTGCTGGTGCTGCGCAAGGACCTGCGGGTGCTGCGCCGCTCGCCGCTGCTCCTCGGCGCGCTCGTCGCGTACCCGATCGTGATTGCGGTGCTCGTCGGGCTCGTCGCCGGGTATGCGAGCGCGAAGCCTCGCGTCGCGTTCGTCGATGACGACGGTCTGCCCCCGGTGATCTCCGTCGGCGGCCACCGCTTCCACATCCAGACCGTGATCAACGACGTCGCGAAGCAGGTGACGCTCGTGCGGCTCTCCGACGCAGAGGCCGCGCGGGAGCTCGCCGACGGAAAGGTGGTCGCGACCATCACTGTCCCGCCGGGCTTTCTCGGAGACCTCCAGACGACGGTCGTCAGCCCGCACCTCCTCTTGCGCACCGGCAGCGGCGGGCTCGCTCCGCGTGTGACGCAGCAGGTGCAGTCGCTCGTGTACCAGCTCAACCAGAAGCTGCAGGCCGGATATATCGCAGCCAACCTCGCGTTCGTGAAGCTCCTCCTGCACGGAGGAAACGGGCAATTCCTCGGGAAGCACTTCGACGTGCTCGGGCTGGACCGCACCGCGACCGAGCTGAAGGCGCTGCCTCCGAGCAAGCGTGTGGCCGCGATTTCCAACTTCGTCCGCCAGGCGAGGGAAGGCCTCGCGCAAACCGGTGACGCGCTGCACGCGACCGCGAACCCGATCACGCTGCGACAGGCGAAGACGCACGGGCGCACATGGCTGCTGTCCGCCCAGGTGCAGTCGTACGGCATCGCCCTGACGGTCACGTTCCTCGCGCTGCTCCTCGCGGCCGGCGCGACGGCGGCGGAACGCGACGAGGGGACGATCGGACGCCTGCGACGGGGGCTCGTGACTCTCGGACAGCTCGTCTGGTCGAAGGTGGCGCTCGCCGCGGTCGTCGGCGTGGTGCTCGGGGCCGCGATCGTGATCGTGTTCGGGATCGTCGTCGAGGTCGGCGGCGTCACCGGCGGCGAGCCGTGGTCGCGCCTTCCGCTCCTCCTCGCCGGCGTCCTTCTGGCTGCCGCCGCCGTCGGGGCCGCAGGAGTGCTGCTCGGCACGCTGGCGCGTGAGGCACGCACGGCCTCGCTTCTCGCGGTGCTCCTCGTCCTGCCCGTCGTCTTCCTCGGACTCGTGCCGCGGGCGGCGCTGCCGTTCGCGTACTGGCTCAGCCTGTTCCTGCCGTTCGCGCATGCGGTTCGGCTCTTCGGCGCTGCGCTCTACGACACGAGCCCGTGGCACCGGGTCGGCATCGAGGCGCTGTGGCTCGCCGGGATCGGTGCGGTCTCGTGGGTGCTGGCCCGCCTGGGCGTGCGTACTCTTTCCGCATGAGCTCATTCCCCGAACTCCGGCTCCGCCGCTTCCGGCGCACGGGCGGCCTCCGCGGCCTCGTGCGCGAGACGCACCTGTCGCTCGACCAGTTCGTCATGCCGCTCTTCGTCGCCGACGAACCGCTCGCCGACGAGGCGCTGCCGGCGATGTCGCGCCTGACCGTCGACGGCCTTCTCCGCGAGGTCGACGGTCTCGTGCGCAACGGCGTGCGCGCGGTCATCCTCTTCGGAATCCCCGGCGAGAAGGACGAGGAGGCGACCGGGGCATGGGAGGACGACGGCATCGTCCAGCGCGCGCTGCGCGCGCTCCGTCCGGAGTTCCCCGAGCTCGTGCTCCTCACCGACGTGTGCCTGTGCGAGTACACGTCGCATGGTCACTGCGGCGTCGTCGTCGACGGGCAGGTGCACAACGACCGCAGCCTCGACCTGCTCGCGCGCACCGCCGTCAGTCATGTCGAGGCGGGCGCGGACGTCGTCGCCCCGAGCGACATGATGGACGGGCGTGTCCAGGCGATTCGCGAGGCGCTCGACGACCATGCGTTCGAGTCGACGCCGATCCTCTCGTATGCCGCGAAGTACGCGTCGGCGTTCTACGGCCCGTTCCGCGAGGCAGCCGGGTCGGCGCCGTCGTTCGGCGACCGGCGCGGGTACCAGATGGATCCTGCGAACGTGCGCGAGGCGTTGCGGGAGTGCGAGCTCGATCTCGACGAGGGCGCCGATGCGCTCATCATCAAGCCGGCCCTTCCGTATCTCGACGTCGTTCGCGCCGCGCGCGACGCGTTCGATGCGCCGATCGCCGCATACAACGTCTCGGGCGAGTACGCAATGGTCAAGGCTGCGGCGCGCGGCGGCTGGCTCGACGAGCGGCAGGCCGCAGTCGAGTCGCTGACCGCGATCAAGCGGGCGGGCGCCGACCTCATCATCAGCTACTGGACGAAAGACCTTCCCGCGTGGCTCTGACCACGCGCTCGGATCTCTACAGGCGTGCGCTCGAGCTGATTCCCGGCGGCGTCAACTCGCCCGTCCGCGCGATGCGGGCGGTCGGGTTGGACGAGCCGTTCTTCGTCGCGCGTGCCGAGGGCGCGCATCTCGAGACCGTCGGCGGCGCGCGCTACCTCGACTGGGTCATGTCCTGGGGGCCGATGCTCTTCGGGCATGCGGACGGGCCGACCGTGGAGGCCGTGCGCGCCGCGGCGCTGCGCGGGACGAGCTTCGGTGCGCCGACGGAGGCGGAGGTCGAACTGGCCGCCGAGATCGTCGATGCGGTCCCCTCGGTCGAGCGCGTGCGCCTCGTCTCGTCCGGGACGGAGGCGGCGATGAGCGCGATCAGGCTCGCGCGGGCGTTCACGAAGCGCGACCGCATCATCAAGTTCGCTGGCTGCTATCACGGCCACTCCGACGCGATGCTCGCGAGCGCGGGCTCCGGGCTCGCCACGCTCGGCATCCCGTCGACGCCGGGCGTGCCGACGACGGTGACGGCGGACACGATCGTCTGCCCGTACAACGACCTCGACGCCGTCGCCGAGGCCGTGCTGCGCTACGGGGAGGGGCTGGCGGCGATCATCCTCGAGCCCGTCGCCGGGAACATGGGCGTCGTGCCGCCGGCGCCCGGCTTTCTCGACGCGCTCCGCGGCCTCTGCGACGCGTCCGGCGCGCTGCTCGTGTTCGACGAGGTGATCACCGGCTTCCGCGTCGCCCGCGGCGGCGCGCAGGAGGTGTACGGCGTCCTGCCCGACCTCACGGCTCTCGGCAAGATCGTCGGCGGTGGGCTCCCGCTCGCGGCGTTCGGCGGCCGCGCAGACGTCATGGAGCTGCTCGCGCCGTCCGGGCCCGTCTACCAGGCCGGGACGCTGTCCGGGAACCCGCTCGCGACCGCTGCCGGCCTCGCCGTCCTACCCCGGCTCCGCGACCCGCAGGTCTACGCCGAGCTCGAGCGCAGGTCGGCGCGGCTCGCGGACGGTCTCGCGCCGTTCGGCCGCGTGCAGCGGGTCGGGGCGATGCTCACGTTGTTCCAGACCGACAAACCGGTGCGGAACTTCGATGACGCGCAGGAATGCGACACCGAGCGTTACGGCGAGCTGTTCCGTCACCTTCTGGCGAACGGGATCTATGTCGCTCCGTCGCAGTTCGAGGCGATGTTCGTCTCGCTCTCGCACACCGACGACGACATCGACGGGACGATTGCGACGTGTGGGACGCGATAGCCGACGGCGCGGCCGGCGAAAGCGTCCTTTGGGAGCAGGCGCTTCGCCCTAGCGACGAGCGACAGCTCGTCGCTGTGTTCTCGCCGCTCGCCGATCCCAGGTTCGGGCTCGGGATCGAGACGATCTACGAGGGCTACTTGACGCACTACGGGACGCCGCGGCTCTTCGCGCCTCCCGATCCCGACGTCGCGCTGCTTCTCGGCGACTACCTGTACGCACAGGGGCTGGTGCGCATCGCATCGTTCGGCGAGACGGACGCGGTCTCCGACCTGTCCGAGCTCATCTCGCTCTGCAGCCAGCTCCGGGCGGAGGACGCGGACGGCGACGGCCCCCTGTGGGCGGCGAGCGCGGCGCTGCTCGGCGCGGGGCCGCGGCTGGACGAGGCCCGCGCCGCGCTCCGCCTGCGCAGCGACCCGGCCCCGCTCGACTCGGCCGCGCGGAAGGCGGCCGGCGACGGGGCGGTCGACGAGGCGCTCGCCGCGCACGCTGCACTGCGCTAGGTTTTCGCCGTGCTCGCGCAGCTCCATCTGCTCGCCGCCGAGTCGGCCGCCGAGGAAGGCAGGAAGACCGTCCTCATCATGCTCGGCGTCGGCCTCATCTTTGTCGCGGTGATCGCGCTCGGCGAGCTGACACACTGGCTCAGGCACAGACGCTGACGCGTCTGTGCGTGCGGGTTTCTGCTTCGGCGAGGGGTCGCGGGCAAGCCCGCGACCTCTTATCCGACGCTGACGACGCGTAGTCCGGAAGCGTTGGCGCGCCACCTGCGGTCTACACTCGCCTCCCGTGGCCCCCCTGCGCGATCTACGAGACTGGCTTGCCGTACTCGAACGCGAAGGGGAGCTCGTTCGTGTCGCGGCCGAGGTCGATCCCGACCTCGAGATCACGGAGATCGTCGACCGAACGGTGAAGGCCGGCGGCCCGGCACTGCTCTTCGAGCACCCCGCAGGCTCGAAGCACGCATTGCTCATCAACCAGTTCGGCACCGAGCGCCGGATGTGCCTCGCATTCGGCGTCGAGAAGCTCGACGACGTCGCACGCAAGCTCTCGGACGTGCTCGAGATGCAGCCGCCCGCGGGCCTCGTGGAGAAGGTTCGAGGCCTGCAGAAGCTGAAGTCGATCGCGGACTCGCTTCCGCGCACCGTACGCAAGGGCGTGTGCCAGGAGATCGTGCTCCGCGGCGACGAGGTCGACCTCGGGCTCCTGCCCATCCAGCGCTGTTGGCCCGGCGATCCGGCGCCGTTCATCACGCTCCCGGCTGTGATCACGCGCGACCCACGAGACGGAACGCGCAACGTCGGCATGTACCGGATGCAGGTGATCGACCGCGCGACGACGTTCATGCACTGGCAGATCCACAAGGACGGCCGCGCCGATTGGCTCGCGAGCGACGGGCGCATCCCCGTCGCGGTTGTGCTCGGGCTCGACCCGATCACCGCCTATTCGGCGAGCGCGCCGCTACCGAAGCACATCGACGAGCTCATGCTCGCCGGCTTCCTCCGCGGCGACCCGGTCGACCTCGTGCAATGCGTGAGCGTCGACCTCGAGGTGCCGGCGAACGCGGAGATCGTGCTCGAGGGATACGTCGCACGGGACGAGCTCGGCGAGGAAGGCCCGTTCGGCGACCACACCGGCTACTACACCGCTGCCGAGCCGTTCCCCGTATTCCACGTCACCGCGATGACGATGCGGCGCGGCGCGATCTACCCGTCCATCGTCGTCGGCAAGCCGCCGCAGGAGGACGCGTGGCTCGGCAAGGCGACGGAGCGCATCTTCCTGCCTGCCGTGCGAACGACGGTGCCCGAGATCGTCGATTACGACCTTCCGATCGCGGGTGCATTCCACAACTGCTGCATCGTCTCGATTCGCAAGTCGTATCCGGGCCAGGCGCAGAAGGTGATGCACGCGCTGTGGGGCCTCGGGATGCTGAGCCTGACGAAGTGCATCGTCGTCGTCGATGCCCAAGTGGACGTGCACGACTACGAGCAGGTGCTCTTCTACGCCGGCGCGAACGTCGATCCCGCTCGCGACGTGATCCTCAGCGAGGGCCCGACCGACCATCTCGACCACGCTCCGCAGCGCCAGTTCGTCAGCGGCAAGCTCGGCATCGACGCCACCGCGAAGCTCCCGGAGGAAGGCGCGCGGTCGTGGCCCGAGGAGATCGAGATGGCGCCTGAGGTCAAGGAGCTCGTCGACCGGCGCTGGGCCGAATACGGGTTCGGCCCGCACACCACCGCCCGATCAGGTTGAATCACGGCCGGATGCGCGAGGAGGGGATGACACCGGAGCCGCCTGAGCACGGCCCGTCGCCCACGCTCTGGCCGCTCGGCTTCGCCGTCGGCATCGCGGTTGCGCTCGTCGGCCTGATCATCAACCCGGAGTGGGTCGCATCGATCGGCGCGGCGATCGCGATCGTCTTCGGCTTCCTGTGGGCACGCGACGCGACCTCGGAGATGCGGCGGCAGGCGCCTGTCGTACACGCCGAGGTGCGGGAGGCGACGCCGGCCGAGATCGCCGGCGCTCCGACCGCCTCGGAGGGCGATGTGGCATCGCCGCCGGAACCGGATGACCGCTTCGCGCGCAGCAGGTTCCTCGAGGGCGCGACCCTGGGCCTCGGCGGTCTCATCGGTGCGATCGTCACGGTCCCGATCGCGGGCTTTGCGATCCTCCCGTCGTTCCTCGGGCAGAAGGGCCACAAGGTGGACATGGGCCCGGTCGACGCCTACCCCGTCGGGAAGTGGTTCATCGCGACGTTCATGGTCGACCCAGCCGAGGGTGAGGTGTCGCGCCGCACCGCATTCGTCCGCAACAACGGCCCGATCGGCAACCTGCCGAGCTTCACCGTCATCTCGAACCGCTGCGCGCATCTCGGCTGTCCGGTCCAGGCCAACGGCCCGACTGGAGCAATTCTCGGCGAGAAGAACGTGACCGAGCACACGAAGAACGGGTCGATTCTCCTTCGCCCGGTCGTGCCCGCCGGCTTCGGCTGCCCCTGCCACGGCGGCCAGTACGACACGGAGGGCAACCGCACCGCAGGGCCGCCCGTCCGCGCGCTCGACCGCTACTCGTTCGAGATCAACAACGGCCGTCTCGTCCTGCTCAGCACCTACTCGGTCTCGCACGTCGACGGCACGGGCGGCCAGGCGAAGATCTACAAGTACAAGCCGGCCGGCCCGGGCGAGCACGTCGACGGCCCGGAGCAGTGGTTCTATCCCATCAACCCGCCGCACCACTGATGGCCGTCCGCCGCCCGCCGAGCAAGGCTCAGGTTCGGCGTGAGCAGATGCTCGCGACGGTCACGTATCCGCTCGACTGGCTGGAAGAGCGAAGCGGGCTCGTCGGCGCGACGAAGTACTTCCTCTTCCGCAATGTCCCGCGCGACGTCAACTGGATGCAGACGCTCGGCTCCGCCGCGCTCACCGCGTTCATCGTCCAGGCGGTGACCGGCGTGATCCTCGCGATGTACTACAAGCCGTCTCCGCACGACGCGTATCCGTCGATTCTGAACATCACCGACCACGTGACGATGGGCTGGCTCGTCCGCGGCATGCACAAGTGGGGCGCAAGCGTCTTCATCATCCTCCTGTTCCTGCACATGGGCCGCGTGTTCCTGTTCGGCGCGTACAAGTATCCGCGCGAGCTGAACTGGATCATCGGAGTGCTGATCCTCGTCCTCGGCCTGACCGAGGGATTCACCGGCTACCTGCTCCCGTGGGACCAGACCGCGTACTGGGCGAGCGTCGTCGGAATCAACCTGAACGGGACGGCGCCGTTCCTCGGGCCGTGGCTCGCACAGTTCCTGCGGGGCGGACAGGAGATCAGCGGCGACACGCTGTCGCGCTTCTATTCCCTGCACATGCTCATCATTCCGGCCGGGATCATCGGGCTCATCACGCTGCACCTGTATCTCGTCATCCGTCTCGGCGTGACGTCGCCGCCGTGGTCGCGTGAAGCGGCGGGGGACGAGCGCGCCGAGGAGCCCGCACCGGTGCGTACGGGGCTCACGCGGCCGGTCCCGCACAACGCGACCGGCGGACGGGACTGATGGCCGGCGAGAAGCCGAGCGGCCTCGACGTCCGGCGCGCGGGATTCGCGCGCTACAAGAAGGACGTCAAGGAGCGCGGGAAGCCGTTCTACCCGTACGCGATGTTCCACGACACGGTGATGAGCCTCATCGTCGTGTGCGTCATCGTCGGACTCGCCGTCCTCTGGAAGTGGACCGCGTACGGGCCGCACCACGACCCGCTGCACAAGGGCCTCCTCGGCCCCGAGGTCGCGCCGCCGGCCGATCCCGGCACGGTCAGCTTCGTCCCGCGCCCGGACTGGTACTTCTACTTCCTCTTCTACCTCCTGCGCATCTTCAAGTGGCCCGAGTCGGTCTTCCTCGGGACGATCGGCGTGCCGACGATCGCGCTCATCCTGTTGATCATGCTCCCGTTCATGGACATGCGCCTCGAGCGGCGCCCGTCACGGCGACCGGTGGCGATGGTCGCAGCCGTGCTCACGATCCTGTCCATGGCGATCCTCACGTGGAAGGGCGCGACCGCGAAGGAGGCCCTCGCCTCGGAGGTGATCGCAGACGTGCCGTCGTGGGTCAGCCAGGAGAAGCTGCCGCCGGCAGCGCTGCCGGGCGCAAAGCTGTTCGCGACCGCGGGCTGCACGGCCTGTCACACGTATCTCGGGACCGGCTCCTCGAACCTCGGCGCGCCCGACCTGACGAACATCGGAACGCGCAATCTCGGCATCAGCTTCCAGATCCGGCATCTCCAGTGCCCGTCGTGCGTGACACCGGGGTCGCCGATGCCGAAGTTCGCGTCGCTCGGCACGGAGCGCCTGCACCAGCTCGCCGTTTTCCTCGAAGCCTCCAAGGGCAAGCAGTAACAGTCCTCGCGAGTGCTGCGCACTCGCTCGGAGAAGAGGTTCGCTCCGCGGGCCGGAGAGCGCGGTCTACCGGCGACTCGTTTCGGGCAGGTTAGGGCGGAACAGTCACAATCTCTCGATGCACGTCTTTCTCGGGATCACGGGCGCCTCGGGCGCCCCCTACGCGGCCCGGCTCCTCGAGGCCCTTGCCGCCGCAGACTGCGAGATCGGGGTCTCCGCCTCGAGCGCCGGCGTCGAGGTGATCGCCACCGAGCTGTACGGGAACGCGAAGCTCTCGCGCGACGAGACGCTCGCGCGGCTGCTCGAGCGCGCGCCGCACGCGACGCTGTACGACCCGAACGACTGGAAGGCGCCGTACGCGTCCGGCTCGGCGAAGGTCGACGCATACGTCATCTGCCCGTGCTCGATGGGGACGCTCGGCACGGTTGCCTCCGGCGCGATGCAGAACCTCATCCACCGCGCCGCGTCGGTCGCGATCAAGGAGGAGCGACGGCTCATCCTCATGCCGCGCGAGACACCGCTTTCGGCCATCCACCTGCGCAACATGCTCACGCTCCGCGAGGCAGGCGCCACCATCCTCTTCCTCGCGCCCGGCTTCTACCACGGCGCTGAGACGGTCGACGACCTCGTCGACTTCGTCGTCGCCCGCGCGCTCGACCAGCTCGGCATCGAGAACGTTGCCACGAAACGGTGGGGCCAATAGTGGTGCAGAGCGGGCGTCTTTCCGCCGACGGCGTGCGGCGGATGTTCGACCGCATCGCGCCGGTCTACGACGCGATGAACCGCGTCATGACCGCGGGGCTCGACCGGCGCTGGCGGCGCCTCACCGTCGAGCAGGTCGTCCGCCCCGGCGACCGTGTGCTCGACGCGTGCTGCGGCACCGGCGATCTCGCGCTGGCCGCCCGCGCCCGCGGCGCCGACGTCGTCGGGCTCGACTTCTCCGAGCGCATGCTCGAGCGCGCGCGCGCGAAGTCGGGTGACGTGGAATGGGTGCGCGGCGACGTGCTCGCCCTTCCCTTCGACGACGCGTCGTTCGACGCGGTCACGGTCGGCTTCGGCGTTCGCAACGTGGACGATCTCGACGCGGGGCTCTGCGAGCTGCAGCGGGTCCTTCGCCCGGGCGGCCGCATCGGCATTCTCGAGATCACGCGCCCGCGCGGCGCACTCGCACCCTTCTACCGGGTGTGGTTCGACCGCGTTGTCCCGCTCCTCGGGAGGGCGCTGCCCGGCGGCTCGGCGTACACGTATCTCCCGGCCAGCGTGCGCCGGTTCCCCGGGCCGGAGGAGCTCGCTTCGGTGCTCGAGACGGTGGGCTTCACCGCCGTGCGATTCCGGATCTTCTCCGGGGGTATCGTCGCCTTGCACGTGGCAGAGGCGGGTGGATGACGAGCCTGGCGGAGATCAGGGAGGCTCCGGGGCTGGAGCGCTACCTCGACGCGATCGAGGAGCGGCTCGCGCGCACGGTCGCGACGCATCCGGGCCTCGTTGCGTCCGTCGGCAACGAAGCGCTCGCAGCGGGCGGCAAGCGGCTGCGGCCGCTGCTCGTCTTCCTCTCGACTCCGGCGGGCGAGGAGCCCTCGATCGCGGCCGGAGTCGCGGTCGAGCTCGTGCATATGGCGACGCTCGTCCACGACGACCTCATCGACCGCGCACACTTCCGCCGAGGGAAGGCGGCGGCGTGGTCGATCTACGGCCCCGACGCGGCTCGCGCCACGGGCGACTACCTGTTCGCGCGGTCGTTCGCGGAGCTGACGGCGACCGGGGACCCGCAGGCCGTGGAGATCCTTGCGGACGCGACGCTCTGCCTCGCCCGCGGCGAGGCGCTGCAGCGGACGCAGACCCACGATCCCTCGACGACCGTCGATGCCTATCTCGAGCGCTGTGCGCTCAAGACCGGCAAGCTCTTCGAGGCGGCGTGCCGGCTCGGCGGCGGCTCCGGAGCGTACGGCCTCGCGCTCGGTGTCGCCTTCCAGATCTCCGACGACGTGCTCGACTGCGCGGGCACGACGATCGAGACCGGGAAG
>CAZXZX010000121.1:0-9305 GCA_964645445.1 uncultured Gaiellales bacterium
CGCGCCGGTGATCGGGCGCACACCGAAGTGCTTCGCCGCGTACGCGAACTCGAGCGACCCGTAGACGCCGTCGTGGTCGGTGAGCGCGAGCGCCTCGTACCCGAGCTCGGCGGCGCGGGCGGCGAGCTCCTCCGGCTGCGACGCTCCGTCGAGGAACGAGTACGCCGAATGCGCGTGGAGCTCGACGTACGTCATGATCCGCCGCGATGGATGAGCCCACCTTCACGCCCGCAGGCGAAGGCGAGCGGATCACGGCACGGGAGCATCGCGTGCTCGCCGAGTTGCCACACCTCGAAGCGCTCATCCTTTCCTACGAGCCCGATTGGGAAGGCGTCGACCCGCACATCCATCCCGACCACACCGATTCCTTCTACGTGCTCGACGGCGAGGTCGAGTTCTGGGTGGACGGGGCGTGGCGACGGAGCGGCCCGGGGACATTCGTCTCCGCACCGCCGGGTGTGGAGCACGGCTTTCGCCCGGTCGGCACGGGACCGATCTCCGTGCTCAACATCCACGCACCGAACGTCGGCTTCGTCGAGCGGTTGCGGGGTTAGGGTCACTCCGCCCAACCTATACGAACATATGTTCGTGTGCCGGCTAGGGGTGGTGGACGGCCGCCCAGAGCGGCACGTTGCCGGCGCCGAGGGGGACGAAGTCGAGCCCGTCCGGGGTGTTCAGCAGGCCGGCGCCGCGGCCCGGAAGGCCCGCGTGGCCGTACTGCCAGACGATCCGGTTCTTCCGCGGGTCGACGATGACGACGCGATCCTTGAAGTCGTCGTTGATCGCGATGTTCCCGTTCGGGAGCATCATCGCGAGCGACGGATGGTCGAGGGCCCCCCACCCGGAATTCGGCCCGTAGCGCCACAGCACCTTGCCGTGCCGGTCGATGATGAGCGCTGCACCGGGGCTGGCATAGTCGGCGAGGAGGATCCTCCCGCCGGGGAGCGGTTGGGGGTCCGACGGATAGGAGACCGGCGCCTGGACGGCCCAGCGGAGCTGCCCGCTCGCAGAGATGTCGTCGATCCACGAGCCCTGGATCTCGGAGACGAGCACGCCGCCGCCCGGCAGTGGGGTGTCGCCGTTGACGGCGCCGAGATAGCGCGGCGGGTCGTGTCGGCATACGCCGGTCGTGCCGATCTGGCGCACGATGCGGTGCGAGCGAATGAAGAGGACGCGGCAGTTGTATGCGTCGGCGACGGTGAGCGTCCCGTCCGGGAGCACGTACGCGTCGTCCGGCGTGTTCAGCTCGTTCGCGCCGCTGCCGCGCACACCCGGGGTGCCGTACAGATGCACGCGCGCATGTGTCTTGATGTTCACCGCGACGATCGTGTGCGCTTCCTCCTCGTTGGAAACGATCGCCTTGCCGCCTGGCTCGACGAAGCCGTCGTCGTTGAAGTTCAGGTGAACGCCCTTCGCAAGGTCGCGCGCGGTCGGGAAGTGCCAGAGGATGCGATGCTGGGTGTCGACGAGGAGCATGCGATCGTTGCCACGGTCGGCGATGAGAAGCGCACCGGGCAGCGGGGCCGTCTGCAACGCCGCAGCGCTGACGATCGCCGCGAGGAGGTTGATCACGTCGTCACCCTAGGCTCCGACGGATGAACCGACGGTTAAGGCTCAGGGACGCGCGGGTCTACCTCATCCTCGAAGGCAGACCGCCTGCGAACGTGCTCGAGGCGGCGCTCCGCGGCGGCGTCGACGTCGTCCAGCTCCGGGACAAGGAGCTCTCCGACGACGGGCTCGTGCGTGCGGCCGAGCCGTTCAGGCGAGCCTGCGCGGCGCACGAGGCGCTCTTCGTGCTCAACGACCGGCCCGAGCTGGTTGCAGCAACCGGCGCGGACGGCGTGCACGTCGGGCAGTCGGACGCCTCGGTCGCGGACGCACGGGCGGCGATCGGCGACGACCGGATCGTCGGCCTGTCCATCGAGGTCGAGGCGCAGCTCGACGCGATCGAGGGCGCCGACTATCTCGGCGTGGGAACGGTGTTCGCGACGCCGACGAAGACGAACTCGGTCGCAGGCGGGCTCGAGCTGGTGCGCGCAGCGGCAGCGCGCGTGACGATCCCGTGGTTCGCGATCGGAGGCGTCGACCTCGGCAACGTCGCCGAGGTGGTGGCGGCAGGCGCTCCCGGCGTCGCGGTCGTGCGTGCGATCCGCGACGCGGACGACCCGGAGGCGGCTGCAAGAGCTCTACGCGCCGCGCTGGGTGAACCAGCCTCCGCCTGAGCCGTCGTGGAAGACGACGGTGTTCTCGCCGCTCTCGAGCACGACCTCGAAGTAACGGCGCTCCACCGGCTCCTCCGTCCACCAGCGGTCGAGCACGCGCCACTCCTCGCGCAGCACGGCGACCGGCTGGTGGTTGATCTCGTGCGGCACCCCGTCGATGCGGGCCTGAACGCGCGCCGGACGCGGCGCGTTCAGTCGTCCCGCGGTACGAACAGCGCGCGCGTCTCCGGGATCCGCGACCACGGCGCAACCTCCACGACGGTGCAGACGGAGCCGGAGCCGGTGCTCGCCCGGACCTGGCGGAGCCCGTCGCTCAGGCGGCGGCGGTCTTCGGCGCCGGCGGCGAGCAGCTCCAGTTGGCGGCCGGCGGGCTCGGTCAGCTCGACGAGCTCGAGCCGCAGCTCGGTCACCGGCCCGGGCAGCTCGGACAGTTTCGATGCGAGCGCGACACGGATGCGGCCGGCATCGGCGCTCGGCTCGCGCAGCGTCAACGTCCGTCGCCAGGAGCCGCCGCCGACGAGGCCGGCGCCGAGCGCGACCTTGCGGACGAAGCGGTCGCGGCGCTCCGGGTGCGCCAGTGTCGTCTCGATGAGCGCGCCGAGCGCGCGCCGAAGCGTCAGCTCGTTGGCGACCGCCTCGGGGAACGCGAGCGTCTCGGCGAGCTCGGCCGGCGGCCGGCGACCGCGCACACGCGCGGCCGCCCCGCCTCTCGCCAGGCCCCAGGCGCGCCGGCCGTCCGGCCCCAGACGTTCGGCGACGGCGCCACCCGGGAGCCCGGCAAGCTGTCCCAGCCTGCGAACTCCGAGCGATTCGAGCTCTTCGTAGCGCTGCCGGTCGAGCGGCAGCAGTGTCAGTGGCAGCGGCGCGAGGAAGCGCCCCACTTCTTCGTCGCGCACGACGAGCAGTTGCCCCGGCTTCGCAACGGACGCCGCTGCGAGCGCCGCGAACCGGCGCCCGGCGGCGCCGAGGCGCGCATCCCACGCCGGACCGGCGACGGCGAGCGCACGCCGGAGCGCGGGCTCGAGCCCGCCGTACAGCCGCTCGACCCCGCGCGTATCGAAGTACGCGATCCCGGCCGAGGCGGGATCGACGGCGAAGCCCGCGTCCTCGAGCGAGCGGACGACCTCCTCCCACGCCTGCTCGGCGGCGGCCGGGTCGGGATCGACGAGCACGAGCCGCGGGCACGTCGCCAGCGCCTCGCCCAGGCGCATCCGCGGTCGCACGCCCGCCGCCTCGGCCGCCGCCGTCACCGGCCCGATGAGCGGCTCGCCGCCCGGCTCCGGCGCAAGCGCCGCCGGGCGAAGCGCGAGGGAGGGTGTCGCGCGCAGAGCCGCCTTGAGATCGAAGCCGGGGATGGAGAGGCAGGCGATCACGGGAACGTATGTTCTATACGAACATACGTTCCCCTGTCAAGCGGACGGTCGCCTCGAGAATCCGCAGGGTCTCGCTGACAGCGGCGCAGATCCCCTCCAGCACATCGATCACCGGCGGATTCCTCGCATAGGGCCAGGTGGGAGCGGCGTCGCCGAAGCCGATGTCGAAGTCGAGGGCCGCGACCAGATCCTGTTCGCCGTCGTCGGCGAACGCCGGTATCCACTCCGCCAGCGTCGCGCCGTCCTCCAGCGTCGGGCCCCAACGGAAGGCGAGGTCGCGGATCGGTCTCCGGCTGCGGATGACGCTGCCGACCCAGCGCAGCCGACAGAGCGGGATCGTGCGGTGTCTGTCGGCGGCGCTCAGCTCGTGCAGGAGGCCGAGCATCGGCGGCTCGAACGCCGCCGTCTTGCGAACCTCGAACGGCTGCAGGCTCCTGATCGCCGCCTTTGCGTACGGATTGACCCCGCGGATCTTGAAGACCCCGCTGCCCAGGGCCGGCTCGCCGCGCGTCGTCAGCTCGTCGTAGCGGGCTTCGTCCTCGAAGATCGGGAAGCCGGTCCGGCCGAGCGGCCCGCCGTTCTCGAGGCATGTGAGGTCGTAGACGACGTGATCGAGAGCGGAGCGAAGGTCGTAAGCGATCTCCCCGACGATGGCCGACCAGGTGCCTGGGAGCGGCTCGGTGACGACGTATTCGGCACGCTTCCTGCCGGTCTCGGCGTCGAAGAGCTCGCGGACGACGTGCGTATCGCGATCGCAGAACTCCTGGAACTCCGCCTCGAGAGCCGCGGTCTGGTCGCGTGCCCGGTCGAGCCTGGCGCGCGCTCCGGCGAAGACTTCCATCAGCTCGTGAACCTCGACATGAGCGACCCCCGGGGAGAGGCGAATCCAATCAAAAGAGCGGCCTCTGCCGCGCCCACTTCTACGACGAAGGCGTTTGGAGTGCGACCTCGGCCGCAGGCCCGACCATCCGGACGAACCGGGGCACGACGTCGAGCGCGTTCTCGCGCGCGCACCAGTCGATGTCCTCCTCCAGACCGTGCCGTCGGAGGTTGCGGGCGCTCTGGCTCGCGCCGAGCCCGGCCTCCGGGTCCGGGAAGCTCGCCGCGAGCCGCGCAGCCGCCGCAGCGGAGTCGGCATGGTCGCCGCCGAGCGCGGCGACGATTCGCCCGGCGCAATACGCGTCGTCGAGCGCAAGCTCGCCGAGGACGCCCGCGCAGAGGACCGCGACGTCCTCCCCGGTCTCACGCGCCGCATTCGCGACTGCGCCGAGGTTGAGGAGCGATCCGACGAGCACCTGCTCGAACCGCGCTGCCGCGGCGACGAGCAGCCGTGTGCCGTTCGTCGTCGTCAGAATCAGCGTCTCGGCCGCCGCCATCCCGGCGAGCTCGCGCGGCGAGTTGCCGAAGTCGAAGCCCTCGATGTGCTCGAGGCGCCGTTCGCCCGCGAGCTTCACATCACCCTCGGTCTCCGCGAGCGAGCGCGCGTCCTCGATCTCCGCGCAGCAGAGAACGCGCCGATATCCGGTCGCGAGCGCTTGCGCCATCGTCGAGGTCGCGCGCAGGACGTCGACGACGATGCCGACCGTTGCCGGCGTCTGCTCTCCCGGAGTGAACGCGACGTGTACGCGCACCTGACTACCCTAGTCCGGCATGCCGACGTGTTACCGCCATCCCGACCGCGAGACCGGTCTCTCCTGCTCGGAGTGCGGCCGCCCCGTCTGCACCGAGTGCATGACGATGGCGCCGGTCGGCATTCGCTGCCCGGATCATGCAGGCAGCACGCCGGGGCGTCGGAAGGTGTTCAGCCCGCCGAACGTGGCGCGCGCGCCCGGTCGCGTGCTCCAGGCGCGCGTGACGACGGCGCTGATTGTGCTGAACGTCGTCGTGTACCTCATCACCGCGGTGCAGGGGAACGGGCTGAACGCCCCCGGCGGATCGCTGTATGTGAAGTGGATCCTGTACGGGCCCTTCGTCGCGAACGGCGACTGGTGGCGGCTCGTCACCGCGATGTTCCTGCACGGCTTCTTCCTGCACATCGCGCTGAACATGCTGGCGCTGTGGATCATCGGGCGACCGGTCGAGCTGTACCTCGGCCCGCGGCGCTTCCTCATCCTCTACTTCGTCTCCGGCCTCGCAGGCTCTGCGGGCGCGCTCGTCCAGTCGCCGACGACGCCCGTGGTCGGCGCGTCCGGCGCGATCTTCGGCGTGCTCGGCGCGATGCTGATCCTCGAGTGGCAGGTGACGGGACGTCTCGCCGGCAACGCGCTGACGTGGATCGTCATCAACCTCGCGATCAACTTCTTCTACAACGGCGTCGGCGGGAACATCTCCGTCGGCGGCCACGTCGGCGGGTTGATCGGCGGCATCCTCGTCACGCTCGCGTTTGCGAACTGGCGGCGTGAGCCGAGCAGCCGGGCCGGCCGGATCGGCCTCAGCGGCATGGTCGGCGTCGTGCTCATCGCAGCAGCCAGCGTCGCGATCGCCTACTGGCAGGTCCGCGGCCTCGCGTAAGGCCCGTCGGTAGCCGCCCCGATGCGGCATGGAGCCCCGAGAGACACGCTGGAAGCGTGGCGCGCGACTCCTTCATCCGTCTCGACCGGTGCCGGTACTGCGGCCGGCCGGGCTTCATCGTGTGGGACAGCGACCTCTTCACCTGCGGACGCGAGGTCTGCGAGTCGCTCGCGTTCGCCGAGATCCGCAGGCGCCACCACGAAGGCGCCTACCGGGCTCCGGAGGAGCGGCTCGCGCGAGCGCTGCTCGCCTCGTTCGACACATTCGACCATGCGCTCCAACTCGACGTCGATGGCGACGTCCTGCCGCGGAAGGAGGCGGCGGGCATTCGCGAGCGCGAGCGCGCGGAGACGGCACGTCTCCTTTCCGAGCTGCACGGCCTTTCGCGCCGCTATCCACCGCCCGCCGCGACGACGCCGGAGCCGACCCGTGAGCCTACGGTGAGCCCGCGCTACCGCCGCGTCGTCAGCCGCGGCCGTACCGTGCCGCTGCAGGCAGCCGGCTAGCCACCTGCAGCGACGTACTGGGCGCGGTGCGCCTGCTTCAGCACCGCCTGCGCGGCTGCAAGCCGCGCAACCGGCACGCGGTAGGGAGAGCAGCTGACGTAGTCGAGCCCGAGCCCGTGGCAGAACTCGACGGACTTCGGATCGCCGCCGTGCTCGCCGCAGATGCCGAGCTTGATCGTCTCCTTCGCCCCTCGGCCGCGCTCGACGGCGATGCGCATGAGCTCGCCGACTCCGTCCTGGTCGAGCGTCTCGAACGGGTTGCGCTCGATGACGCCGTCCTCGAGGTAGAAGGTGAGGAACTTGCCCTCGGCGTCGTCGCGCGACATCCCGAGCGCCGTCTGCGTCAGGTCGTTCGTCCCGAACGAGAAGAAGTCCGCGTGCTCGGCGATCTCGTCCGCACGCAGTGCCGCGCGCGGCAGCTCGATCATCGTGCCGCACGTGTACTCGATCTCGGGCGCCTCCTCGGCCATCACCTGCTCGGTGAGAACGCGAAGCCTGCGCAGCTCCTCGGCGAAGCCGACGAGCGGATGCATGATCTCGACGAGCGGCGCGTCGCCGGTTCGTTCCTGCACCGCCTTCGCGGCCCGCGCGATCGCGCGCACCTGCATCTCGTAGATCTCCGGCCACTGAATGCCGAGCCTGCAGCCGCGCGTTCCGAGCATCGGGTTCGACTCGGTCAACGCCTTGATGCGGTTGCGCATCCGCTCGTCCGTCGCCTCGTCGAGCGACGGGAGGAACTCGTGCAACGGAGGGTCGAGCAGGCGGATGACGACCGGGAACCCGGCCATCGCCTCGAAGATCCCCTCGAAGTCGGCCTGCTGGAACGGCAGAAGCCGGTCGAGCGCCTCGCGGCGTCCGGCCTCGTCCGAGGCGAGGATCATCTCCTGCACCACCGGCAGGCGCTCGTCGCCGAAGAACATGTGCTCGGTGCGGCAGAGGCCGATGCCCTGTGCGCCGAACTCGCGCGCCTTCGCGGCGTCCTCCGGGTTGTCCGCGTTCGCCCACACGCCCAGGAGGCGTACCTCGTCGGCCCAGCCGAGGACCGTCTCGAAGTCCTCGTTGATCTGCGGCGGAACGAGCGCGACCTCGCCGACGATGACGCGGCCCGTGCCGCCGTCGATCGTGATGACGTCGCCCTCGCGCAGCTCGTGCGTGCCGAGGCGCACGGTTCTCGCCTCGAGGTCGATCTCCAGGCCCTCGCAGCCGGCGACGCACGGCTTGCCCATGCCGCGCGCGACGACTGCCGCGTGCGACGTCATGCCGCCGTGCGCGGTGAGCACGCCTCTCGACTGGATCATCCCGTGGATGTCGTCGGGCGTCGTCTCCCAGCCGACGAGGATGACCGCCTCGCCCGCCTTCCCGCGCTCGGCCGCCGTGTCGGCGTCCAGCACGAGGGCGCCGCTCGCTGCGCCGGGCGACGCGTTCAGCCCGCGCGCGGCGACCTCGAACTGCGCCTTCGGATCGAGCATCGGATGGAGGAGCTGGTCGAGCTGGCCCGGGTCGATCCGAGCAATCGCCTCCTCGCGGCTGATCAGGCCCTCGCCGGACATGTCGACCGCGGCCTTGAGCGCCGCCGCGGCGGTGCGCTTCGCTGAACGCGTCTGCAGGAGGTACAGGTGCCCCTCCTCGACGGTGAACTCGATGTCCTGCATGTCGCGGTAGTGCTGCTCCAACCGCGCCATCGTCTCGAGCAGCTGCGCATACGCGTCCGGCAGCCGCTCCGCCATCTCCTCGACGGGCTGCGGCGTGCGGGTGCCTGCGACGACGTCCTCGCCCTGCGCATTGACGAGGTACTCGCCGTACACGCCCTGCTCACCGGTGGACGGGTTGCGCGTGAAGCACACGCCGGTCGCCGAGCCCTCGCCCTTGTTCCCGAACACCATCTGCACGACGTTCACGGCGGTGCCGATGTCGTGCGGAATGCCGTACGTCTGCCGGTACACGTTCGCCCGCGGCGTGTTCCACGACTCGAAGACGGCGACGACCGCGCGGCGAAGCTGCTCGCGCGCGTCCTGCGGGAAGTCCTCGCCCGTCTCGCGGCGATAGACGTTCTTGAACGTCTCGACCGTCCGCTCCGGATTGGCCGGGTCGTCCTTGAAGTGGCCGGGCTCGATCCCGTCCACGGTCTCGCCGAACATCTGGATCAAGCGGCGATAACAGTCGTATGCGAACGCGGGGTTCCCCGTCGCGTCTGCGAGCCCGCGCACCGCGTCGTCGTTCAAGCCGACGTTGAGGATCGTGTCCATCATCCCCGGCATCGAGATCGCCGCGCCGGAGCGCACCGATACGAGCAACGGGTCGTCGGAGTCGCCGAACTGCTTGCCGGCCTTCTCCTCGAGCCGCGTGATCTGCTCCTCGATCTCCTCTTCGAGGCCGTTCGGGATGCCCCGGTCGCGCATGTACGCGCGGCAGGCGTCGGTCGTGATCGTGAAGCCGGCGGGCACCGGGATACCCAGCTGGGTCATCTCGGCAAGGCCGATTCCCTTGCCGCCGAGAAGCTCCCGGCCGCCTTCGGATGGCTCGTCGAAGGCGTATACGTACCGTGTCATGAGCGCAGATGTTGTCATACCCCCGACGATGGACCCGAGAACGATCGTGGGCATCGGCGGTTTCCCCGACGAGTCGATGTTCGAGTACGTACTGGGTCTCGCGCGAGGCCGGCGCGTGCTCGTCGACCGCACGGCGAGCCCGCA